>JASFKQ010000038.1:0-22680 GCA_050118555.1 Lysobacterales bacterium
TGCTCGGGATCAGCCTGGGTGGCCCCGTGGCCCCATCGCGGCCAACGGTCGCCCCACGGGTGGCAAACCGAACCCACCGTAGGACCGAGCCTTGCTCGGGATCAGCCTGGGTGGCCCCGTGGCCCAATGAACCAATATAAGAGCTTTTCAGCGTTTTCAGCGTTTTCAGCGGAAATCTCTTTTTTTACCGTCACTCTACGACGCCGCAGTCGAGGAAATCGGCACAGTGCTCTCTGACCGCCTGGCCCGGAAACGTTTTTGGCGCCTTTAGCGGCCTTTAGCGTCCTTTGCGTTCCATCTTTTTTAAAAGCGCATTCTCAGCCTTTGAGAACGGCCCGTGTTCTGATGTGCCTGAGCCAAGAGAGAGCCGACCATGATCAACAGCCTTGCCATGTTTCTCGCGACGGAAAGCCATGCCGCCCAGGCCCTGCCGCGCCTACAGCCCGCCACGCTGAGTTCGCCACCTGCCTCGTCGATGCCTGCGCGCGCTACGGCGCCGCAGGCCGGGTCCGGGCTGCGCCTCGCGCTGTCAGTACTGGGTAACACGGCGGGCTTTGCGGCACTGATGGGCTGGTGTTGGCTCTCGCTCCGGCTCGTGCAGGCCCTGTTGGCTTCCTGATCGGTTCGACGAGGGTCCCGCGCACGGGGCCGTTTGCTTCCCGGGCGCAATCCGCCGCGGCCGTTTCTCTCCGGACGGTCCGCGGCGATCTTTTTCGGCCCGTGGCGGTAAGAGCAAGAGATTTCTGCGGAGGACGCAGAGGACGCGGAAAAACTTCTAGATTGGTGCAGCGGAGTCTCGTTCTTTCTTGATCATTCCGCGTTCTCTGCGTCCTCCGCGGAAATATTCTTTCGCCCGCGCTTTTCAAGGTGATGAATTTGGATTGAGCTGCCGCGGCAACAAAAAGGGCGGCCAGTGGCCGCCCTTTTCTCTTTTTTTCGAAGATGCCGTATGGTCAGGCGGCCGCCGCCTCGCCTTCGGCTGCTTTCACGGGACCGTGCAGGATGGCATCCCTGGTGGCTTCCACCAGCAGGTCCACTTCCTCGCTGCTCATGCGGAAATGAGGCGTGAAGCGCAACGAGTTCGTGCCGCCGTGGATGACGTTGATGCCGCGAATCCGCAGGTATTCCTCGATCGACTGTGAGCCAAAGCTCTTGTAACGGCTACCGTCCAGGCCGACGCTGAACAGCAGGCCCGTGCCCTGTATGCCGGTAACCCGGTCGCCCAGTTCGGTCGCCATCGCCCGGAGTTTCTCGACGCACTCCCGGCCGCGATCGCGGATGTTCTGCCGCAATTCGGGGGTCAGCGCATCGAGCACGGCGCAGGCCACGTCCAGCGCGCGGGGATTGGACGTCATCGTGTTGCCGTACACGCCCTTGCGGTACAGACCCGCCGCACGCTCGTTCATGGCCAGGACCGAAAGCGGATATTGCCCGGCGTTCAGCGCCTTCGAATAGGTTTCCATGTCCGGGGCTTCCACGTCGTCGAACCCGGGGTAATCGACGATCGACAGTACACCGTGCGCGCGCAGGCCGGCCTGGATCGAATCCACCAGCATCAGTGAGCCGTGTTCGAGCGTCAGGCGCCGGGCCTCCGCGTAGAACTCCGGCGTGATCGCCATGCCGGGATTGCCTTCGCCCATCACGGGCTCGAGGAAAAACGCCTCGATGAAGAACCGGTTGGACTCCGCCCAGCTGAAGACTTGGCGCAGCTGCTCGATATCGTTGGGCTCGACCGTGATCAGCTTGTCGGAATCACGGAAGGTCGCAAGGTGCCGGCAGTAGTTGGGGCGTGTGGAGTCCGAGAACTGCGCCGGCCGCTGGGTCCGACCGTGGAAGCCGCCCTTCAGGCTGAGTTTGCGGATGGGCTGGTTCGCGTAGCGCCCGCCCGGGTCGGTCATCAGTTTGGCGTTGATATCCGCGATACGGGCCCCGACGGTGACCGCCTCCGAGCCGCTGTTCATGCACAGGAACCGGTCGAACGGGCAGGTGCCGCGGGTGTGCCCGACTTCGCGCCGCAGGCGGTTGGTGAATTTCTTCTGCGACACCTGTGGCGTCATGATGTTGGCCATCAGATGCGGACGGTTCATTGCGTCCAGAATGGCCGCGGGATTGTGCCCGAAACCCAGCATACCGTAGCCACCGGTGTCGTACAGAACGGCGCCCTTCAGGGTCACCATCCACGGTCCGCGGCCGGCCAGCCCCACGTAGGGATTCACGGCGTCATCGGCGTAGAAATTGACGAATTCCGACTGGATCTCTCCAATCTGGCTTTCCTCGTCCAGCGCCAGCAATTCAGGGCGCTCTTCGAGCAGGATTGCAAATTCTTCGCAGGCCACGTCGACGGCTTCGCCCAGGCGCGGATCGCGCTCGGCAAACTTCAGAATGACGTCGTCAGGCAGACCGTGGGTGAGGGCGGGCCCCCCATGATTTCGCAATTCCTGCAGGCGTTCGATGATCGACATGGAATTCTCCTTATGGGCTGTTTCCCCGGGCGTCTGAGGCCCCTGTCGGGATATTTTGCATCAGCACAATGATATCATATCGGCCCACTGCCCAGAACGCCTGAAACCGCTAAATCAGGCGCTTCAGCGCCCATGCGACGTGCTCCCGGACGAGTTCGGAGGGATGCTCTTCGCGCGTGTTCAGCGCCCGGATCGCGGAGTCGCGCTCAGCCGGGTCCGGACCCGTGTTGCCCAGCGCAACCGCAATGTTTCGCAGCCAGCCTTCGTAGCCGGTGCGCCGAATCGCGCTGCCCTCCGTGCGGCGGAGGAATTCGTCTTCCGACCAGGCGAACAGCCGCGCCAGCGATTCGGCGTCCAGCCGATGGCGGGGCGCAAAATCCGGTTCGCTGCTGTACCGGGCGAAGCGGTTCCAAGGGCAGACCAGCTGGCAGTCGTCGCAGCCGAAGATGCGGTTGCCCATCAACGGTCTGAGTGGCTCCGGAATGGGTCCGCGCAGTTCGATGGTCAGGTAGGAGATGCAGCGCCGCGCATCGACGCGATAGGGCGCCACGATGGCGCCTGTCGGACAGGCTTCCAGACATCGGACACAGTCGCCGCAATGGTTCCGGCCCGGCGTATCCACCGGCAAGGGCAAGTCGGTGTAGATTTCCCCCAGGAAGAACCAGCTGCCGGCGCGCTGATGCAGCAGGTTGCTGTGTTTTCCGATCCAGCCCAGGCCTGCCTTTTCGGCCAAAGCTTTCTCCAATACTGGCGCCGAATCGACAAATACGCGGTAACCGAAAGGCCCGGCTTCTTCTTCAATGCGCCCGGCCAGTTTGCGCAGCCGGGCCCGGAGTACCTTGTGGTAGTCGCGACCGAGCGCGTAGCGCGAAACGAACGCGGCTTCCGGCTCCGCCAGCACCTCCGGCGTGGGCCTGACGTCGTCACGCAAGTAGTCCATGCGCACGGAGATCACGCGCACGGTGCCGGGTATCAGTTCCTCAGGCCGGCTGCGGCGTGTGCCGTGGCGCGCCATGTAATCCATTTCCCCGTTGAACCCGCTGGCCAGCCAGTCCTCGAGGTGCCGCTCGTGGCCGGCGAGATCGGTGTCGCAGATGCCGACCTGCTGGAAGCCCAGCTCCTCGCCCCAGACCTTGATGCGGGCAGCCAGCCGGGCGAGTTCCTTTTCGGTCCAGGAACGCCTTTCGGAAGTCTCGCCCGGTCCGGATGCCGGTGTACCGGCTCGTTTCTTCACCGCTATAATTTACCCATGAATGTCCCGTGCGAAAGATTGTATACCGCCGAGCAGGTGCGGCGGCTTGACGCCTGCGCGATCGAGGGCCATGGCATCCCGGGTATCGACCTCATGGAACGGGCCGGACGATCCGTGTTCGAGGCCGCGCGCCAGGCCTTTCCTTCCGCCGCCCGATGGCTTGTCCTGTGCGGTGGGGGCAACAATGGCGGTGACGGCTACATCGTGGCGCGGCTGGCGCTGGAAGCGGGCCTGGACGCCACGGTTTGCGCGTTGAAGGCGCCTTCGGGGCTGACAGGTGATGCGTCGACCGCGGCCGGGCGCTGGGCCGACGCGGGTGGCCGGGTGATCGAGTGGCCGCCGGACAGCCTGGAGCCTTACGATGTGCTGGTGGACGCCTTGCTCGGCACGGGCCTCGACCGCGAGCCGGCCGGCGCCTATGGCGAGGCCGTCGAGGCGATCAATGCGTTCGGCAAGGCTGTGGTTGCAGTCGATATTCCCTCCGGCCTGAGCGCCGATACCGGCGCCATCCTGGGCAGGGCCGTACGGGCCGGGCTGACCGTGACGTTCATCGGCCGAAAGCGGGGTTTATTCACGGCTGACGGGCCGGATTGTGCGGGGCAGGTTTTGTTCAATGATCTGGAAACACCCGATTCGGTAAGGGATTCCCAGCCAAATAGCGGAATTTTGATTCGGGAAGATATACTCGCGAATCTATTGCCGCCGAGACGCCGCAATTCACACAAGGGCAGCTTTGGCTGGATGGCCGGGGTCGGCAGTGATCTCGGCATGAGCGGCGCCATTCGGCTGTGTGGCGAAGCCGCGCTCAGGAGCGGCGCCGGAAAAGTCACCCTGGTCACCCGCCCGGAACACGCCGCGCTGGTCAACGTGGCCCGTCCCGAGCTCATGGTACGGGGTTACCGCGAGGCCGCGGAGCTCACGGAACTGCTCGGACAGGTCGACGTGCTGGTGGCCGGCACCGGCCTCGGCCAGAGCGACTGGTCGGAGCGCATGTTCCGCGCCTGCATGGGCTGCCCGGCGCCGGTTGTACTGGACGCCGACGGTCTGAACTGGCTGGCCAGGCTGTTTCCGGAATCGGATCCCGCCGATTTTCCGCTGGACCGCTGGGTCCTGACACCGCATCCGGCCGAGGCCGGCCGTCTTCTGGGCCTCGGCGCGCGCGAAATCCAGCAGGACCGCGTATCCGCGGCACAGCGCCTGGCTGACACGTGCCGCGCGGTGATCGTGCTCAAAGGCTGCGGCACCGTGATTGCGGAGCCCGGCGGCCGCTACGCGATCTGCGCGCTGGGCAATCCCGGCATGGCCTCGGCGGGTACCGGGGATGTCCTGTCGGGGGTGATCGGCGCCATGCTCGCGCAGGGCCTGACGCCCTGGGACGCGGCTACGGCGGGCGTGGTTGCCCACGCCGGGGCGGGTGACCTGGCGGCTTCGCGCGGCGGCGAGCGGGGTCTGATCGCCACCGACATCACCGACTGCCTTCCGGCCATTCTCAACCCGCCGGCGCCCCGATGAACGAGATTGTGGCGGAAACCGCGCCCGGCTGCCGGCCCGCGTGGCAGGCAACGGTGCCGGACGAGCAGGCGGTCCAGACGCTGGCGTCCCGCTTCGCGCGTAAGTTGGAGCCGCCCCTGGTGATCTACCTGCGCGGCGACCTCGGCGCCGGCAAGACGACGTTCGCGCGCGCCTATATCCATGCGCTGGGCTTCAGCGGCTATGTCAAGAGCCCGAGCTACGGCTTGCTGGAGACCTATGAAGCCGGGGGTCAGCGCGTGCTGCATCTGGACCTGTATCGCATCGAGGATCCGGAAGAACTGGAATTCCTCGCCCTGCGCGACCTTTTCACGGACGACACCGTGTTGCTGGTTGAGTGGCCGGAACGCGGTGGTTCGGTGCTTCCAAAGGCCGATCTGGTACTGAATTTCGGTGAAACCGACGAAACACGCTTCATACGATGTGAGGTTCTTACCCCCCGCGGGGACCGCTTCGCGTCGGACGTCTTGCCGGATATTTGAAATCTTGTTTCTAGGTTAGAATCCTATCTAGCGGTTTTTCAAAGAGAACTCTTGCAATTTCACGATTTTCAATTCATTATTAGCGCATCGACATTGGAGGTTGATTATCTCGATGGCGTTTCGTCTCGCACTTGCATGGATTCTGCTGGCCCTGGCGGTACCCGTGTCTGCCGCCGACGTGAGTGGGTTCCGGGTCTGGACCGATCCCGAGAAGACCCGGACCGTCCTCGACCTCGATGCTCCCGCTGATTACCAGATTTTTACACTCGACAGCCCGCCCCGGGTCGTAATCGACCTGCGCAAGTCCGACCTGGCCAGTGCCCTCAAACTGGTGGAGGAGCACGCCGGCGTCATCACCAACGTACGTCACGGTGTGCCGAAGAAAAACACGCTGCGTATCGTGCTGGACCTGGAACGGGCGAGCGAGGTCAAGAGCTTCATGTTGGCGCCGACCGGCGACTATGGTCATCGCCTGGTGGTCGACCTGTTCCCCGAGGGCGCCGGGCCCGCCAGGACGTCGGTCAAGCAGATGGCGGACGTGGAAAAACCGAACCGTGACGTCGTCATCGCCATAGACGCAGGGCACGGGGGCGAGGACCCCGGAGCCACCGGCAAGTACCGTACCCGCGAAAAGGACGTGGTCCTGGCCATTGCCCGCGAACTGAAACGCAACATCGACGCCCGCCCCGGCATGTCCGCGGTGCTGGTGCGCTCGGGCGACTACTATGTTCCGCTGCGTGACCGATTCGAAAAGGCGCGCAAGGCGCGGGCGGACCTCTTCGTCTCCATTCACGCGGATGCGTTCAAGAATCGCAGTGTCGCCGGCGGATCGGTTTTCGTGTTGTCGCGCAAGGGCGCCAGCAGTGAGTTTGCCCGCCGCCTGGCGGCCAGCGAGAACAGCTCGGACCTGGTCGGCGGCGTCACCCTGTCGGACAAGGATGACATGCTCGCGTCGGTGCTGCTGGATCTGTCGCAGAGCGCGACGATGGAGGCCAGCCACGAGGTCGCGCAGAGCGTTTTTTCATCGATGCGCGGCATGGGCAAAACCCACAAGAACCAGGTGGAGCATGCGAACTTCGTGGTGCTGAAATCGCCGGACGTGCCCTCGATCCTGGTCGAGACAGCGTTCATCAGCAACCCGTCGGAAGAGAAGCGGCTGAAAGACCCCTCCTGGCAACGAAAAATGGCGAATACCATTTCCAACGGCATCCAGGACTACTTCTTCCTGAGCCCGCCGCCCGGTACCTGGATCGCGGCCAACCGCCAGCCTGTGCGCCACCGGGTGGTCCGGGGCGACACCTTGGGTGAAATCGCCAACCGCTACCGTGTCAGCCTCTACAGCCTGCGCCGCGCCAACGACCTCCACGGCGACAACATCCGCGTCGGCACCGAGCTCCTGATCCCCACCACCTGACCAGCGTACCCAAGAGATTTTCCGCGGAGGCCGCGGGAGGTTCTGAATAGAGCAGGGAATGCAAAAGGCGCAAAGGGGCAAAAGACGCGCAAGAAAGAGCTATTTGAAGTGGGTACCGAGCGGTCCCAAACGTTTGCCGCCAGCCCTGGGGTGATGGCGGCTCCTGCAGTGTCAAAAAGCCGGCATTTCGGCGCTCTCAGCGTCCTCGGCGGTAATTTTCTGGGTTGTCACAAGGGAATTCCGCGGAGGAAAATCCCTTGTTCGATCCGCCGCGCGGGTTCAGCCTGAACCCGCACACTCTCGGCAACCCCCACCATGGACCTTATTTGTGCCTTTTGCGCCCTTAGCGTCCTTTGCGTTCCTTGCTCCCCGTTCAGCACACCCCCACATGGCGAGTTATCGGCAAGCCGGTTAAGCTTACGCGATGGCTATTCAGTTGCTTCCGGATCACCTCGTCAACCAGATCGCCGCCGGCGAAGTCGTGGAGCGGCCTTCGTCAGTGGTCAAGGAACTGGTCGAGAACAGCCTGGACGCGGGGGCGTCGCGGGTCGTGGTGGTGCTGGAGGAGGGCGGACGGCGCGCCGTTCGCGTGACCGATGACGGTGAGGGCATGGACGCGGGTGATCTGGCACTCGCGCTGCAACGCCACGCCACCAGCAAGATCAGCAGCCTCGAGGAACTCGAGCGGGTCGCGACCATGGGGTTCCGCGGTGAGGCCTTGCCCAGCATTGCCTCGGTTTCCCGGCTCGAACTGGCCTCGCGCAGAGCCGGGCAGGAACACGGTTGGGCAGTGCGCGTACGGCGGGGTGAAATATCAGGCCCGGAGCCGAGCCCCTTGCCCGAAGGCACGCGGGTCGTCGTCGAGGACCTTTTCTACAATGTTCCCGCGCGGCGCAAGTTCCTTAAGGCGGAGCGAACCGAGTTCAATCACGTGGACCAACTCCTGCGGCGCTTCGCCCTGGCGCGGTTCGACGTGGGCTTCGAACTGCAGCACAACGGGAAAACCGTCAGCGCCTTGCCTCCGGCGGGTGACGTCGCCGGGCAGGAGCGCCGGCTGCAGCGCGTGATGGGCGCTGAGTTCCTGGATCATGCGGTGCGTATCAACGAAGAGCGTGGCGGCATCGGATTGCACGGTTGGGTCGCCGAGCCGCGGTACAATCGGGCCCAGGCGGACCGGCAGTTTTTCTTCGTCAACGGCCGTGCGGTGCGTGACCGGCTCATTGCGCACGCGGTGCGTTCGGCGTTTCAGGATGTTCTGTACCATGGCCGCCATCCGGCTTTCGTGCTGTTCCTCGAACTGCCGCCGGAACGGGTAGACGTGAACGTCCATCCCCAAAAGCACGAGGTGCGGTTTCGCGACGGCCGCGCGGTGCACGATTTCCTGTACTCGGCGCTGCACCGGGCCCTGGCGGGCACGGGTGCGGGCGCCGTTCGCCCCGGCGCGGGTCCTGAATTCGCTCCGTCCCCCGCCACTGCCGCACGGCCGCAAAGCGGGCAGGGCGCCATGCACCTGCCGGTCCGCGAGCAGCTCTCCGCGTACTCGCGGGTGCTTGGTCCCGCCGCCCCGCCGGTTGATTCGCCGGCAGCGGCGGCGGCCGAGGCCGAGGGCGAGGTGCCGCCCCTGGGGTTTGCGCTGGCACAACTGCACGGTGTGTACATCCTCTCGCAGAACGAAAAGGGGCTCGTGCTCACGGACATGCACGCCGCACACGAGCGCATCACCTACGAACAACTCAAGCGCCGGTATGGCGAGGGTGGCCTCAAGAGCCAGCGTCTGCTCGTGCCTGAAACCGTGACCGTCAGCGAGGCGGAAGCGGACCTGGCGGAAGAACAGGCGGCGGAGCTGGCGCAACTCGGCCTCGTCGCCGATCGTGGCGGCCCGGAGAACCTGGTGGTGCGGGAAATTCCCGCGCTGCTGGCCCGTGCCGACGCGGCGCAACTCCTGCGGGACGTGCTGTCCGACCTGGGCAGCATGGGCCGCAGCGGCCGCATCGAGACGGAAACCAATGAATTGCTCTCCACCATGGCCTGCCACGGTTCGGTGCGGGCGAACCGGCAGCTGAGCCTGCCGGAGATGAATGCCCTGCTGCGGGACATGGAGCGCACCGAGCGCTCCGGTCACTGTAACCATGGCCGGCCGACCTGGGTTCAGCTCGATATGTCGGCGCTGGACCGCTTGTTCCTGCGCGGGCGCTGAGGCGGCCGTTACCGCGCTTTGCCGGTTCCATGAAACAGCGAGGCTCGAGCAGGCCGCCGGCCATTTTTCTCATGGGACCCACCGCATCGGGAAAGACCGCGCTGGCCGTGGCGTTGCGGCGGCGCTTCCCGGTCGACATCATCAGCGTGGATTCCGCCCTCGTTTACCGCGGCATGGACATCGGTACCGCGAAGCCGGACGCGGGCATGCTGCGCGAAGCGCCCCACGCCCTGATCGATATCCGGGATCCTTCCGAGCCGTACTCGGCCGCCGAGTTTCGTGATGACGCCCTCGCGGAAATGCGCAAAATTACCGCCGCCGGACGGGTGCCGTTGCTGGCGGGCGGAACCATGCTCTATTTCCGTGCCCTGTCCCGCGGGCTGGCCGAGTTGCCTCCGGCCGATAGCGCGGTGCGTGCGGCAATCGAATCGGAGGCGCAACGCCTCGGCTGGAACCGGATGCACGAAAGGCTGGCGCGCCTCGATCCCGCCAGCGCCGCTCGCATCCACCCCAACGACCCGCAGCGGATCCAGCGCGCGCTGGAGGTGATCGAACTCACCGGCCGCCGTATCAGCGAACTGCAGCAGGAGCAAGAGGAGCAGACTCTCGGCTGGCGCGTGTTGCGGATTATCGCCTGCCCGGAGTCACGGGCGGTGCTGCACCAGCGGATTGAGCAGCGCTTCCTGGAGATGCTGGACGAAGGATTTCTGGATGAGGTGAGGGCGCTGCGCGCGCGCGGCGATCTGGACCGGGATCTGCCTTCCATGCGGTGCGTCGGATACCGTCAGGCCTGGAGCCATCTCGAAGGCGAAACGAGCCGCGATGAAATGGTCCGCAAAGCCATCGTGGCAACGCGCCAGCTGGCCAAGCGCCAGATCACCTGGTTGAGGCAGGAACGAGGCGCCCTGTGGTATGATTCGACCGAGGATACAGCGATGAATTTCGTAATGCAGGAGGTCGCGAAATTCCTTGAATTGTAAGACCTCTGCACCAACTTAAACCGTACCCGGGCATCGTTCGCCGACGGACGGCGGGCAAAAGCACAATAAAGGAGAGCGGACATGTCAAAAGGTCAGTCGCTACAAGAACCATTCCTCAATGCGCTCCGCAGGGAACGCGTACCCGTGTCCATTTATCTTGTGAACGGTATCAAGCTCCAGGGACAGATCGAATCGTTCGACCAGTTCGTGGTGCTGCTGAAGAACTCGGTCAGCCAGATGATCTACAAGCACGCCATTTCAACGGTCGTGCCGGCGCGGAACGTGCGGGTGTTCGACGAGGAAAATGAGTAGAACTCCTGTCGGGACCTCCATGAGGGCGCCTCTTGTTTGAACGCGCCGAGCGCGGTGACCGCGCTGTCATTCTTCACCCTGAATTCAAGACCACCGGTCCGGAAGCCCTGGACGAGTTCCTGGAGCTCGCCAGGTCGGCCGGGGCGAGCGTCGTCGGCGTCGTCAGGGCGCCTCGTGACCGTCCGGAAGCGAGGTTTTTCGTCGGCAAGGGCAAGGTCGAGGAACTGGCGGCAGCAATCGAGGAAACGGGCGCTGACCTGGTGCTGGTCAGCCAGTCCCTGAGCGCGGTCCAGGAACGCAACATCGAGAAGGAATGCGGCGCCCGCGTGCTCGACCGTGCGACGCTCATCCTGGATATCTTCGCCCAGCGCGCCCAGTCCTACGAGGGCAAGCTGCAGGTCGAACTGGCCCAGCTTCGCCACCTGTCGACGCGCCTGGTGCGCGGCTGGTCCCATCTGGAGCGACAGAAGGGCGGCATAGGCCTGCGCGGCCCGGGTGAAACGCAGCTGGAAACGGACCGCCGCCTGATTGGTGTGCGCATCCGGCAGTTGCGAGAGCGGCTGGAAAAGGTGGCTCGGCAGCGGGACCAGAGCCGGCGCCAACGCGTCCGCTCCCGAGCCCCGCTGGTCGCGCTGGTGGGCTACACCAATGCGGGCAAGTCCACGTTGTTCAATGCGCTCACCGGCGCCTCGGTGGGTGCCCGGGACATGCTGTTCGCCACGCTGGACCCCACCGTCCGCAAGATGCTGGATATGCACTGCGGGGACGTGCTGCTGGCGGATACCGTCGGTTTCGTCAGCGATCTTCCGCATGAGCTCGTGGCGGCTTTCCGTGCCACGTTGCAGGAGGCGAGGGAGGCGGACCTGCTGCTGCACGTGATCGACATTTCCGACCCCTACCGACTGGAGCGACAGCACGACGTCGAAGAGGTGCTCGAGTCCATCGGCGCGGGAAGCATCCCCGCGATTCGGGTCCTGAACAAGATTGACCGGACCGGCGAACCGGCCGGGCTGCAGCGGGGCGGCGAGAACGAGCCCGTCTCCGTCAGCCTGTCGGCGCTCGACGGTAATGGTGTCGAGGAACTCAAAGAGGCCATCAGCGAACGGCTGTCCAGCGAACGCATCGACCGCTGGATCGAAATCGAGGGGCGGCTCGGGCGCCTGCGGGCGCAATTATTTGAACTGGGTGTGGTCAGCGACGAACAGATCGCGCAAAATGGTTCATGGTTGATTCACGTCGACATTCCGCGCGAAACGGCGGAACGTCTGGCTCGCTTGCCGGGTGAAGAGGGCAGGGTCGCGCGGCGACAGCTCCTCGGTGGCCTTGAAAGCAACAGGGCAGAACCCAAGCTTGGGCCTGTCAATGCGGCTTGAACCCGCGCGAACGGGCCTTGCCGACACGTACCAAATCAGGAGATACGCATGCCGTGGAAAGAACCCGGTAAAGGCGACAAGGATCCCTGGGGCTCCGGGGACCAGCAGCCTCCCGACCTGGAAGAGGTTTTTCGCAAGGTGAACAATCGCCTGCGCTCACTGTTCGGCGGTGGCGGCGGTGGTGAGCGGCAGTCCGACAGCGGAGGCAGCGGCAACGGCGGCCTGTTCTCCATTCTGCTGATCGCCCTCCTGCTCTGGGTGGGCTACGATTCGGTCCACATCGTCGACCAGGCGGAGCAGGGCGTCGTGCTGCGCTTCGGCAAGTTCAACCGGACGCTGTCGCCGGGCATCAACCTGACTTTCCCGCGCCCCATTGAGACCATGACCGCGGTCAACATCAGCAACATCCGGACGCTCGAAGACCGGGGCCACATGCTGACCCAGGACGAGAACCTGGTCGACATCAACTACAAGGTGCAGTACCGCGTCGCAGCGGCCCAGGACTTCCTGTTCAAGGTCCGCGATGCCGAGATCACGGTAAAGCAGGCCGCGGAGAGCGCGCTGCGCGAGTCGGTGGGAACCAACCGGCTGGACGCCATTCTGGAGGGTACGCAGCGCGAGACCGTGCGCATCGACAGCCGGCGCGTCCTGCAGGAAACGATGGACCGCTACCACGCGGGTATCCAGATCACCGAATTCAACCTCGTGGATGTGCAGGTGCCGTCGCAGGTGCGGGAGGCCTACTCCGACGTGATTCGCGCCCGCGAGGACCGTGAACGTTACATCGAGGAGGCCCGTGTCCACGCCAACAGCGTGGTGCCGGAAGCGCGCGGCAAGGCCGCCCGCATTCTGCAGGAGGCCGAGGGCTACAAGGCGTCCACCGTGGCGCTGGCCGAAGGTGAGGCGGGCCGTTTCAACCTGCTCCTGGATGAGTACCAGAAGGCGCCCGAAATCACGCGCAAGCGCATGTATCTGCAGACCATGGAAAATGTTCTGGGGCGCTCCAGCAAGGTGCTGCTGGATACGAAGAACAGCGGCAACGTATTGTACCTGCCGCTGGGCGAGCTTTCCGGAGGAAACACCAGTGGAAAGGGGCCTTTGCTGCCACCGGTCGTCACGCCGGACCACGGTCCGGAAGGTGAAAACCAGGCGACCAGTCGCACCTCGCGCAGGGAGGCCAGGCAATGACTCGAGCCATCTTACTGATCATCGTCGTGGTGCTGGGCGTGGTGGTCACCTCCAGCCTGTTCATCGTTTCCGAAACGGAATACGCGATCAAGTTCCAGCTCGGGCGCATCGTCAAGGCCGACTATCAGCCCGGGCTCCACGTCAAGCTGCCGTTCGTCAACAACGTGCGCAAGTTCGACCGCCGCCTGCTGACGCTGGACACCAATCCGGAGCAGATGCTCACCTCCGAGCAGAAATTCGTTGCGGTCGATTCCTTCGTCAAGTGGCATATCGCCGACGTTTCGCGGTTTTACACGTCCACCCAGGGCAATGAACGGATCGCGCTGAACCGGCTGGACAGTATCGTCAAGGACCGTATCCGCAACCAGATCGCCAGCCGCACGCTGGTGGAGGTGATCTCCGAGCAGCGCGTGACCACCATGCAGGACATCGCGCGGACGGCCAACGAAGCCGCGGCGGAATTCGGGATCGAGGTCGTGGACGTGCGTATCAAGGCCATCGAGCTACCGGACGACGTTCGCGAGTCGATTTTCCGCCGTATGTCGGCGGATCGCCAGAAGGAAGCCAATCTGTATCGCTTCGAAGGCCGGGAGTCGGCTGAGCGGATTCGCGCGGATGCCGATCGCACCGCCCAGGTGATCCTGGCCGAGGCCGAGCGCGATGGTCAGTCCCTGCGCGGTGAGGGCGATGCGCGCGCCACCGAAATTTACGCGAAGGCGTACGGCAAGGACGAGGAGTTCTATGCCTTTTCACGCAGTCTGCAGGCCTACGGAAACGCGTTTGGCGGAAGCGGCGACGTGATGGTGCTCGACCCGTCCTCGGACTTCTTCGATTATTTCGGCGCGGATACGGCTCGCAAGTAAGGAACCGGGTGCGTGTGGCACGACCTGATGATTGCGTTCGCGCTGGTGCTCATCATCGAGGGGCTACTGCCCCTGCTGGCGCCACAGGTATGGCAACGCGCCATGGCGGAGGCCGCGAGACAGAATCCCCGCGTCATTCGCATTATCGGTATCATCTGCATGCTTTCGGGCGCCATCCTGCTGCAAGTGATTCATTGACACCCAATGGTTTGTACACAATACAGTCCCGTTTCAGCGGCCCGGCGTGGCGGTGCCACGTCGTCGCAGCCGGGCCGGGATCGCGCGGGGGTCAACACCCCGGGGGAATTCTGACATGTCTTCCAGGAGCATCGTCGTACTTGGCACCCAGTGGGGCGACGAGGGCAAGGGCAAAATCGTCGACCTGCTGAGCCGCGACGCGAACGCGGTTGTCCGCTTTCAGGGTGGTCACAACGCAGGTCACACCCTCGTGATCGACGGCGAAAAGACCGTTCTGCACCTGATTCCGGCCGGCATCCTGCAGCCGGACGTGGAGTGTCTGATCGGTAACGGCGTCGTGCTTTCGTTGCACGCCTTGCGCGACGAAATCACCGAACTGGAAGCGCGCGGCGTCGAAGTCCGTTCCCGCATCCGCATTTCCCCGGCCTGCGCCATCATCATGCCCTGGCATTCGCTGCTGGACCGTGCCCGCGAAGAGGCCCTGGGAAAGAGCGCCATCGGCACGACCTGCCGCGGCATTGGACCGGCCTACGAGGACAAGGTCGCGCGGCGGGGCCTGCGCACCACCGATCTTCTGAACCCGCCACTGCTTGAGGACAAGATCCGCGAGGTGTTGGATTTCCACAATTTCGTGCTCGAGAAGCGGTACGGCGTGGAGCCCCTGGACTTCCAGGCCATGCTCGACGAGGCGCTGGAACTGGGTGAGTACTTCGGCGGACAGGTGGCAGATATCAGTGGCCGCCTGTACGATCTGCGCCGCGAGGGCAAGCGCATCATGTACGAAGGGGCCCAGGGCAGCCTGCTGGACATCGATCATGGTACCTATCCGTATGTCACTTCGTCCAACACCACCGTGGGTGGCGTGTGCACCGGCGCGGGCGTCGGCCCCGATGCCATCGATTACGTGCTGGGGATCACCAAGGCGTATGTCACCCGTGTGGGCGGCGGGCCGTTTCCCACCGAACTCTTCGACGACGACGGCGAGCGCCTGGCGCGCCGCGGAGACGAATTCGGCGCCACGACCGGCCGGCCTCGCCGCTGTGGCTGGTTGGATGCGGTCGCGTTGCGGCGCATGGTCCATCTGAACGGCGTCAGCGGATTCTGTGTGACCAAACTCGACGTGCTTGACGGCTTTGACCAGATTCGCATCTGCACCGCGTATCGGCTGAATGGCGAAATCCTCGACGCTCCGCCGCTCGACGCCCACAGCTGGGGTGACCTGGAGCCGGTTTACGAGACGTTTCCGGGGTGGAAGGCATCTTCGCGGGGGGCGCGGAGTATGGATGACCTGCCGGCCAATGCGCGGAGCTATCTCCAGCACCTGGAAGAACTGTGCGGCGCGCCGGTGCATATCGTGTCCACCGGCCCTGATCGCAACGAGAATATCGTTATTCGATACCCTTTTGATCTGTAGCCTGCATAGTGCGCCAGTCGGGTTTGGCTGTATCGCCAAACCCTATCCCGGTCCTGGCTGGTCCATGCACGCCTTGAGCGGTGTCCTGTCTGGTCTCTGACGACTCACTCAGAGCCCCGCATATGCGGCCAGGCAAGGCGCAGTCCGCGGGGAATGGCGCGCCCTTTCCAAGGGCTGCAACACCGCATGGGCGCGTTTGCGGGGCTCCCCCAGGGCAGGGCGATAAGCGACCATCTGCGTGGTTGCGCTCGCTTGAATTAACGCGGCTAGTCCTGCGCTCGCGCGCCTTGCACCTGGTCGCTTCTTGCCTTGCTGAGCGTGTCATCAGAGGCCAGACAGGACACTATCTTCCTTCGACCCGTAGCCAAGGCTACGAATCTCAGTCCAGCCCTGCGCCCAGCCGCACCTGTCCTGCGCCATCATCCGGGATACTGGCACAATATGCAGGCTAGTCCCTGTAGCCTGCATAGTGCGCCAGTCGGGTTTGGCTGTATCGCCAAACCCTATCCCGGTCCTGGCTAGCGCCTGGCGCTGCTCCCGAAATTCGCCTGGCGCGGGTCGCGACCTGCGTCACAGACCGCGCGGGGGGCTTACCCGGCCGGTGACGGATTCGGAATTGCCGCCACATCCGTTCCCACCGAATTCCCGTTTGGGTCGACTTGCTAATTCGGGCGTCTTTACTGACCCTGGTCATGAAATGACGGCACAGCCTTTTAGGCTCTTGGCCTCTAAATTTAGAATATTCTAAAATAAAGAGTCGCCGCGCGAAGCGGGTCCTGGAGTGAACATGAAAGCCTTTCGCAAAGGCTGGATCACTGGCCTGATCTTCATCTTCGTCCTGATCTCAGTTCCCATCTGGTATTTCACCCGTTCCGACACGTTGGTCGAGGGCCAGCAGCGGGACACGCCCTGGGAGCACGTGCCCGGGCGCGCGGAGCCGGTTGACCACAGCAGCCTGTTCCAGCAGGAATTCAAAAGTGGCAAGGAGGTGACGCGCGCCTGCCTGGAGTGCCACGAAGATGCCGCAAAACAGGTCATGAAGACCGCGCACTTCAAGTGGGAATCAGACCCGGTGCTGGTGGAAGGCCGGTCGGAACCCATCACGGTCGGCAAGAAAAACGCGATCAACAACTTTTGCATCGGTATCCAGGGCAACTGGGCCAGCTGCACGGCCTGTCATGCGGGCTATGGCTGGAAAGACGCGAATTTCGACTTCAACAACGAGGAAAACGTCGATTGTTTGGTCTGCCACGATGGCACCGGAACCTATCAGAAGAGCCGCGAGGGTCTGCCTGCAGAAGGCGTGGACCTGCTGGCGGTGGCCCAGAGCGTCGGCTTGCCGACGCGCGAGAACTGCGGCAGTTGCCACTTTCGCGGTGGCGGCGGCAACGCCGTGAAGCACGGCGACCTGGATGAAAGCCTCTACTACCCGGACGATGCACTCGACGTGCACATGGGCCGCTATGATTTCCAGTGCGTGGATTGCCACCAAACCAAAGACCACGTCATCCGGGGGCGGTCGATCTCGGTGAGCGTCGATAATGCCAACCAGGTGGCCTGCACGGATTGCCACAAGCCGCAATTGCATGCCGACGCGCGTATCAACGAGCATACCGACGCCGTGGCATGCCAGACCTGCCACATTCCCAGCGTCGCCCGCAAGGAAGCCACCAAGACACACTGGGACTGGTCGACGGCGGGGGACGACACCCGTGAAGAGAACGTACACGAATACCTGAAGATCAAGGGCAGCTTCGAGTATGAGAAAAATCTGGTGCCGGAGTACTTCTGGTTCAACGGCCTGGCCGGGCGCTATCTGCTGGGCGACAGGTTGGCGCCCAGCGGCGACACGTTGCTGAACCCGCCCAAGGGCGACATACGCGACCCGGAGGCCCGTATATGGCCGTTCAAGGTGCACCGCGCCACGCAACCCTACGACACGAAGTACGACTATCTGCTGCAGCCGGTGACTTCGGGCGAAGGCGGCTTCTGGAAGGACTTCGACTGGAACCAGGCCCTGGAGCTGGGTTCCCAGGTCACAGGCCTGCCGTACAGCGGAAATTACGGCTTTGCCCACACGGAGATGTTCTGGCCGTTGACGCACATGGTGGCCCCGAAAGAGGAGGCCCTGCGATGCCCGGACTGTCACTCGGAAGACGGGCGGCTCGACTGGAAGGTCCTGGGTTACCCGGGTGACCCGATCAAGTGGGGCAGCATGGCCCGCGCCAGTGCCTTGCGGCAAGCAGTCGACGCGAAAGGGGGCAGCGGGGAATGAGACGAGTTGTCGCTATCGCATTGCTTGGCTTGATCGCCTCGCCGGTGCTGCGCGCCAATGACCTGCACCCGACTTTTCCATTGCTGGACGACGGTGGACTCGAGGTGGTTCTTAGCGGCAGGCCGATGTCGACCATGAAAACCTGCGGGGGCTGCCACGACACCGCCTTCATCGAGGCCAACAGCGACCATGCGGATGCCGGCGCGAGCCAGATCGGCAAGGAAAAGCCCATTCACGCGTGGGCCGCGGGCCCCGGCTATTTCGGGGACTGGAATCCACTGGGCTACGACGACGCGATGGCCGACGATGGCTCGGTCGACATCGGCGCCTGGCTGCGGCATTACGGCTCCCGCCACGTGGGTGGTGGTCCGGTGGCCGCGAAAGTCGAAATGGACTGCCTGATGTGCCACAGTGACATCACAGACGCCTCGGCGCGCAACAAGGCCCTCGCCGATGGCGACTTCGCCTGGGCCAATTCGGCACGGCTGACGGAGCGGCGGGTCCTGATCCGGGATCAGGATGGCCACTGGCGGTGGAATGCCTTCATGTTCGACGGCCAGGGAGCGCTGAACGAGGGTCTGCTGGATATTCGCAAGCCCACCAACGACAACTGCGCCCAATGTCATGGGCAGGTTTCCACCGATCACCGAAAGCCGCTGGTCATCGATCCGGACCCCTCAAAGAGAAGCCTGACGAACCGCACAGGCCAGCTGATCTCGCCGGAAATGGTCTCGCAAAGCGGATTGAACGTGGCCGGGAAGGATGAATTGAATCACCCGTTCGACATTCATGCCGAGCGGGTGGTGGGCTGTGTCAATTGCCATTATTCGCTGAACAACCCGGTCTACTTCGAGCACCCGGAAGACAAGCAGCCCGAATATGTCAGGTTCGACCCGCGCCGACTGACGTTCTCAGACTACCTTACGCGGCCCTTGCACCAGTTCGCCAAGGGCAATTCGCGTCACGGGCTGGCGGCCGTGCAGAGCGAGAACAGTCTGCGGCGCTGCGAATCGTGTCACGACGCGGCGCGGGCCCACCAGTGGCTGCCCTACAGCGCACGGCATTTTGCCTCGTTGGCGTGCGAGTCCTGCCATGTCCCCAGATTGCTCGGCCCGGCGGTTCAGGCCCTGGACTGGACCTTGGTAAGCAAGGATGGCAAAGCGCTGCGGCAGTATCGTGCCGTGGACGGGGAGCCGGCGAGCGCCGACACCCTGATCCGGGGCTTCCGGCCGGTCATGATGGCGCGCGCCAATGTCGGCGGATCGCGCAAGCTCGCGCCGTTCAACCTGATCTCCAGCTGGTACTGGCTGGCGGGGGAGCCGGCGCGGCCGGTGCCGCGGGAAACCCTCGTGAAAGCGCTCTACCTGAACGGCCGACTGAGGATGGAGCTCCGGTCCTTGATGGATGACGACGGGAATGGCGAAGTCAGCGACAGCGAGTTCCGGCTCGATACGCCTGAAAAAACGGACGCCATACGCAAGAGACTCTCCGACCTTGGCCTGGACAAGGTCCAGCTGGCAGCCGAGATCGCCTCGTATCCGGTGAGCCATAACGTCGTCGCCGGCGAATGGGCCACGCGCGATTGTCGCACCTGCCACGGAGAGAAATCCGTTCTCGGAGCCGCGTTCGTGCTTTCAGACTATATTCCCGGGGGTGTGATGCCCGTTCCGGCGCCGGGATCGCCCCTGCTTCGCAGCGGTGACGCCAGGGCCCACCCGGACGGGGGCGCCGCTTTCGCGCCCGGTAGCAAGCGTGAAGGCTTCTACATCATCGGACGCGACGGCCCGCCGTGGGTGGACCTGCTCGGATTGCTCATGTTCCTTGGCATTTCTCTTGGGGTGACCGTGCATGCCGTCGGTCGGTATGTCGCACGCCGCAGGCGCGGACCCGTCACACACCCCACCCACCGTATCCGCATGTACGACGTTTACGACCGTCTGTGGCACTGGCTGCAGGCTGGCACCATCCTGGGGCTTCTCGGCACCGGCCTGATCATCCACAAGCCGGACTTCTTTGGCATGTTCAGCTTTGCGTATGTCGTCCAGGTACACAATGTCCTGGGCTTCATACTGCTGATCAACGCCGCCCTGGCGCTGTTTTATACGCTGGCCAGCGGCACCATCAAGCGTTTTCTGCCCAATCCCGACGGCTTCGTCCGGCGGGCCATGGCGCAGGCCGAGTTTTACATGCGCGGCATATTTGCCGGTGAGGCGCATCCGCTGGAGAAAACCAGGGACAATCGCCTGAATCCGCTGCAGCAGATCACCTACCTGGCGATCCTGAATATCCTGTTGCCGGCCCAGGTCATTACGGGCGTCCTGATCTGGGGGCTGCAACGTTGGCCCGGATTGGCTTCAGCCGTGGGCGGATTGCCGTTCCTGGCGCCGACGCACACGCTGCTGGCCTGGACCTTCGCCGCTTTCATCGTAATGCACGTATACCTGACCACGGCTGCGGGAGAAACGCCGCTGGCCGGCATCAAGTCCATGATCACCGGTTGGGACGACGTCGAGGACGAAGCACGTCCGGCGTCGGAACTAACCGAGGAGGCAAGCCATGTCTGATCGTCAAGCGCGCGGGCCCAAGCCTTACATCAACCCCTACCTGGCGGGAACCCTGCTGGGCATCGTCCTGTTCCTGGCTTTCTTCATCACAGGCAGCGGACTGGGCGCCTCCGGTGGCCTGAACCGCATGCTGGTGTACGTCGAAAATGCGGTGGCCCCCGAACACGTCAACCAGGTCCCCTACCTGATCAAGATGGCGGGTGGCGACACCAACCCGCTCGACAGCTGGATCGTCTATCTGACGGCCGGGACCATCCTCGGCGGCTTCATTTCCGGCCTGATGGGGCGGCGCGTGAAAGTCGAGACGAACAAGGGTCCGCAGATCAGCAACAAGACGCGCTGGATCATGGCCTTCATCGGCGGCGCTTTCATGGGCTACGGGGCGCGCCTGGCGCGCGGGTGCACCTCCGGCCAGGCATTGTCGGGCGGCGCCGTCCTGTCGGTAGGCAGCTGGGCCTTCATGTTTGCGGTGTTCGCCGGGGCCTACGCGCTGGCGTACTTCCTTCGGCGCTATTGGAACTGACGATGGCTGAATTTCCGTTACCCCTTTCCGAGTTACTGGGCCACTACGGCGCTTACGTGGTCTTCTTTGTCATCGGCACGCTGTTCGGCGGCACCCTGGAGACAGCGGGCTTCGGCAATTCGACGAAGCTGGCGGCGCAGTTCTACTTCAGGGACCTTACCGTCTTCAAAGTCATGTTCACCGCCATCATCGTCGCCTGTGTCCTGATATTTCTCTCCTCGGCCGTGGGCCTGCTGGACTACAACCTCATCTGGGTACCCCCGACCTACGTGTGGCCCGGCATCCTGGGCGGTTTGATCATGGGCGTGGGATTCATCATCGGCGGCTTCTGTCCCGGAACGTCGCTGGTCGCCATGGCGACTGGCAAGATCGACGGCGTATTCTTTGTGCTGGGCGTTCTCGCGGGTATCTTCGTTTTCGGCGAGACCGTCAGCCACATTGCGGTCTTCTTCGACAGTTCCTACCTGGGCCGCTTCACCCTTCCGGAACTGTTCGGGCTCAGCTACGGGACGGTCGTGTTGCTGGTTGTCCTGATGGCGCTGTTCATGTTCTGGGGCGCGGAAAAGATCGAGGCGGCCGTGGGCGGGCCGACGGCCCGGAAAGCGCCCCGCTGGGCCGTCCCCGGGGCGGTGGCGCTGATTGCGCTCGCGGTGGTCAACCTGGTGATCGGGCAGCCCGACAACGAGGATCGCTGGCACGTCATCGAGGCCGAACAGACCGCCTTGCTCGATGAGCGCGCGGTGCAGATCCTGCCTGCGGAACTGCTCAGCCTGATCCATGACGACCGCATCAAGGTGGTCATGCTGGACGTTCGGGACGAACGCTTCTACAACCAGTTCCACATCCAGGGAGCACGGCACCTGGCGCCCGATCAGGTGGTGGCGAGCGCCCGTGAGCTCATGCTCGAACCGGCCAACACAGTCTTCGTCACCATGAGCAATGACGAAACGGCGGCGACCGAGGCCTGGAAACGGCTGAAGGCGGAGAGCCTGCCGAACGTCTATATCCTGGACGGCGGCGTAAACAACTGGATTCGCACGTTCAGCGACGAGACATTCCTGCAGACACATCAGATGCGCGACAGGGCCAACGACATGCCGGCCTACCGGTTCGAGGCGGCCCTCGGCGCCCGGTACGCCGCCGCCGAGCCTAACCCGGAGGCCTTCGACCTGGCGTTCGAGCCCAAGGTGAAGCTGGAGGTCAAGCGGGCTCCGGAGGGTGGTGGCTGCGGTTGATGCCGAAGCGAGGGGCGTGACTTCGGATCGAAAGAGCGATGCGGCTTGTTTTACGGCGTACCCAACAGAGCCGTACATTTGCGATTGTTGGCGGGTTCGGGAACAGCGGATCGACAGCCCGATTCACCGCGTCTGGCCAGAAACAGAATCGCCGAACGATTTGAAACCGCAACTTTTCACACAGGCCACGAGTGGCCGGGCGCCCGTCACTTCTTCGACGGTATCGTTTTGGGCAGCTGTGCAGCTCGAGCGAGCAAATGCTCCACAACCATTCTCTTGGAGGCGCAGCGAGGGGAGGTCCAGCACGATCCCAGCAGATCCGCGGAATGCTCCCCTTGCTTCAGTCGGACGTCGAAAGGCCGCTTATCCAAAGCAACATGAACGTAATTTGCGAATGACTCCGCGAAGTCATCTGCGG
>JASFKQ010000039.1:0-22308 GCA_050118555.1 Lysobacterales bacterium
CCGATTCCAATATCGTCAAAGTGGTGGTTTCCGCTGACGGGCATGCGCTCTACTTCAGCCGCGCCGCGATCCCGCACGCCCGCGATGCGGATAACGTCGCCAGCGCCCTGCAGCAGGGTGTGACCTGGCGCCGCCACGTCGGACTTTACGCCTACCGAGTCGGCGCGCTGCGCGCGTTCACGCGGACCCCGGCCACACCGCTGGAACGTGCGGAAAAACTGGAACAGCTGCGGTTCCTGGAGTCCGGCCGGCGGATCCTGATGGCCGCCGCCTGCGAGTTCATCCCGGCGGGGGTCGATACGCCCGAAGACCTCGAACGCGTCCGTCGGCTCCTGACGCCGGGATCCTGAAGAGGACGGTCCGGTGAGCACCGAGGAGAGTCCGGTTTTCGACGGCAAGGCGTTCGCCGCCCGCCTGCCCAGCCGGCCCGGCGTCTACCTGATGAAGGACGCACAGGGTCAGCCGCTCTACGTGGGCAAGGCGCGCAACCTGCGCAAGCGCGTTTCCAGCTACTTCGATGCGCGGCCGAAGATAGAGCGCATCATGCGCATGGTGGCGCAGATCGCCCAGCTGGAGATCAGCCTGACACGAACCGAGGGCGAGGCGCTGCTGCTCGAAAACGAGTGGATCAAGTCGCTCAAGCCCCGCTACAACGTGCTGCTGCGCGACGACAAGTCCTACCCCTGGATCGTCCTGACCACGGACCACGAATTTCCCCGCATCGCCTTTCACAGGGGGGCGCGGGAAACCGGCAAGCGCTACTTCGGTCCCTATCCTTCGGCGGCGTCCGTCCGTGAAAGCATCAACTTGATCCAGAAACTGTTCCGAATCCGAAACTGCGAGGACAGTTACTTCGCCCACCGCAACCGTCCCTGTCTGCAGCACCAGATCAGGCGGTGCACGGCGCCGTGTGTCGGGTTGGTGAGCGCACAGGACTACTCCGACCAGGTCAACGATGCCATTCTCTTCCTGGAAGGCCGCAATCAGAAGGTCATGACCCGCCTGATCGCCCGGATGGAGACGGCTGCTCGCCAGCAGGCGTACGAAACCGCCGCGCTCTACCGCGACCAGATCAACACGCTCAAGCAGATGCAGGCACAGCAGTTCGTGTCCGGACGACAGGTCGACCTGGATATCCTGGCTCTCGCCCAGGAGCCTTCGCAAAGCTGCGTGGCGGTCGTTTCGATCCGCGGCGGCCGCAATCTCGGGCAACGCAACCATTTCCCGACACAGGCCGAAGGTCTCGAACCGGAAGACGTGATGGAAGCGTTCCTCGGCCAGTACTATTCGGGCCGCGAAGCGCCGCCGCATCTGATCGTGTCGCACGCGCCACCGAAGGCTGAGCTTCTGGCCTCGGTGTTCTCGCAGAAGGCGGGGCGCAAAGTGACCATTCAGCCCCATCCCAGAGGCGACCGGCGCAAGATGCTGGAACTGGCGGTGCGCAACGCCCGGCAGGCGCTGCAGATGCGGCTCGCCAGCCGCGCCAACATGACGGCCCAGTTCGAATCCCTGCAAAACCTGTTGAACCTCGATGATCCTCCGGCAACCATCGAGTGTTTTGACATTTCACACACGGCCGGCAACCAGACGGTTGGCGCCTGCGTCGTGTTCGACGCCAACGGGCCGGTCAAATCCCGATATCGCCGCTACAATCTCAAGGGTATCGAACCGGGCGATGACTACGCAGCCATGCGGCAGGTGCTAACGCGGCGCTACGGCCGCCTCCAGGCCGAGGGCGCCGTGCTTCCCGACCTGATCCTGATTGACGGGGGCAGGGGGCAACTTCGTCAGGCCGAAGAGGTGCTGTCGGAACTGTCTCTGACCGGCATCCCCGTGGTCGGTATTGCCAAGGGGCGGGCACGGCGCGCCGGGGAGGAGGAATGGATATGCGGAGCGCCCGCGCGAGGATTTCATCCCGGGCCCGAGTCGCCCGCATCGCACCTTGCGCAGCAGGTGCGCGACGAAGCCCACCGCTTTGCGATCACCGGTCATCGCGGCCGGCGGCAGAAGGCCGCAACGCGTTCCTCGCTGGAGAAAATCCCCGGGATCGGCCCCCGCCGACGCCGAGCCTTGCTGAATCATTTCGGCGGCCTGCAGGGCGTCAGCAAGGCCGGTGTGGAGGAACTTTCGAGTGTGCCGGGAATCAGCCGGGTACTGGCGGAAGAGATCTTTCGCGCACTGCATTGAGCACCGATGTCTGCGATAATTGGATGTTGATCGCTTTCGCGCCCGAGAACCACGATGCACCTGACCGTACCAACCTTGCTCACGCTTCTGCGCATCGCCCTGGTGCCTGTGCTGGTGCTGGTTTTCTATCTGCCGTTCGGCTGGTCGAACGTGGCCGCCATGATCGTTTTCGTACTCGCCGCAGTCACCGACTGGGCGGACGGATTCATCGCCCGCAGGAGTGGGCAGATCTCGCGGTTCGGCGCGTTTCTCGACCCCGTCGCAGACAAGATAATGGTCTCGACTGCGCTGGTGCTCCTGGTCCAGCGCCAGGAAGTTCACGAGGTATTGTTCGCAATTGCCGCGGCGGTCATCGTCGGTCGCGAGATCACCATTTCCGCCCTGCGCGAGTGGATGTCCGAGATCGGGGAAGGTTCACGGGTCAAGGTCAGCTGGGTAGGGAAGACCAAGACCGGCTTCCAGATGACGGCCATCGGTTTCTTGCTCTACCGGGAGAATCTGGGCTGGCTGCCCGTGTCGCTGATCGGTGAGTTGCTGCTCTACGCGGCCGCTGCATTGACTCTCTGGTCCATGTGGAATTACCTGCAGGCGGCCTGGCCGGCCATGAGCCAGAATTCCGCCGCGGACACTCATGGGGAAGCAGGGGATGTCTGAGCTGACGGAAACAACGGCAACCGCAGCCACCCGCCGCGCGACCCCGACGGTTGAAATCGGGCACGTGAAGATTGGCGGCGAGCATCCGATCGTGGTGCAGTCGATGACCAATACCGATACCGCCGACGTGAAGGGTACCGCTGTCCAGGTCGCCGAGTTGGCGCGGGCCGGCTCTGAACTCGTCCGGATCACGGTCAATACCGTCGAGGCGGCTCGCGCCGTGCCCGAGATCCGCAGCCGGCTGGACATGATGTCGATCGATGTGCCGCTGATCGGTGACTTCCATTACAACGGGCACCAGCTGCTGCAGGAAGTGCCCGACTGCGCCGTGGCACTGGCCAAATACCGGATCAATCCCGGCAACGTCGGTTTTGGCCGCAAGCGCGACGACCAGTTCGCGACCATCATCGACCTGGCGATCCGCCACGCGAAGCCGGTGCGGATCGGCGTGAACTGGGGCAGCCTGGACCAATCGCTGCTGGCCCGCCTGATGGATGAAAACGCCCGGCGTAGCGACCCCCTGGAGGCCGGGGCGGTGATGCGCGAGGCGCTGATCCGCTCTGCGCTCGAAAACGCGGCGCAGGCGGTGGAACTGGGGCTCCCCGCAGATCGCATCATTCTGTCATGCAAGGTCAGCGACGTGCAGGACCTGATCAGCGTTTACCGTGGCCTCGCGGCGCGTTGTGATTATCCTCTGCACCTGGGCCTGACGGAGGCCGGAATGGGCAGCAAGGGTATCGTCTCCTCGACCGCCGCGATGGCGGTCCTGCTGCAGGAAGGCATCGGTGACACCATCCGCGTCTCGCTGACGCCGGAACCTGGACAGCCGCGGACCGACGAAGTTGTCGTGGCTCAGCAGATTCTGCAGACCATGGGCTTGCGCGCGTTCACGCCGCTGGTCACCGCCTGTCCCGGGTGCGGCCGCACCACCAGCACATTTTTCCAGTCGCTGGCGAGCGATGTGCAGGATTTCGTGCGCCAGCGCATGCCCGACTGGAAGACCCGTTACGAGGGGGTGGAAAACCTCTCGCTCGCGGTGATGGGCTGCGTGGTGAACGGGCCGGGTGAAAGCCGCCAAGCCGATATAGGCATCAGTCTGCCGGGCACCGGTGAGGCGCCGGTGGCTCCCGTCTTCGTGGACGGCAAGAAGCACCGCACATTACGCGGCGAAAACCTGACGAAGGAGTTCCTGGAGCTGATCGAGCAGTACGTCCGGGACCACTATCCGCAACGATTCACCGCAAGCACGGACTGAACCCGACAATGCGTATTGGAAAACCAACCATGGCCGACACGGCCGACCGGCACTATCTGTACCAGGAGTCCGTGCAGGACACCGAGGCGGAAATCGATTTTGTCGAACAGGCCTGGGGCGAGTTGCGCAAACGGCCAGCCGAATCGCTGCGGGAGGATTTCTGCGGAACGGCCAACACCGCCTGCGAATGGGTCAGGCGGGATCCGCGGCACGGCGCCATCGGCGTGGATGTCGATCCGGAAGTCCTCGAATGGGGCCAGCTCAACAACATCGCTCAACTCGACGAGGACCAGCAAAAGCGGATCGAGCTGCTGCGCGAAGACGTGATCGAGACAACGGCTGAACCCGTCGACATCGTGCTGGCGATGAACTTCAGCTATTACCTTTTCCTTACCCGGGCCGAAATGATCGAGTATTTCCGCAGCGTGCACGGTGGGCTGGTCGACGACGGAATCTTCTTTCTGGACGCCTACGGAGGCTACGACGCCCCGCGCGAGATCGAGGAAGAACGCGAGTGCGACGGCTTCACCTACATCTGGGAGCAGGCCTCGTTCAATCCCATAGACGGCGGCATGCAGTGCTACATCCACTACGAATTTCCCGACGGCTCACGAATGGACCGCGCCTTCGATTACTTCTGGCGCCTCTGGACGCTTCCCGAGCTATGCGAGATGCTCGAAGAGGCCGGGTTCAGCGACGTGACCGTGTACTGGGAAGGCACGGACGAAGAAGCCAACGAGGGCAATGGCATCTACGCCCCGGCCGACGTGGGTGACGCCGATCCCGGGTGGGTCTGTTACATCGTCGCGCAGCGGTAATCAGCGCCGTCCAGCCGCAAGGCTTTCACCCCGGCCCCATCAGGGTCCGCCGGACCGACGATGAACACCCAGGTCGAATCCTCCCCAGAAGGGACCGAATCCACCACGGTGGCTTCCGACCATTCGCCGTCCCGAAACAGATCGGCATGGCCGCCCGGCTGCGGCGTGATCCGTCCTTCCACCGCAAGTAGCAGAGGTTTACGCTTTACACGCCCCAGGTAGCGCGCCCGTGCGATGATCTCCTGTCCCGGATAACACCCCTTGGAGAAACTGACGGCGCCGATGTGGTCGAAGCCCAGCATCTGCGGAATGAACCGTTCCGCCGTCTCCGGGCCCAGCCAGCAGATTCCCGCCTCGAATTCCGCTCGCTTCCAGCCGGGCACGTTCCGTTCCGCGTCAAGGGCCTTGCGGGACCCCTGCGCCCCCTCTTCGAACACTGCGTAGTACAGGCCGGTTTCGCCGGCGCGCCAGCGGGAACGGGCTACTGTGGCGTCCCCCGGGTCCGGCAACCCGCAAATGGCCCATTCGGGCTCGACCTGCATTTCCACGCGGGCCCGCAGCACGAACATCCGCAGACGGTCCACCAGGCCCGGCAGCAATGACCGGGCCGCCAACATAAGGAAACCTTCATCGCGACGACAGACGAGCAGGAGCCCCAGAACCTGTCCCCGGGGTGAACAGTAGCAGGCAAAACCGGCTGCGCCGGGCGCAACAGCCGCGATATCAGCGCTCAGTTGCGCCTGCAGGAAATCGGCTGCGTCCGGCCCAGAAACACGGGCAACCGAGAGTGCGGGAAGTGGTACGGAGTTCATGGTTCATACCCCCTGTTGTCGAGGATGGAACGGGCAGGGCGCATTGTAGCGAATCGAAACGCGCAATGAAGCGTACTCCGCCTTGAATATGGAACGCCGAATCAGTACGCTTGCCTGACTGCTTCGATCTTGCGAACCGACCTCGGACCACGGCATTGGAAGAACCGGAAAAACCGCAAAAAGCCGCTGGCGTCGAACCTGCGCCGCCGAGCGACGGCCCGACCGCCCCGCACACGCAAGATCGCGTCAAATCGACGGCCGAGCCGAGGGAGATCGGAGGCCGCAAGGGCCCCGAACCCACTCGCTTCGGGGATTGGGAAAAAAACGGCCGCTGTATCGATTTCTGACACCACCCGCCACCCATCGAAAGGCTGAATACTGACGATGAGCAACAAGGAACGACCCGTATCCCCGTTCATGCTGGGGCCCTATTACAAACCGCAGCTGACCTCCATGATGTCGATAGCGCACCGGGCGACCGGCGTGTTCCTGAGCCTCGTCGGCGCACCACTGCTCCTGTGGTGGGTGGCCGCATTGGGAAGCGGCCCGGAAGCCTACAGTGATTTGACCCGAGCCCTGGGTTCGGGCCTGGGCCGGCCGGTGCTGCTGCTGAGCCTGTTCTGCCTGTTCTATCACCTGTTTAACGGCATCCGGCACCTCGTCTGGGACAGCGGCCGGGCTCTGGAGATCCGAAGCGCGTACGCAACGGGCTGGGCGGTTCTCGCGGCGACGCTCGCGGCGGCGGTCGTCGCGTTGGGGGTGATGCTGTGAGCATGGTCAATCCACTCGCCAGGGCGCGGGGCAGGGGCAGCGCGAAGTCCGGCGTCCACCACTGGTACACGCAACGCGCTTCCGCGCTCCTGCTGGTCTTCCTGACCGCCTGGCTGTTCTACGCATTGCTCAGTCTGGCCGACGCCGACTTTGCAGCGGCTCGGGCTTTCGTGGCCGCCCCACTGAACGCGGCTTGCCTGGCTCTGCTGCTTATCGCCGTGCTCTACCACGCGATGCTCGGCCTGCAGGTCGTCATCGAAGACTATGTGCACCAGCCCGCTGTGGAAACCGTACTTCTGCTGCTGACTCGGGCCGGCGCGTTTTTCGGCATGGCGTTAGGCGTCGTGCATGTCCTCAAGATCGCGCTCGGAGCCTGAACGATGAGCAAAGCCTATTCCCTGCAGGAACATACGTATGACGTCGTGGTCGTTGGTGCTGGCGGCGCCGGTCTTCGGGCGACCATGGGCGTGGCGGCGACCGGCCTGACCACTGCCTGTATCACCAAGGTCTTCCCGACCCGCAGCCACACCGTCGCAGCCCAGGGTGGCATGTCCGCCGCGCTCGGGAACATGGGCGAGGACGACTGGCGCTGGCACATGTACGACACCGTAAAGGGTTCGGACTGGCTGGGAGACCAGGACGCCATCGAGTACATGTGCCGCGAGGCCGTACCCTCCGTGATCGAACTCGAGCACTTCGGCGTGCCCTTTTCGCGTACCGAGGACGGCAGGATCTATCAGCGACCCTTCGGAGGCATGACCACGCACTTCGGCGAGGGCACCGCGCAACGCACCTGCGCCGCAGCCGACCGGACGGGTCACGCGATCCTGCACACCCTGTACCAGCAGTCCCTGAAGCACGACGCCAGTTTTTTCATCGAGTATTTCGCGATCGACCTGCTGATGGACGACTCGGGAACCTGCCGCGGCGTGTTGGCCTGGGACCTGTCGGAGGGCGCGCTGCACTTGTTCAAGGCCCAGGCCGTTATCCTGGCCACCGGCGGCTACGGCCGCAGCTTTTTCTCCTGTACGTCGGCGCACACCTGCACCGGGGACGGCAACGGCATGGTGCTGCGCGCCGGGCTGCCGCTGCAGGACATGGAATTCGTACAGTTCCACCCGACCGGCATTTACGGCGCCGGTTGCCTCATTACCGAGGGCGTGCGCGGGGAGGGCGGATTCCTGACTAATTCCGAAGGTGAACGCTTCATGGAGCGGTACGCACCCAATGCCAAGGACCTCGCCTCACGCGACGTGGTAAGCCGCTCAATGACCGTGGAGATCCGGGAAGGGCGGGGCGTCGGCCCGAAACAAGACCATATCCACCTGAACCTTCAGCATCTGGGCGCGGATGTGATCGAAGAGCGGCTGCCGGGTATCGCCGAGAGCGCGAAGATCTTCGCAGGCGTCGATGTCACGAAAGACCCGATACCCGTGCTGCCCACCGTGCATTACAACATGGGTGGAATTCCGACCAATTACAAAGGCGAAGTCGTAACGCTGAAAGACGGCGACCCGGATACAGTGGTGCCGGGGTTGTTCGCAATTGGTGAAGCCGCCTGCGTGTCCGTGCACGGCGCCAACCGGCTGGGTTCGAATTCCCTGCTGGACATCATCGTATTCGGCCGAGCCGTGGCGCACCGCTGTGCCCAAGTCATCCAGCCGGGAGCCAGGCAGCCGTCCGCCCCGGCTCAATCCCTCGACCGGGCGCTGGCCGGGTTCGACGAACTGCGGCATGCCAGCGGGACGAAATCGACAGCGGAGATTCGCGAGCACATGCAGCACGTGATGCAGAACAACGCAGCCGTCTTCCGCACGGGTGAAGTGCTCGAAGAGGGCTGCGACCAGATTTCCGGCGTCCACGAAACGCTCGCGGATATCAAGATCAGCGACCGTTCGCTGGTCTGGAACTCCGACCTCGTCGAGACGCTCGAGCTGAGAAACCTGATGGGCTGCGCCATGACCACGATGTACTCCGCGGAAAACCGCAAGGAAAGCCGCGGGGCGCACGCGCGCGAGGATTACCCGGATCGCAACGACGACGACTGGATGAAGCACACCCTTGCCTGGCTGGACACAAGCGGCAAGGTGACACTGGACTACCGGCCGGTGCACCTGTACACGCTGACCGATGACGTCGAGGTAGTGCCGCCCAAGGCGCGGGTCTACTGATGCGCGCGCGCACCGAGTCAACCGCAAGAAACATGGCAACGGACGATCGATTCAATGGCTGAATTCCGCTTACCCAAGAACTCCCGCATCGGCAAGGGACAGACCTTCAAGGCGCCGCAGGGCGCGAAGAACATCAAGGTGTTCCGCGTGTATCGCTGGAGCCCGGATGACGGTGAGAACCCGAGGATCGACAGTTACGAGTTGGACATCGATGACTGCGGGCCGATGGTGCTCGACGCCATCATCAAGATCAAGAACGAGATCGACCCGACGCTCACGTTCCGCCGCTCCTGCCGCGAAGGGATCTGCGGCTCCTGCGCCATGAACATCGACGGGACCAACACGCTGGCCTGCACCAAGCCGATTTCCGAAATCCGGGGTGATGTGAAGGTCCATCCTCTTCCCCACCTGCCGGTGGTGAAGGATATCGTGCCGGACCTGAGCCACTTCTACGCGCAGTACGCCACCATCCGACCCTGGATACGCACCCAGAGCATTGCGCCGCCGGATCGCGAGCGACTGCAATCGCACGAAGACCGCGAAAAACTGGACGGCCTCTACGAATGCATCCTTTGCGCCTGCTGCTCAACGTCCTGTCCGAGCTACTGGTGGAACGGCGATCGATACCTGGGGCCGGCAATTCTGCTGCAGGCCTACCGCTGGCTGGCGGATTCCAGGGACGAGGCGACAGGCGAGCGCCTGGACGACCTGGAGGACCCCTTCCGGCTGTACCGGTGTCACACCATCATGAATTGCACCCGAACCTGCCCCAAGGGGCTCAATCCGGCCAAAGCGATCGCCGAAATCAAGAAAATGCTCATGGCGCGCCGGGGCATCTGACCCGTCCAGACATATCATGCAATCACCCGTACGGCAGCGAAGCGCGAGACTGAAATGGCTGTGCAGACGGGGCATGAAGGAACTCGACGTACTTCTGGAGCGTTTCGTGGGACGCCACACCCCGGAGCTCGACGCCGGCCGCTGGCCCGAAATGGAATTGCTGCTGCAATCGGAAGACGGCCAGCTCTGGGACTGGCTGCAGCACCCCGATGCCCGGGACGCCGCGCCGTTTCGAGCCCTGTTGCTAGAGATTCTGGATGAGCGTCCCTGACTGCGTTGACGTCCGAGTGGGACCTGCGCTTTGGCTGGCCGTTGCGCATCTGGTGGCGCCTGCGCTGGGCGTCATCGCCGTTCTGTATTCCAACATCGCCCGTCATTGGGCAGTCGTCCTTTGTGGTCTGATTGTGCTGGTTGGCGCGGCGGGGTTCCGTCGCCTGGCCCGGCAAAGTCCGACGGGACGCCTGCGCCTTTTTCTGGACGGCACGGCCACGCTGGTCGGGGTCTGCGGGGAAGTCCGCGCCGTTCAACACCCCGGCGGCTGGGTGACACGCTGGATCTGCGTGCTCCCGTTGGTCCCGCTGGATTCCGACCGCCTTCTTCGCTGCGTCGTCTGCCGTTCACTCAACCGGCCCGGTTCCTATCGCCGACTGATGGCGTGGCTGCGCCTGAGATCCACGCCGCGGGCTCACCGCTGGACAGGAGCCTCACGGTGAACGAGGGCCGGCAGAGGACAGCGCTGGCCGACGGCGCCTTCGACGCATTGATGTCGGCGGCGGTGGACGCGATCATCATCATCGATGACAACGGCTCCATCCTGCGCTTCAACCCCGCCGCCGAACGCCTTTTCGGCTACGTCGAGCAGGACGTGTTGGGCCGTAATGTCAGCCTGTTGATGCCGGAACCGCACCGCAGCCGTCACGATTCCTACCTGCGGCGCTACCGGGAGACTGGCGAAGCCAAGATCATCGGCAAGGGCAGAGAGGAATTCGGCCAGCGCAGGAACGGCGACACCTTTCCCATGCTGCTCTCGGTGGGACAGGCCTCCCGACCGCAAGGTGACGTTTACGTCGGGATCATCCGCGACCTGAGTGAATTTCGGGCGACACAGGAACAGGTCCGCCAGCTGGAGGAACAACTCCTGCATGCGGACCGGCTTGTGATCCTCGGAGAACTGACGGCAGGCATTGCACACGAGATCAATCAGCCCCTCACCGCGATCGCCGCCTATGCGGATGCCGGCTGCAAACTCGTGGAACGCCACGGCGCCGGGGCTTCAGACGACCTGCAGCGGGTATGCAATCGAATCGGCGAACAATCGCGGCGTGCGGCGGAAGTGGTCCAGCGACTGCGAAAGCTGGTCCGTAGCGGCACGGTGAGCAAGAAACGCCATGATATCAACCAGATTATAAGAAATATTCTTCTTCTATTTGAATTTGAAATAAAAAAAAGTCATACCCAGTTGGAGTTCCACCCACTCACGGACTTGCAGGAGCTGCATGTCGACGAGGTGCAGATTCAACAGATCATGGTCAACCTGATCAAGAACAGCCTGGACGCGCTGACCGAGGCGAATCGCCATGGCGGAGTTATCGAAATCCGCGTCGAGCGGGGCCGTGGTGAAGTCCTGGTGTCCGTCACGGACGATGGCCCCGGCGTTCCGGAAGAGAGCAGGGGACACCTCTTCGAACCCTTCTTCACCACTAAGCCCCGGGGCGTCGGGCTGGGGCTCTCGATCTGCAAGAACATTGCGGCGGCGCACGGCGGCAGCCTGCAATATTCGGAACCGCCGGGTGGTGGAAGCCGTTTTACCCTGGCGCTGCCCCTGGCGTATATCGGCTGAGGACCCGACATGAGCGAACCCCTGGTCTGCATCATCGACGACGACGAAGCCATCCGCGAATCCCTTCGTCTGTTGCTGTACGCCGCCGGCTTGCGCAGCTATGTCTTCGAGTCGGCAGACGCATTCCTGAATGAGTCGCGCCATCCTGCCTTCGATTGCATGCTGCTGGACATTCGCATGCCCGGCACGGACGGGCTCGAGCTTTTCAATATCATCAGCCAGCGGCACGTTCCTTACCCGGTCATTTTCATCACCGGGCACGGTGACATCCCGCTCGCCGTCTCCGCAATCAAGCGCGGCGCATACGATTTCCTCACCAAACCGTTCCGCGAGGGAGAACTGCTGGAGAAGATTCAATCCGCAATCGAGTCCTCCCGTGCGCAGCGGCAGCACCGCCTCGAATTGCAGGAAATCCGGGCACGTCTCGATACCTGTACGCCCAGGGAACAGGACGTGATGCGCCTGCTGGTCAGGGGGCTGTCCAACAAGGGTATCGCGGAGGACCTGGGTATCAGCCCCCGTACTGTCGAGATTCACCGCGCACACGTGATGGAGAAGATGTGCGCCGATTCTCTTCCCACGCTCGTGCGAATGATTGCCCAACTGGAATCGGACGAAGACGGCGACTGATTGCCTGCCGCGGCTTCCCGCTCTTGCTCAATTACGTAGTTCTACTGATGGTCCGGCGGCGCGTTGCCGTTAGGATGCGCCAGATGCCTGTTTCGGCGCATATTAATCGGTCGGCCGTCTGGGGACACGCCATCACGAGCGAACAGAAAAAGGGCCTTCTTGTACTGTTGGAGCCGGACCCCAGCGTGCGCGACGCCCTGACCGTGCTGCTGGCGGGCGAGGGCTGGCAGGTGGAATACGCCGATGATTGTGAGACTCTGTCCGCCCTGGTGGGGCGGGGGGGCGTCGCTGCTGTGCTGAGTGAATCGAGCCTGACGGATTGCTCTCCCCAGGAAATCCTCGAAGAGTCCATGAACCTGGGGGTTCCCGTCATATTCATGGGCCACGATTTGCCCCTGCAGGGCGCGGTCGACCTGATCCGGCAGGGCGCCGTTGATTTCCTGGACAAACCGTTCCCGCAGAGCCGCCTGCTCGATTTGCTGGAGCGGCTCGATTCCGGGCACAATGGATAGGTCTGGCAGCCGCCAAAATCACCGACTGGAGGTATACAGTGAGTAAAGTTGAAAGGATTAACCGCCGTGATTTCCTCAAGCTGGGAATGAAGGCCGGAGGCGGGGCCCTTGCCCTTACCGCGATTCCGCTCGAACTGGTCGCGGCGGAAGAAGTCAGCCCCGATGATCCCCTGGCCCAGGCCATGGGTTATTCGCCCGACGCGACCAAGGTGGACACCACCAAGTTCCCGAAGCGTGCCGGGGAGGCAGGCGCCAACCAGTTCTGCCACAACTGCGCCTTGTACGCTGGTGGCGAGGGCGATGAGACCGGTCCGTGCAGCATCTTCCAGAACCGTTTGGTGCGCCGGGACGGCTGGTGTAACGCCTGGGTTGCCAAGTCCTGAAGTGGACAGTCACCCGGCCCTCGCGGCCGGGTGACTTTATCGGGGTCCTGAAAAGGGACACCCGCTCTGGAACAACAACGTGACTGAAGCACTGGAACATTGACATGACTTACAACGACAAAGTAGTCCGCCAGTTCCTGATAATGACCGTGATCTGGGGCATCGTGGGGATGCTGGTCGGCGTGATCATCGCCGCCCAGTTATGGCTTCCCGCCCTGAATTTCGACATTCCCTGGCTCACCTACAGCCGGCTTCGTCCTTTGCACACGAACGCCGTGATCTTCGCATTCGGCGGCTCCGCACTGATCGGAACGTCGCTTTACGTGGTGCAGCGCACCTGTCATGTCAGGCTGTTCGCCGGCGGACTCGCATCGCTCGTGTTCTGGGGTTGGCAGCTGGTCATCGTGGCGGCGGCGATTTCCCTGCCCATGGGCTGGACCCAAAGCAAGGAATACGCGGAACTGGAGTGGCCCATCGACATCCTGATCACGATTGTCTGGGTGCTTTACGCCGTGGTGTTTTTCGGCACGATCATCAAGCGCCGCGTGAGCCATATCTACGTTGCCAACTGGTTCTATGCCGCATTCATCATCACCATCGCATTGCTGCATATCGTCAACAACCTTTCCGTGCCGGTCACGGCGACCAAGTCGTACGAAGTATATACGGGCGCGGTCGACGCGATGGTCCAGTGGTGGTACGGCCATAACGCGGTAGGCTTTTTCCTGACCGCCGGATTCCTGGCGATGATGTACTACTTCGTGCCCAAGCAGACCGAGGGCCCCGTGTACTCCTACCGTCTGTCCATCGTCCACTTCTGGGCGCTGATCGCCATCTACATGTGGGCCGGCCCGCATCACCTGCACTACACCGCGCTGCCTAACTGGATTCAGTCACTCGGCATGGTGTTCTCGCTGATCCTGCTCGCGCCCAGCTGGGGGGGCATGATCAACGGAATCATGACCCTGTCCGGACACTGGCACAAACTGCGTACGGACCCCGTCCTGAAATTCATGGTCGTGGCGCTCAGTTTCTACGGCATGTCGACCTTCGAAGGCCCGATGATGTCGATCAAGACCGTCAACTCGCTGAGCCACTACACCGACTGGACCATCGGGCACGTTCACTCCGGGGCACTCGGCTGGGTGGCGATGATGACCATCGGCTCCCTGTATAGCCTGACGCCGCGCCTGATGGGCAAGAAGATCATGTACAGCGTGAAGGCCGTCGACGCACACTTCTGGATCGCGACCATCGGCATCGTGCTGTATATCGCGTCCATGTGGATCGCCGGCGTAATGCAGGGCCTGATGTGGCGAGCCTTCAATGATGACGGCACGCTGACGTACTCCTTCATCGAGACCATCGCCGCGACCAAGCCGTATTACGTAATCCGTCTTCTGGGCGGCCTCCTGTTCCTGTCCGGGATGTTCATCATGGCCTGGAACGTCTTCAAGACCCTGGGCCAGGGCCAACCGCAGGAGTTCAAGGCGGCCGAGCCGGCTTACTGGGGAGAGCACGCATGAGCGGGGGACACAAAGTACTCGAAAAGAACATCATCCTGATGTCCGTTTTCATCATTATCGTGGTCAGCCTGGGCGGACTGGTGGAAATCCTGCCGCTGATTTTCCAGAACCAGGTCAACCAGCCGGCGGAGGGGGTCAAACCTTACCCACCGCTACGGCTTGCCGGGCGCGACGTCTACGTCCGCGAAGGTTGCTACAACTGCCATTCGCAGATGATCCGGCCGTTCCGCAGCGAAACCGAGCGTTACGGTCCGTACTCCGTGGCCGGCGAATCCGTCTACGACCGGCCGTTCCAGTGGGGCTCCAAGCGAACCGGGCCTGACCTGGCTCGCGTCGGGGGTCGATACAGCGACGAATGGCACGTTATCCACCTCATGAATCCGCGCGACGTGGTTCCGGAATCGAATATGCCGGGCTACCCGTGGCTGGCGGAAAATATGGTGGACGGCGAACTGGTCCAGAAGAAGATGAAGGTCCTCCAGGGGCTGGGCGATCCGTACACCGACGAGGAGATCGCCGCCGCCGCCGATGCTGTCAACGGCAAGACCGAACTGCAGGCCCTGATTGCCTATCTGCAGGGCCTAGGCCTGGCACGGAGCGGGCGCTGAGATGGGTTCGGAGACCTTTGACATCAACCTGGCCCGGGGCGCGGTGCTGGTGCTGTTGATCTTCGGATTCGCGGGAATATGGGCCTGGGCCTGGAGCAAGAAGCGCACCGCCACGTTCCGGGCAATGAGCATGCTGCCGCTCGAAGAGGACGATGGCACCGTACCCCAGGGGGCCGATGGAAAAAACAACGAGACCCGAAATAGGGCAGAAGGAACCGAGGAGTAATCCATGTTGAACTCATTCTGGAACTGGTTCGTCATCATCATTGTGCTCGTCAGCATCTTCGGCTGCTGGTGGCTTCTGCAGTGGACCAAGGGCGTATCTGACCGCAGCGGGGACGAGGTTGGTTCGACGGGGCACGTCTGGGACGAAGATCTCACGGAACTGAATACGCCCTTGCCACGCTGGTGGCTCTATCTGTTCAACATCACGATCGTATTTGCCCTTGCGTACCTCGTGCTATACCCGGGCCTGGGCAATTTCGGCGGTGTGAAGGGCTGGACCCAGGAAAAACAGTACCAGGAGGAAATGCAGGCGGCCGAAGCCGCACAGCAAGCGATTTACGCACGCTTCAAAGACATGGACGCGGCCGCGCTCGAGGCGGATCCGGAAGCCATGGAAATCGGTGGCCGCCTGTTTCGCCAGAACTGCGCGATGTGCCACGGCTCCGACGGGCGTGGAGCCATGGGCTTTCCGAACCTGGCGGACAATGATTGGATCTGGGGCGACTCGTACGACCAGGTTTTGACCACCATCACCAACGGCCGCATGGCCGCGATGCCTCCCTGGGGACCCGTACTGGGTGATGAAGGCGTCCGCGAGGTGGTGGCCTATGTACGGCAGCTTTCCGGCCAGGAAGCGGACCCGGCCCTGGCCCAGGCGGGGCAGGCACGTTTCCAGACCCTCTGCGTGGCCTGCCATGGCATCGACGGCAAGGGTAACCCGGCTCTCGGCGCACCCAACCTGACTGACAACACCTGGCTCTATGGCGGAGATGCCGCGACGATTGAAACCACAATCCGCAACGGCCGTAACGGCCAGATGCCGATGTTCAAGGGCAAGCTCAGTGAAGAACGCCGCAAGATCCTGGCTGCCTACGTGCTGAGCCTGTCGGACTCCTGATAGGGCGGGCGCCGATTTGACCGACACCAACGACGAACGCCGCGAACTCCCGGGTCGCTGGAGCCAGCGCAAGCGTGATATCGGCATCATCGTGTGGATCGCCTTTCTGGCGGCGTGCGTCGGCACCTTTGTGATCTTCGCCGTACTCGATCCTGACGCGCTGAACGATGCCTGGGTGCTGCCTTGGGAGATGGGCAGGAAGCTCGCGTACAGTCTCGGCTTTCTGTTTCTCTTCATGGTCGGCCTGTTCGCCAGCGCGCTGACCACATTCATGATCCGCAGCGGACCGGAGAGGGGCCACTCGGAGGGCCGGGGACGGCGCCCACCACCGCAGATCCGATCACCGGAAGAGGAAAATCCTGATCTGGATCTGGAGGATTTGCGGTGAGTGAATCCGGTTCCGGGGATTCGCTCTACCGGAAGGAACCCAAGATCTACCCGCGACAGGTGAGCGGGCGGTTTGCCCGTTTACGGGTGGTCGCGGTATGGGTGCTGCTGGGCCTCTTTTACCTGCTGCCATGGATCGATGTGAGCGGCAAACAGTCGATGCTGTTCGACCTGCCTGCCCGCAAGTTCTATATTTTCGGCCTGACGTTTTTTCCGCAGGATTTCGTCTATCTCGCGCTGCTGCTGATCACCGCGGGCCTGTCCCTGTTCTTTTTCACCGCGCTCGCCGGGCGACTCTGGTGTGGATACGCCTGTCCGCAGACGGTATGGACCGAGGTCTTCATCTGGATCGAACGCCTTATCGAGGGCGACCGTGCGAAACGGATGAAGCTCGATGCTTCGCCGTGGAACGCCGAAAAGATCCTGCGCAAGGTGGCCAAGCAGTTCGTGTGGGTCGTGTTTGCGGCCTGGACGGGTTTTACCTTCGTTGGCTTTTTCACGCCCATCAGGGAACTGGGCGGCCATGTGGTCAACCTGGCGCTCGGGCCGTGGGAGACCTTCTGGATCATCTTCTACAGCCTGGCCACCTACGGCAATGCAGGCTTCCTGCGCGAACAGGTCTGTAAGTACATGTGCCCATACGCGCGGTTCCAGAGCGCCATGTTCGACAAGGATACGCTGGTCATCTCCTACGATCCGGACCGCGGCGAACCGCGGGGTGGTCGGCGCAAGAGCGTGGACCGGGCGGAAGCCGGGCTCGGCGACTGTATCAATTGCACATTGTGCGTGCAGGTCTGCCCGACGGGTATCGACATCCGCGATGGGCTGCAATACGAGTGCATTGCCTGCGCGGCCTGCATCGATGTCTGTGACCAGGTTATGGACAAGATGGACTATCCGCGCGGCCTGATCCGCTACACGACGGAGCACGCCCTCAAGCACAAGACCGGGCACGTGGTGCGCCCGCGCATCATCGTGTACGGCCTGCTGCTGCTGATTCTCGTCAGCGGCACGCTTTGGTCGATGACCAACCGAATTCCGCTGCGCGCCGACCTGATTCGCGACCGCAATGCCCTGTATCGCGAACTGCCGGGCGGCATCGTGGAGAATGTCTACACCCTGAAGATCACGAACATGGACGACAAGCCGCACCACTACGAGATGAAGGTGCTGAACAACGACGCCGTCGTTATCGACCTGGCCCGGCCAATCGACCTCTCCGCAGAGGAAAACACGGGGATTTCCGTTCGCCTCCGGATCCCACGGACCGAAGGGCAGGGCGTGCAGAATCTGGACATCGAGCTCCAGTCCAGCGATGATCCCTCCATACGCCGGGTCATAAAAGCCAAGGCGCTCATGCCCCAAACCACTGGAAATTAAGCATGCCGCAAGTTCAGAAAAACCCCGTCGACGACGTTCAGACCCGGCCCTGGTACACGTACCCATGGCCCTGGGTCGCCATCGCGATACCGGCAATTGCGGTCATCCAGGGCTTGTTGACGCTCTACCTCGCCATTACCCACCCGGATCCGTTGGTTATCGATTCGGACGAATACCAGCGGGTCCATGCCACTCTGCATGCGCAGGGCGATTCGCAGAACGTTCAGACCGCCGAATCCAACGGGCGGCAACAGCACGATGGAGCACATTGAGCGTAACTGCTTCCACTGCGGCGAGCCCATACCCCCAGGCGTTAACCTTTACGTCACGCGCGATGGCCAGCAACGGCCTGTGTGCTGTGCCGGATGCCAGGCCGTTGCGGAACTGATATTCGCCAGCGGACTGGGACGCTACTACCAGTTCCGGCAGGCCCTGGGCAGAAAAGCAGACGAGGACACCCGCCGGCAGGTTGAGGCCTGGCAGGCCTGCGACGATCGGGAAAAGCTTTGGGGCGAACCCCTGGCCGATGGCAAGCGCGAATTGCTGCTGCAGACCGAAGGCATCCGGTGCGCAGCCTGCGCCTGGCTGATCCGCAGCCACGTGGAAGGCCGGTCGGGGGTGCAGTCGGTGCAGGTCGACACCGCAACCGGCTATACCCGAATCGTCTGGGACCCAGAAAAGAACCGCCTGAGCAGCCTGGCCGCGGCGCTGATGGAGCTCGGCTACAAGCCGCACCTGCCCCTGGCCGGCGCTGAAGAAAAAGGGCGCCAGGAAGAACGCCGCAATTCCATGAAGCGCCTGGGCGTGGCCGGCCTCGGGATGATGCAGGTCATGATGTACGCCGTGGGTCTCTATGCCGGCGACGCCTTCGGCATCGCCGTTGCGGAGCGCAGCTTCCTCGAGTGGGTCAGCCTGCTGGTGACGCTGCCGGTGCTGGTCTATTCCGGCCGCGTATTCTACGAAGGCGCCTGGCGCAGCATCAGGGCAGGGCGCCCGGGCATGGACGTCCCCGTTGCGTTGGCAATCACGCTGGCCTTCCTTGCGAGCTGCATCAATTTCTTCAGGGGCGCCGGTGAAGTCTGGTTCGATTCCGTGGTGATGTTCATCTTCTTCCTGTCACTGGGGCGGCACATCGAGATGGTCCTGCGGCACCGGAATCTGCAGGCCGGGGCGGCCCTGGCCCGCCTGCTGCCGGAGTGGGCCGAACGCCTTGAGCAAGGTCAGCCCCGAACGGTACCCGCTGCCGACCTGGTCGAAGGCGACCGCATACTGGTCCGGACCGGCGAGGCCTTTCCGGCCGACGGTGCAATTCGCTCAGGCGCCACGGAAGTGGACGAGGCCCTGCTCACCGGCGAGTCGCGGGCGATGCCACGCGGTGAGGGAGAGGACGTGATCTCGGGCACCATCAATATTTCGCAGCCGGTCGAAGTAGAAGTCACTGCAGTGGGCCGCGAAACGACCGTTTCTTCGCTCGGCCGGCTGCTGCTGATGGCACAGTCGAGACGTCCCGCCATGGGCGGGATGCCGGCTTGGCTCGTACCCGCTTTCATCGTCGCGGTGCTGCTGATCGCGGGACTGACATGGCTCGGCTGGCAATTCGTCGACCCCTCACGGGGCTTTTCGGCGATGCTGGCGGTGTTGGTGGCCAGCTGTCCCTGCGCGCTCTCCCTGGCGTTGCCGGTCGTGCACGCGGCTGCCAGCCGGCGCTTGCTGGACGAGGGCATCCTGCTGACCCGTGGTGAAAGCCTGCAGGCGTTGGTCCGCGTGGACACGGCGGTATTCGACAAGACCGGCACTTTGACCCGAGGCGCGCCCGAGATCGTCTCCGTCACGCTCAATCCTTCGGTACCGGGGATGGACCGCGACCGTGCACTGCGAATGGCCGCCACCCTGGAATCCGCCTCGGCGCACCCCATTGCACAGGCCTTCCGGACGGCCATGAGCGCCGCACCACTGGAAACGGATGACCTCCCGGCGGTGTCGGCAGCCGTGGTTCACCCGGGAGGCGGCATCGAGGCCCGCCTGAATGGGGAAACGTGGCGCATCGGCACCCGCGACTTCGCCTGGCCGGAAACGACGGGGGAAAATGACGACGAAATCTGGCTGGCGAACGCTCACGGCTGGGCCGCCCGTTTCGCGCTGCGCGACGCGTTGCGCACGGATGCCGCCAGGACCCTGGAGCATCTGCGCGACGAGGGGCTGGACTGCCTGATTCTGTCCGGCGACAGCCAGGCGGCCGTGCGCGATGTGGCCGGGCGGTTGCGGCTGGATTCCTGGCATGCACGCCAGACGCCCGCGATGAAATTGCAGTACCTGGAACAGCTTCGGGCCAAGGGCCGGCGGGTTCTGATGGTCGGCGACGGCGTCAACGATGCCCCGGTGCTGGCCGCGGCGGATGTGTCCATGACCGCCAAGGGCGGCGCTGAACTCGCCAACAGCACGGCCGATATGATCCTCACCGCGGATTCACTGTGGCTGGTAGTCCGAGCCCGCGAGATCGCAGCCCGCGCTCGGCAACTCGTGCGACAGAACCTGACCTGGGCTGTGGTGTACAACGCTTCCGTGGTGCCAATGGCCGTGATGGGCCTGCTCAAGCCCTGGATGGCAGCGCTGGGCATGTCTCTGAGCTCGCTGTTGGTGGTCGCGAACGCATCACGGTTGGTGGCGCGCTCGGCCAGGCCCATCGAAGCACGAAGCAGCCCACGAACGGAGGCGGATTTCGCATGAGCATGCTCTACGTACTGATACCGCTCGCGCTGATGCTCCTGTCGGTGGCGGTGTGGGCCCTGGTCTGGGCCATTCGCAGCGGACAGTTCGATGACCTGGAGTCCCACGGCTGGAGCGTGGTCCTGGACGATGACCAGAAGCCTCCGGGTGAACCCGATCCAGATGAACAGAACGGGCCACAGGCTGATAACGACGAGGAATCAAAATGAGCGGTGTGGATCCGGCCGTCCTGGTCACGGCATTCCTGGCCGGGCTGTTGGGTAGCGGACATTGCTTTGGCATGTGTGGCGGCATCGCGGGCAGTCTGGGCGCACTCTCGGGCGTAGGTGCCCGGCGCTCAATGGCCTGGCCCGCCGTTCAGTTCAATCTCGGCCGGCTGCTGGGCTACGCAGCGCTTGGCGCGATCGCCGGCGGCATCCTGGGCGCGGCCGGCGACATCATGGCCCTGAAACCGCTCGGCAGGTGGCTGCGCGCCATTACCGCCTTGTTGGTGCTGTTGATCGGGCTGCGATTTTTGTTCAACTGGAGAGGGCTCGATCTGTTCGAGCGGAGTGGGGCGGGCCTGTGGAAGCGACTCCAACCGCTAATCGTCCGCATCAGCCAGCGGCATGACTGGCTCGGACGCCTCGGACTGGGATTGTGCTGGGGTTTTCTGCCCTGCGGCCTGGTTTACACGGTACTGATGACGGCCGCTTCGACCGGACATTCGGTCACCGGCGCGACGACCATGCTGGCGTTCGGCATCGGCACTCTGCCTTCCATGCTGGGCCTGACCCTGGCGGCGCCGGCGCTCAATGCCTTGCTCAGCGATCACTTCGTGCGGCGCATCGTTGGATTCAGCCTGGTCGTGCTGGCGGCATGGATGTTCATGACACTGGTGACCGGACCGGTCGGTGGTCATCACGCAGCCAATTGACCTGAAAGGGTGCGCGGCGGGTTCGAGCAGCGGTAACATTGATCGATCATCAGGCGCATTGAAAAGAACCATGGGAAGAAGAGGGAGGCCCGACATGCCAATCCGTACAGGAATACCCGCCGTCCTGGCGTTCGTCCTGGCCGTTGTTGCCGTGACCGCACCGTCGCCGGCACGCTGCGATCTGAGCGGCGAACACCATCCCTGGCTCGAAGATGACTTTCTGGTCAGCCTGGGCAGCTTCCTGCCGAACAAAAGCGTGAAGATGAACGCGGATGGCCAGGTCCCCGGATCCGAAATCGACTTCACCAACGGGCTCGACGCCACTTCGGACGAAATCACGCCCAGCGGCACGCTGCGCTGGAAATTCGGCGACAAGTGGTCCCTGTGGGGGCAGTATTTCAAGACCTCGGACAGTGGCGAAAAAACGATCGACGGCGCGATCATCTGGGACGATGTCGAGTATCAAGCAGGTGCAACCTTGGAGGCCGGGGTGGACCTGACAGTGACGCGGATATTTTTTGGCCGCATTTTCAGCAAGGGCGAGCAGTATGAATTCGGCGCGGGCGCCGGCCTGCACTGGCTCAAACTCGGCGCCTTCGTGCAGGGCGAAGCCTACATTGGCGACGAGACGGCCGCAATCCGCCGGGAGTCGGTCAGTGCGCACGCACCGTTGCCGAATATCGGGGCCTGGTACTGGTACGAATTCTCTCCGCGCTGGCTGTTGACCACCCGCGTCGACTGGCTGGGCGCGACCATCGGGGAGTATTC
>JASFKQ010000040.1:0-22039 GCA_050118555.1 Lysobacterales bacterium
AGTTCGGCGAACAGTATCCCGGTCGAGGACTCCGCGACGTTGGCCACGTCCTGGCCAGTGGCCAGGAATATCGCGGTGACCGCGTTAGCGGAGTGACAGCCGTTGTTGTTTGCGCCCGACAGCAGGGTGCCGACGCCGGCGGCTTTGTAGTGCTCGTACAACGACTCGGTGTCCGCATCCATCACTTCAAGCAGCACGTCGCGCCGGATGACCGCTTCGGCTGTCACCCGCTTGCCGCGGGTATGCATGATGTTGACCATCGACGCTTTCTTGTCGGTGGCAAAATTCGACTCGAGATAAAACTGCTTGATGTCGATGTCCGTACAGTTCTGGAGTATCCAGTTACATGCGGCGAATGTCGCCTTGCCCACCATGTTCATTCCGGCCGCGTCGCCGGTCTTGAAGTTGAAGCGCAGGAACACGAAGCGGTTCGAGATGTAGGTGTCGATGTAATCGAGGTGGACGAAGGGGTCCGTGGCTTCGGCCACGGTCCGGATTTCGGAGACACTTTTCTGCACCCAGTCTGCGAATCGTCGCGTATTGGCGCCGTCCTCCAGGATGAACACCGGCGCCCGTTGCATGTTGTCCCCGACCACGGCGCACTTGGCGCCGCTGCTGCGGTGCAATACTTTCATGCCGCGGTTGTAGGAGGCGACCAGCGTGCCCTCACTGGCGGCCAGGGGCACGTAGAACTCGCCCTGTGCGTGTTGCCCATGCACGAGCAGCGGGCCGGCAAAGCCGAGCGGGACCTGGGCGACGCCGGTGAAATGCTCGATGTTGCCTCGCGTCACGTGCGGGTCGAAAGAGCAAGCCGAAACGTGTTCCAGGGTGCTCCCCGTCCGTTCCCGTATGAAGCTCCGGCGCGCCTCGATGATTTCGGCGCCATAGTCGTCTTCCGCGTCGCGGGGCAGGGCGCCGGGTTCGTGTTCGCCAGTGTTGAGTCCGTCGCTAACGGCCAGCTTCAGTTCGCCGAACGGTTCGCTTTCGAAAACGACAGTGATGTCATGCGGACCGGCTTTCAGGGGGTCTTCATCGAGCCGGAAGTGGAGCTGCGCACCGAGCGGAAACGCCACTGGCGCGTCCGGCGCGATGTGGCCAGCCGGCACGGATGAGCCATCGTCCAAGCTGATTTCGATGTGGTCGAGGGGTAGCGCCCTGCCGTCAAGTTCGACGCGGGATATCCCGCTCAGGGTCGCCGGACTCAGCCGGTTCTTGACCGAGAAGCGAACTTTTCCGGCTTCATTGCGCAGGCTGGTTCGATTGTAGAGTTTGCTCAGGAGGCGTCCGGGAATGAATGACATGGAATTTCCATCGTGCCTTTAGTCAGGGCTCGAGTGTAAGGCGAAATCCCGTGCGGGCCGTTGACCTGCGGCAGGCGATCCGCATTCCGTCGCCGAAGGGCTCGCCGGGGCCGCTCAGCCGGTTCTCAGCAGGATCCAGACGAATACACCGATAAAGGAGAACACGCCCAGGATCAGTGCGGCCATGAAGCAGGTATAGGCGATCTGCAGCAGGCCGAACTTCTTGCGAAGTACCGAGCCCAGGCCATAGATGTTGCGGATCATGGCCTCGTAGGTGATCGTGCGGTCCTGCATCAGATTCAGCATACCCGCTACGAATTCGTCCTCGCTGATGTGGGAGAAGTCACCGAAGAACAGGATGTTCCCCCTGCTGTGCTCCAGGTCCCGCAGCGAGATGCGCTCGCTGCTGACGCGCGGCCGGGCGGCCAGGATGGCGAACACGATCGAAACGAGCGTCCCGACAAGGAACAGCGTCGTGGGGATGAGCAGCCAGGGATTGGTGTCGAGCTTGGGCGCAACGGCCGCGATAATGATCGAGATGATGATACCGTTGATGCTGATCATCATGTTCGCCTTGTTGTCGGCCAGGCCGGTCAGATCCATCTGCACACGGTAGGCACTGCGGAACATGGTTTCGATGCCCCGATTGGAGCCGAGTTTCTTGGGGGGCTCCGGATCCTCCTGCGCCAGCCCGCGGGCCGCGGCGGCAGCCTGCTCGATTTGTCGTTCCGCCTTTTCGATTTCCTTTTGCATTCGCTCTGTCCTCCCGCGGGGGGCCCGCCGCCGTGGCGCCCGTCAGGGCAGCCGTGACCACATTATAGCTGCGCCGCAGAGATTTCCGGTGAGCCCGCTGCTCAAAGATACGGGGAAAAGAGTGCGGACGCGCCGTCCCTGATACGGACCAGCGTCGAACGTGCGGCCAGGCGCTCCGTTGTATATGGAAGGCAATGCTGCGCCACCTCCGCAAAGTGGTCGGCCAGCGCGAGATTGAAATCGGCATCGAACACCTCGACGCCCAGTTCGAAATTCAGCCGCAGGCTGCGCTGATCCATGTTGCCCGTTCCCACCAGCGCGTAATCCTGGTCTACCAGGACGCATTTGCTGTGCGCGAACGGCGGCGGGCGCATCAGGATGTGGATGCCGGCGCTCAGCATCTCGTCCATGTTGTGCTGCAGCGCCCACTGAACCAGGGGCCAGTTGTTCTTTTCCGGGATCATCACCCGCACGTCGACCCCGGCCAGGGCGGCCGCCTGCAGGCAGCCCAGCATCTGGCGGTCAGGAAGAAAATACGGGCTCATGATCCATACGCGTTCGCGAGCGGCGCCGACCGCGCCCATGATGACCAGCATCAGCGAGTCCAGGCTGTCGTCCGGCCCGTCCCGGATCAGCCGACAGGGCACGTCACCCGCCGGTTCCGGCTGCGGCCTCCAGTCTTCAAGTTCCTCGCCCCTGGCGAATTTCCAGTCGTCCGCGAAGAGTTCGGCCAGGGGTTTGACCAGCGGTCCATGAAAGCTGAAATGTAGGTCGCTCGCCCGGTGCGGTGAAGGACCCTCGACCAGCTGCCGGTCGCCGATGTTCATGCCGCCGGTAAACGCCAGGCGCCGGTCCACGATCAGCAGCTTGCGGTGAGTGCGTAGGTTGATGCTGAGGCTGGGCGGAATCAGACGCAACGGCATGAAGCGGCGGAAAGGCAGGCGCTGGCGTTTGAGTTCGCGGATGATGGTCGGAAAGCTGTAGCGGATGCCTACGTCGTCCACCAGTATGCAGACCTCGCAACCGCGGTCACGGGCAGCCCTGAGAGCGTCGATGAAGCGCAGACCGGTGTCGTCGTTGTCGAAAATATAGGTGCTGAGCAGGACCTCCCGGCGCGCGCGGCCGATTTCATCGAGCATGGCCGGGTACGCCTGCTCGCCGTCATGGAACGTCCTGACTCGGTTGCCGGGGCACGGTGTCTCGCCGGTCACCGCCAGGCCAGGCCGGCCAAATGCGGCTCCTCCCGGGAATATAACCGGTGAAGCGGGCTCGGCTACGCTCGGTGGTCCGTCACCCGCGATCCGAAGCGCCTTGCGGTGGACGCGGTTGATACCGAACAGCGCGTAAAGCAGCGGCCCCGCGAGCGGAAACACGATGACCAGGCCCAGCCAGCCGAACGCCGACCGCGAGTTGCGCTTGTAAAGTAGCACGTGCACGCCGGCAGCGGTGGCCACCACCACGTGCAGCGTGATCAGTGAGAACAGGTATTCGTACCAGGCGGATTCCATCGGCTTGCCTGCATCATACCCTGCCTGTATGCGCGTTTTGAATCGATGTCAGGCTTCGCCCGGAGGGGCCCGTGGCCCTATCATGTAATCATGAGGAAATGCGCATTCCTGACGCTCGAGCATCCCGCCGATTTCGTCATTGACGATGAGCATGCGGTGGCGCCGCTGCGGCAGCTGGGCTGGGAAGTCTCCGTGCTGCCCTGGACCCAGGAAAAGACGTCCTGGGGCGATTTCGAGGCCGTCGTCATCCGCTCCACCTGGGACTACTGGAATAACGTGCCTGCCTTTCTGGAAACGCTTTCAGGAATTCATCGGCGGACTCGCCTGGCCAACCCGCTGGACCTCGTGCACTGGAACCTGGCCAAGACCTACATGCGAGACCTGGAGGGCAAGGGTGTCGGAATCGTGCCCACGCTGTGGCCGGACGTGTTCCACGCCGCCGCGCTTCCTTCGTTCCGGGAGCGCCTGGGCAGCGCCGATCTGGTCGTCAAGCCGGTGGTCGGCGCGAACGGCGAGGACGCGTTTCGGCTGTCACCCGGGGATCCTCCCGGGCGTGTCGACGACATTGCTCGCCGGTTCGTCGGACGGGACTCCATGGTGCAGTCATTCATGCCCGCGGTGGTAAGCGAGGGTGAATACTCGATGTTTTACTTCAATGGCCGGTTCAGCCACGCAATCCTGAAGGTGCCGGCGGCATCGGAGTTCCGGTCGCAGGAGGAGCGCGGGGCCGAGATCCGGCTCGCGGTGCCCGAAGCCCTGCTCCGGGAACGCGGCCGCGAAGCCATGGGCGCACTCTCGACCACTCCACTCTACGCGCGTGTCGATTTCGTCCGTACGCCGGGCCGCGACTTCGCGGTGATGGAGCTCGAACTGATCGAGCCGTCGCTGTACCTGCGGATGGATCCTGATGCCCCGGCCCGCTTTGCGCGGGCGGTGGACGCATATTTCAGTTCCTAGCCCGAGGATTGCACCCGCCGGCCCTGGCTCTCTTGCAGGGGAACCGGGTCGTCGGGAGAGTCGGAAGCACCACGGATACACCGGAAGCCCATGGAAACCCTCTCGCCAGGCCCTATCCCGGCCCTGGCTGGTCCATGCACACCTGAACTTGGGCTTCCTTCAACCCGTAGCTACGGCTACGGGCCTCAGTCCAGCCCGGCGCCCAGGCGCACCTGTCCTGCGCCATCATCCGGGATACGGGCACAATCCTCGGGCTGGCCCTCGGATTGCACCCGCCGGTTCGGGCTCAGGGCATCCGGGCCGACACGTAGGGGACCTCGTGCTCCTGGGCCCAGCGGTTGATCGCCGCGAGCTGACCGGTCCGGATCGACTCGAAATCGGCCTGTAGCTTCTTCCACTGCGCCTGGAGGTCGCCCAGGCGCTCCAAGGCGCCGTCGGTAACCGGTACTCCGGACGAATCGATTACCTCCAGCACGTAGCGGACCTGGCCGGCCATCCGGGTATCCCAGGCGTCCTCGTCTTCCAGCGTCTGGTGCAGCGGCTGGATGATCTGGTGGTCCCACGCGTCGATCGCATCGAGCGCGGCCTGTCCGTCGGACTGCAGACCCACCTCTCCGGGATAGTCTTTCATCAGCCGGGATACCTGGTCCCTGGCGTGGCGCAGGCCACCCAGGTGCGTGAGCACGTCTTCCAGCAATGCGGTGGCCTCGTCCATGCGGGCGGACCAGGTCTCGATGTCGGCCGGCGACGCCTGCAGGCGGGGATCGAGCGCGGTGCTGAAAGCAACTTCGCTGCTTTGCCCGCCGGCGGTGATCCGGGCGCGGTATTGGCCAGGCGGCACGCTGGCGCCCTGCATGCCGGGATAAAGCGTGATGTCCTCGATGCAGGTAAAGCCCTGCCGGTTGCCGTCCCAGTGCCACAGGTTGAGGCCGGCCTTGGCCGGGAGATACTTCGGCTCGTAGGGCCGGCGCGGGTCTTCGTTGTGCCTCATGCAGCGCTCGTAGTCGCTTTCCTCGCTCGAGTAGCTACGCACGGTCTTGCCATTGGCATCCATGATGTCGATGGTGACAGGGCCCTCCGGCTCATCCGTGAGGTAGTAGTACAGCGGCACGCCGGATTCCGGGTTGGGCGCCTCGAAGTCCTCCGAGCGCCAGCCGCGTTCCTGGATCAGCGGCGTTTCTTCCGGCGCGTAGAGTTCGACCGGCTTGTCGCCGATGCCCGCGGCCGCGTCGCGCACCAGGAACAGGTCGTCCAGTATCCAGAAGCCGCGGCCCTGGGTCGCCGCCACCAGCTTGTTCTGGCGAATCTTGAGGTCGGTGACCGGCACGTGCGGCAGGTTTAGCTGCAGTGTCTGCCACGTGCCGCCATCGTCGTACGAGACGAACATGCTGGTCTCCGTGCCGGCGTATAGCGTGCCTTCGCGTGCCGGGTCTTCACGCACGACCCGCACGAATTCGTCCGGGGGCAGGCCCTTGTCCAGCCGCTTCCAGTTCTTGCCGTAATCGCTGGTTTTGTAGATGTAGGGCTTGTCGTCGTTCAGCTTGTAGCCGGTGACGGCCAGGTAGGCCGTGCCCTTCTCGTGCCGACTGACCTCGATCGCGTTGATCATCGCCTCGCCCTTGTGCGGCGGCGACACATCCGTCCAGCTTTCGCCGCCGTCGCGGGTCAGGTGCACCAGGCCGTCGTCGCTGCCGACCCAGATGTTGCCGGGCTCGATCGGGGACTCCATGATGTAGAAGATCGTGTTGTAAAATTCCGCGCCGACATTCTCTGGTGTCAGCGGACCGCCGTTGCGGCCCTGCTTTTCCGGATCGTTGCGGGTCAGGTCCGGGCTGATTTCCTTCCAGGTGACGCCCCGGTCACTGCTTTTCAGCAGGTACTGGGTGCCGTAATAGATGACGGAAGGATCGTGCGGCGAAACCGCCACCGGCGCATTCCAGTTGGTGCGGTAGCGCAGGTCGCGTGAGTCCATTCCGTACACGTACTCGGGGTAGGGGATGATGTAGCGCTCCAGCCCGGTCTCGTGGTCGTATTCGGTCAACGTGCCGTTGATGGTGGTCGCGTAGATGAGTCGCGGATTCTCGGGGTCGAAGGCGATGTGCGCGCTCTCGCCGCCGCCGACGTCGAAGAAGTCGGACATGCCGATGCCGCCGTACAGGCTGCGGCTGGCGATGGCCACGGTGCTGTTGTCCTGCTGACCGCCGTAGAGATGGAACGGGAACTCGTCGTCGGTCGCCACGCGGTAGAACTGCGCGGTGGGCTGGTTGTTCAGCGTGGACCAGGTTTCTCCGCCGTCGAACGTGATGGTGGCCCCGCCATCATTGCCGTTGATCATGTTGCGGCTGTCATCCGGGTTGATCCAGTGGTCGTGGAAGTCGCCGTGCGGCGCTTCCATTTTGGTCCAGGTCCTGCCGCCGTCGATCGACTTCATCAGCGGCACGTTCAGCACGTAGACTGTGTTTTCGTCCTGCGGGTCGGCGCAGATGTGGATGTAGTACCAGGCGCGCGAATGCAGCACGCGGTGGTTGTTGATCAGCGACCATGTCTCGCCGCCGTCATCGCTTCGCCACAGGCCGCCTTTCTCCGGTTCGGCCTCGATGATGGCGTAGACCCGCTGCGGATTGCTGGCCGACACGTCCACACCGATTTTGCCGATCATTTCCGGCAGTCCCCCGCCCAGCTTGGTCCAGCTGTCGCCGCCGTCGGTGGACTTGAAGATGCCGCCGTCGGTTCCTCCCGAATGGATGAACCAGGGCTTGCGGCCGTGGTTCCACATCGCGGCATACAGGATGCGCGGGTTGGTCGGATCCATGACGAGGTCCGTCGCTCCGGTACTGGGGCCGACCTTCAATACGTGTTCCCAGGTCTCGCCGCCGTCGCGGGTACGGTAGACGCCGCGTTCCTCGTTCGGCGCCCAGATTTGTCCCTGGACCGCCACGTACGCCACATCCGGGTCGCCCGGGTCGATCCGGACGTTTGCAATCTGCCCGCTTTTCTCCAGGCCGATGTGTTTCCAGGTCTTGCCGGCGTCGGTCGATTTCCAGACCCCGTCGCCGGAACTGGTGGTCACGCCGCGGATCGGCGCCTCGCCGGTGCCCACGTAGATCACGTTGTGGTCCGATTCAGCGACTGCGACCGCCCCGATCGTGCCGACCCTGAAGAAATCGTCGGAGATGTTCTCCCAGGTGCGGCCGGCGTTCTCGGTTTTCCAAACGCCGCCGCCGGTGGCGCCCATGTAGTAGAGATTGCGCTCGCCGCGCACGCCCGTGACGGCCGTGACCCGGCCGCCGCGGTAGGGTCCAACAAAGCGCCACTCGAGCCCTTCGAGGCGGGAGGAAGCGGAATCGCCGGCAGCCAGGGCTGTGTCGGAGGCGAAAAGCAGAATCGTAACGAGAGCCGAGATGGCAAGCCGCGTGAACATGGTATGGACTCCTTGGAATTGCGGTCGAGCGGGAAGCTAACGGTTCAAGAATACTGGAATCGCACCAACGTGAACAGGCGGCAAGCTGAATCCGCATGCGCTTAGCGGTCGGGGGCGGACCTGAGAATGCGGGCGGAGGCAAAGGACTCGCGAATGCCGCCCGCCCGCGGCTCCGGTGGATGTCACGTGGCTGGCCGGCTCAGGTCATGGTGGGTGGCTGCACAAAAAAATCAGGCGCTCACCGATCGGTTCGCGCCTGAATCGAAGCGAGTCGCTTCGAGGGGGTCTCAAGCCGAGATGGCTTGGCCTTTTGCACACTTAGGGTACACTGTCATACCTAGCAAGAGGAGTGGTTGCAGACATGACGTATAAGTATTGTACAGAAATAAATCTAAATGATCAACCCCCAGTTCATGACGCCGGAGCGTGACGGTCAGGCGACCATCGCGCACCGGCGTGTGCGGGTTCGTGTATAAAGGCGGGGATTCCGTGCTGAATTCAGGAGACCGGATTTCGATGACATTCACGCCGCAGGCCTTGTGGCCCACTTTGCTCGCCGCATTCCTTGCTGTTACCCCGGAGGGCCTGGTCGCCGGGGCGCAGAATGCGACCCACACCCAGAACGTGATTCTCGTGACGCTTGACGGCGTTCGCGTCGAGGAGGTCTTTGGTGGTCTGGACGAAACCATCGCCGCGCACGACGAAAAGCAGGTGTATTCCGATATCGCGACGGCGCGCGAACGATACGGTGGCCCGACGCCCGAGGTGCGCCGCGAGGCGCTGATGCCGTTCTTCTGGAAAACGCTGGCGCCGATGGGCATGGTTTTCGGCAACCCGGCGCACGGCAACCACGTAAAAGTGCAGAACGCGGTGCGCTGGTCCACGCCGGGCTACACGGAAATGTTGACGGGGGCGCCGCGGCCGGACGTGATGGACAATGACAACCGCCGGCATGAGTACCCAACAGCGCTGGAATATGCGCGGCGGGCGCTGGATCTCGAATTCGCTGACGTGGCGCAGATCGGGTCCTGGGATGGATTCTCGCTGGCGGCCGCCAGCCGCGACGATGCCTTCCTGATGGTGGGTGTCTACGACCGCATTCCCGCGCCGTGGGGGTCGCCGCAGTCGGACTACCTGGCCGGTTTACGGAAGCAGGTCATGGGCTTGTGGGAGGAGGGCAGCAACGATGTCCTGACCTACAGAATGGCCCTGGATTTCCTGCACCGAAACCACCCCAGGGTGTTGTGGTTGGCGCTGGTCAATTCCGATGACTGGGCCCACGCGGACCGCTATGACCGCTACCTGGAGTACCTGCATCTCGCCGATTCCCTGCTGGCGGACCTGTGGCGGACCCTTCAGTCGACGGACGAATACCGGGGCGCCACCACGCTGTTGCTGACCACCGACCACGGAAGGGGCCGGCGCGGCGATGACTGGGCAGAGCACGATGCCGCCATTCCGGGCAGCGACGACATATGGCTGGCAGTCGTCGGACCGGACACGCCGAAGCTCGGTGAGGTGAAGGAAGGCGGCGTCGTATACCAGGGCCAGGTGGCCGCGACCCTGCTGGCCTTCCTGGGTCTGGACATGACCGACGCGGCGCCGGATGCGTTGACGCCGGTCGCCGCCGCGCTGCAGCCGGGCGTCAGCGGCGACTGAAAACCAGGTTCCGCACCCGGCCCGACTGCAAGCGGAAACCGGCAACCGCGCCGTCGGCGGCACGCTGGAATTCGAAGGCGCCGTAATCCGGGGCCACGAAGGTTTCGCCGAACAGGGGCGCCAATTCCACTGCAGGCTGTTCCGGCACGTGTAGCATGAGCCGGTTGCCGACCATGTCCAGCGTGTACGTCACGTCCAGTTCGGAGTTGAAGAACGCCCCGGCGTATTGCGTCAGGGTCGCGGCATCCGCCTCGCGCCGCTCGAAGGGTCTGAACGTGCCTCCGGGGCTGCCGTCAACGATGATGCGCAGGGCCGACACCTTTCCCACGGTATCGCGGTCGTAGTACACGAACACGTCCCCCGGGCGTTCGGTCATGCGGAAGACATCTTGCGTCACCGGAGTCAGCCGGTACCGATGTTCGGAGTCCTGGGCGGCCAGCAGGGCGCCCGATTCCAGCCAGATATCTGCCTCCGTGCTGTCGGTCGGCTCCCAGAAATCACCCGTATATTCAGCGAGGTCTGCGGGTGCCGGTCGCCACGGTTCGCCAGCCGGCTCCTTGCGGTCCGGGAGTGACGGCGGCGACAACTCGTCCGCCAGCGCCACGTCCGCCACCTCGAGCGCGAGCCTGGACGGGTTCGCGTCCGAGCGGTTGCAAAGTACCGCTACGGAGAAGTGCTGCCGTGGAAATCGCACCATCTCGGCGCGGTAGCCGACGAACGCGCCGCCATGGGAAATCTTCGGTTGCCCGCGGTAGGCGCCGACTTCGAGCCCGAGCGCGTAGTCCAGTACTGTGCCGTCGTTCAGCCTGCCGGGCGCGGTCAACTCGCGAATAAGCGATTCGCCGCCGCCGAGGCGGTTGTCGTAGAAGTTGCGATCCCAGAGCAGCAGGTCATCGACGGTAGTGAATACGCCGCCGTCACCGATCATGTCGAGCGTGGTCATGCTGATGCGGTAACCGGAGTCCGTCGGCGCGTAGCCATCCGCGCGACCGGGAACGATCTCCGTGTGGTCGTCCTGAAAGTGCGTGTGAGCCATGCCCAGGGGCCGGAATATGCGCTCTGCCGCGTATGTCCTGAGGCTCTGGCCGCTCACGCGCCGGATGATGTGCGCCAGCAGGAGATACCCGGAATTGCTGTACAGGAACTCGCTCCCCGGAGGGAAATTCGTCCCCCGCTGACGGGACAGCAACCTCAGGACCCAGTCGTCCGTGTAGTAGTCGGCGTCGCCGCCCCGGCCGGCCAGGTAGGCGAGCTGCAGATAGTCGCGGATGCCGCTGGTGTGATGCAGCAGCTGGCGTACGGTCATGGCGTCCGCCCAGGCCGGGAACTCCGGAAAAAACCTGCGCACCGGGTCGTCCAGGGAAATCGCCCCCGACGCGGCCAGCAGAGCGATGGCTGTTGCGGTGAACTGCTTGGAAGTTGAACCGATCCGGAATACCGTTTTGGGCCCGATCGGGATGTCATACTCCAGGTTGGCCATTCCGTAGCCGCGCCGGTAGATGAATTCACCATCGCGGATCATGCCCAGTGCGCAGCCCGGGGCATCGCGCCGGTCGTAATCGGCAAAAACCGCGTCGATCGCCGCTTGCGGCGCAGGGTCCGCGGCAGCCGGCAATGTGGCCAACAGGGCAAGGAACAGGGCAAGCGTGCGAGTCGCGGTCGGGGGCTTCGGCATTTGTCTGCTGACGTGAATCATCGCCTGGGGAACCTGGCGGCATTATAGTCAAAACAGGATGTCCACATCGGATTGCGCCATGGGAATCGGGCATCGGGAGGTGTCGACATGATGCGATTACGGCGAATGACCTTCGCGGCCGCGCTCCTGATCGCCGCCGGCCCGGTTGCAGGCGCAGACGTGAAAAACCTGATCACCGAGTGTGAGTCCTGCCACGGACCACAGGGTGTGTCGGACCAGCCGGACATACCGTCGCTTGCCGGCAAGCAGCCCGGCGCGATCGAAGAGGCGCTGGACGCGTTCTACTACTACGAGCGCCATTGCACCACGACGACCTACCGCCACGGCGACCGGCCGAAGACGCCGCTGAGCATGTGCAATGTGGCCAACACCCTGAGCGCTGAGGACAAGAAAGCGATCGCGGACTATTTTTCGCAGTAGCGCTGCCCCGTTCAGGGGTCACACCGGCCAGGCTCACTCGCGGTACGTGTTCCGGGCGGCGTCATGCCTGTTCCGCACCCGGGCTTTGGTATAGTACAGACCCGTATAGTGCAGGCTCGGGCCCGCGGTAAGGGTGGAAGCTGCCCGCGTTCCACCAGGAAGATTGCATGATCCGCATACTCACACCGGTAGCGCCGCTGTTGCTTGGCGTCGCCATACTCCTGACTGGACAAGGGCTGCAAGGCACCCTGTTGCCGGTCCGCGCCAATCTCGAGGGCTTTTCGACCCTCTCCATCGGTCTGATGGGCGGCGCCTATTTCTTCGGCTTCACGCTGGGATGCCTGCGCGGCTCCGCGCTGCTCCGGCGGGTGGGCCACGTGCGCGTATTCGCCGCGATGACCGCGGCTGCGTCCGCGGTGCCGTTGCTGCATGGGCTTTGGCTGGAATCCTGGCTGTGGTGGATGCTCAGAATGGTGACGGGCTTCTGCTTCGCGGTGTTGTACGTCGTCATCGAGAGCTGGCTCAATGAACAGTCCACGAACGAGACGCGGGGCGCCGTCTTCTCTGCCTATACCCTGATTACCCTCACCGTGCTGGCTGCCGGCCAGCAGATGTTGCTGCTGTACGATCCGCATCAGCTTTCGCTGTTCGCCGTCGCTTCGGCGGTGGTTTCGCTGGCCGCGATTCCCGTCGTCCTGTCCGCGTCGCCGACACCCAAGCAGGAGACGGAGCCGGTCCGGCTCGACCTGCGCCGGCTGTTCCGCATTTCGCCGGCAGGCACGCTGGGCTGCCTGGCGTCCGGCCTCGCAAACGGTTCTTTCTGGGCGCTGGCTCCGGTGTTCGTGGCGGGTTACTCCACCGACGTTTCGCTGGCGGCCTGGTTCATGACCTCCGCAGTACTGGGCGGGGCCATCGGCCAGTGGCCTCTCGGGCTCTGGTCGGACCGTGTCGACCGGCGGTGGGTGATTGCGACCGCGGCTCTGTTGGGCGCCCTGGTCGGCCTCGCCATCTTTCTGACTCTCGAGGTGGATACGCCGTTGATGCTGATGGTCCTGGGTGGTTGCTGGGGCGCCGTGGCTTTTCCGATTTATTCCATCTCCGTGGCGCACACCAACGACCACGCCCGGCCGGGGGAATACGTGATGATATCCAGCGGGCTGTTGTTCATGTATGGCGTCGGCGCCATCATCGGCCCGTTCATTGCGCCGGCCGCGATGAGACTGCTCGGATCCGGCGGGCTTTACCTGTACGCGGCTGCAATCCATCTGCTGCTGCTTGCCTACATGGCCATCCGGTTCCGCCGGCGCGAGGCGTCGCCAGAGGAGGAACACCGCCCGTTCGCGGAAGCCCTGGCGGCTACGCAGACCGCATCCCGGGTCTACGAGGACGAAATCGCCCAGGAGGAGCAGTCGCAATAGTGACGCCGAGCCCCCGATGTGCCTGATCCTCTTCGCCTGGCGATCGCATCCCCGCTATGCGCTGGTCCTGGCGGCCAATCGCGACGAGTTTCACGAAAGGCCGAGCGCGGAAGCAGCGTACTGGCCGGGCCCGGAGGAATGGCTGGGCGGCCGCGACCTGCAGGCCGGCGGCACCTGGCTCGGCATAACACGTACCATGCGCTTTGCCGCGGTCACGAATTTCCGCGAACCGTTGGCCCCCGAGCCATCCCTGGGACGTTCCCGCGGTGAACTGGTCACGGCGTTTCTGGAGGACGACCGCACTCCGCTCGAGCACCTGCGCGCCGTGCAGGCGCGGGGTGAGGATTACCGGGGTTTCAACCTGCTGGCAGGTACGCCGGACAGCCTGGCCTGGGTCTCCAACCGGGGCGGCGAGGCCTGCGAGGTGGCGCCCGGTTGCCACGGCCTCAGCAACCACCTGCTGGACACCGACTGGCCGAAGGTGCGGTCGGGGCGGAAGCGGTTGGGTAAACTGTTGGAGACGGACCCGGTGGACGCCGGTCTATTGCTGGAACTGCTGTCGGACCGCGGGCTGACGCCCGGCGAAATGCCTGCCGGCGCCGACCTGGTCGAAGTCCGCAGGCACCTGATGAACCACTATTTCATCGTGTCGCCCGTGTACGGTACGCGCTCGTCCACCGTGCTGCTGGTTGACTACGACGGACATGCGGAATTCGTCGAGCGGCGATTCGGGCCGGACGGCCGCGCCACGGGCACCAGCCGTTTCGTACTGTGAACCAGGGAGGAAAGAGGCCATGAGCGAGATCGCTGCCAGTGAAGTCCTGGATGGCCGCTGTGCCTGCGGACACGTGCGGTACCGTATGCATGCGCGGCCGCTGTTCGTGCACTGCTGCCACTGCCGCTGGTGCCAGCGGGAAAGCGGTTCGGCTTTCGCGCTCAATGCGATGATCGAGACCGACCGCGTCGAACTGCTCGAAGGCACGATCCACACGGTGGAAACGCCCTCGAACAGCGGTCGCGGCCAGAAGATCGTGCGTTGTCCGAAGTGCCAGGTCGCCGTCTGGAGCCACTACGCGGGAGCTGGCATGGCCGTTGCCTTCGTGCGCGTGGGAACCCTGGAGCAGCCGGACAGCCTGGCGCCGGACATCCACATCTTCACCGCATCGAAACAGCCCTGGGTGATACTGCCCCAGGGAGTGCCCGCCGTACCGGAGTACTACCCGGTCAAGGAGACCTGGCCCGCGGAGAGCCTGGAGCGGCTGAAAGCCGCAAAGGCGGCAGCCAAATCGAGAAGCGGTTAGGCAGTCGCAGCCTCCCGTAGGGCCGAACCTTGTTCGGGATATCCCCTGCGGCCCCGTGACACGATCCCGAACAAGGCTCGGTCCTAAGTGTGCCGTCAGAGCTGGTCGTAGGGCATGGAGAAGGTGTCGCCGTCCTGCAGGCGGCCGCTTTCGTAATCCCTGCGGAAGCGGCTGTCGATGACGTTGTCGCTCTGACGCCTGCCTTTCCACTTCATACGCCCGCTTCCTCGAGCGCCGCGGAGACGATCTGTATCGCTTCCTGCTGGATCCTGTGCAAATGTTCTTCGCCCAGAAAGCTTTCCGAGTAGATCTTGTAGATATCCTCGGTGCCGGACGGGCGGGCGGCGAACCAGCCGTTCTCCGTAACGACCTTCAGCCCGCCGATGGCGGCCCCGTTGCCCGGCGCGCGCGTAAGGCGGGCGGTGATCCTCTCTCCGGCCAGTTCAGTCGCGGTTACCTGCTCCGGGGACAGGTTCTTCAGTACCTCCTTTTGAGCGGGAGCAGCGGGCGCGTCAATGCGTTCGTAGACAGGTGCGCCGAAACGGTTTTCCAGCTCGCGGTAGTGCTCGCCGGGATCCCGCCCGGTGCGCGCGGTGATCTCGGCGGCCAGCAGGTCGAGGATGATGCCGTCCTTGTCGGTGGTCCAGGCGGTGCCGTCCCGGCACAGGAACGACGCCCCTGCGCTTTCTTCGCCGCCGAAGCCGAAGCTGCCGTCCAGCAGGCCGTCCACGAACCACTTGAAACCGACCGGCACTTCACACAGTCCGCGCCCCAGGTCGGCCGCCACGCGGTCGATCATGCTGCTGCTCACCAGCGTTTTCCCGATGACCGCCTCCTCGCCCCAGCCGGGACGGTTCGCGAACAGGTAGGCGATGGCGACGGACAGGTAGTGGTTCGGATTCATCAACCCTGCGCTGGGCGTCACGATGCCGTGCCGGTCGAAGTCCGTGTCGTTGCCGAAGGCGACGTCGAAGCGGTCCTTTAGGTCGACCAGCCCGGCCATGGCGGCCGGTGATGAGCAGTCCATCCGGATTTTGCCATCCTTGTCCACGCGCATGAATCGGAAGGACGGATCGACCGAACGATTGACGACCTGGAGGTCGAGGCCGTAGCGCTCTGCGATCGGCTCCCAGTACGCGATGCCCGAACCGCCCATCGGGTCCGCGCCGATGCGCACCCCCGCGTCACGGATCGCCGCCATGTCGATCACCTCGATCAGGCTCGCCACGTAGGGTGTCACGTAATCGTGCAAATGGACGTTGTCCGCACCCCTCGCCCGCGCCCAGGTCCAGCGCCGGATGCCACCGGGATCGGCGAGCAGTTCATTGGCCCGTTGCTCGATCACGCGCGTCACGGACGTGTCCGCCGGGCCGCCGTTGGGCGGGTTGTACTTGAAGCCGCCGTCGCCGGGCGGATTGTGGGAGGGCGTGATTACCACGCCGTCCGCGATGTGCTCCCCGCGGCCGCGGTTGTATCTCAGGATCGCGTGTGAAACGGCAGGTGTCGGCGTGTACCCGCGTTCCGAGTCGATCATCAGCTCGACGCCGTTGGCGGCGAAGACCTCGGCGGCGCTGATCAGCGCGGGCTCGGACAGGGCGTGGGTGTCCATTCCCATGAACAGGGGTCCGTCGATGCCCCGGGATGCCCGGTACTCGCAAACGGCCTGACTGATGGCGAGGATATGTGCCTCGTTGAAGCTGCGCCTGGCCGATGAGCCCCGGTGGCCCGAGGTGCCGAATGCCACCTGTTGGGTGGGATCGGCCGGGTCCGGCGCGAGGCTGTAATACTCGCTGACCAGCCTCGGAATGTTGTCGAGTATGGATTCGGGCGCCGGCTTTCCGGCCAGTGGATGCATGGTCATGATGCCTTCGCATGCGGGTTTGCCCCGCGCTTGGTTACTGTTCATTGAAGATGTACCAATCATCGCGAACAATGTTTGCTCCTACAAGTGACGGAGCACGTGAAGCCCCCGGGGTAATGGTGTTTTGACCTGTCTCGCGGAAGCGGGTAACGTCCGCCTTCATGGAAGTGATCCGTACCGATTGCCTGGTCATCGGCGCAGGGCTTGCGGGCTCGGCCTATGCCTTGCGCGCCGCGCGTTCCGGGCTGGACGTCCAGCTGCTTTCGCTGGGCGGCCCGCTGGACGCCAACAGCAACTGGGCGCAGGGGGGCATCATCTACGACGAGCCCGGCGACCCGGACTTGCTGGCGAGTGACATCATCGAGGCCAGCGACGGCACGTCCAACCCGGCTGCCGTCGAGCAACTGGTGCGAGAGGGACCGTCCGCGGTACGCGAATTGCTGATCGATGAACTCGGCGTCGAGTTTGACCGCACCGCCGGCGGCGAGCTGGAATTCACCCGCGAAGGAGGGCACAGCGCGCGGCGTATCATCCACGCCAGAGACCTGACCGGACACGCCATTCTGCGCGCGGTTGCCACGCGGGTCGACGAGACACCCAATATCACGCGCCACGGCAATTCCACGGCGATCGACCTGCTGACCCTTTCCCACAACAACGACAATCCCCAGGACCGCTACGCGCCGCTGACCTGCTTCGGGGCCTACGCGCGGCTCGAAGGCCACGGCGATCCGCTGGCCGTCGTCGCGCGCAAAACGATATTGGCAACCGGTGGGCTGGGACACATTTTCCAGCACAGCACCAATCACCCGGGGATCGTCGGGCACGGCATGGCGATGGCTTACCGCGTCGGCGCGCGGCTGATCGACATGGAGTATGTGCAGTTTCACCCGACGGTGTTCTATGGCCGCAACGCGCCGCGATTCCTGATCACCGAGGCCCTGCGCGGCGAAGGCGCCGTGCTGGTCAATGTCGACGGCAGGCCGTTCATGGACGGGGTCCATCCTCGGGGCTCGCTGGCGCCGCGCGACATCGTCTCGCGTGCAATCCACCAGGAGATGGCCAGCAGCGGCCAACCGTGCGTTTACCTGGACTTGGGCGCGCTCGAGCCGGACTACCTGGTCGAACGCTTTCCATCCATCTACGAACGCTGCCTGGAACACGGCGTGGACATCCGGCAGGAGCCGATCCCGGTGGTTCCAGCCGCCCATTATTCCTGCGGAGGCGTGCATACGGATCTCGAAGGCCGCACCAACATCCGGCATCTGAACGCGATCGGCGAAACGGCCTGCACCGGCCTGCACGGCGCCAACCGCCTGGCCAGCACCTCGTTGCTGGAGTGCCTCACCTCGGCCAACGCGACCGCAGACGCCGATGAGCGGGACATCGACCGGATGGAATACAGGCTGCCGGAACCGAGACCGTGGCAGAGTCCGGGCAGAGATGCTGACCCAACGCTCGTTCTCCAGGATCTGAATCTGGTGAGGCAGACCATGTGGAACTACGCGGGTATCGTGCGCTCCCGGCGGCGGCTGACGCGCGCCCGGCGCATCCTTCTCGAGTTGCGCGAGGAGGTGCAGTCCTTTTACCGCGACTGCCGCGTCACCCGGGAACTGGTCGAACTCCGTAACGCCGTCCAGACGGCGCTGCTGGTGGTGCACGCCGCATCGCTGAACCCGCGCAGCAAGGGTGCGCACTACGTTGAGGACAATTAGGGCCGACAGGCCCTGGTGGCGCCCCTACCGGGAATTCATCGAGCGCCTGGACCCTTCGCGGCGTCCTTCACCCGCTGAGCTGACGGCGCTCCTGCCGCCCGGTGTCTGCAACGCCAACGGCCAGTTGGTGTGTTTCGTTCCGGCCGGACGGCTACCCGGAAGCGGCTATGAGCAGCGTGTTTTCGAAACGGGTGAAGTGCCGACCCGGGAGGGCAATCGGCACGACCTGTTCAATGCCCTGGCCTGGTGCCGCTGGCCACATCTGAAGGCCGCCATGAACGCACTTCATTACCACCACGCAGACGAGGAACACGCGGGCCGCAGGGGGCCGCGGCGCGACGCGCTGACCCACCTCGACGAGAGTGGTGCGATCGTCGTCAGCCACAATCGTGAGCTGCTCGAATCGCTGGCCGCGCGCGACTGGAAGCGGGCTTTCCACGACCTGCGGCCTGCCTGGAAGGAAAGTACACGTGTTCTGCTGTGCGGGCACGGGCTGCTGGAGAAACTGCTGCAGCCCTACAAGTCGGTCACGGCGCATGCGCTGCTGCTCTGGCAGGCGCGGCCCGGCGCCCTTTCCCTCACCGAACTGGACCGGGCCATTGGCGGGGACCTGGCCGCGGGTGTGCTTTTGCGCCGGCCCTCGGACCTCGGACCGGTCCCGCTGATGGGCATCCCGGGGTGGTGGCCGGACGAACCGCAGGACGCCGGGTTCTACGCCGACCGGCAGGTGTTTCGTGTCCCGCCGGCTGGCGCGGGACGCCCGCCCGTTACGTCTGTTCGCGCGCTCTGAGGCCGGTGCTATACTGGGAAAAAGGTCTTCAGGGAATCTTCACGTGCCCCAATTTCGCTTGTTAACCCGGCCGGCCCCGATGCTGGCGGCAACCCTGCTCGTATTTTTCGCCCTCGGCTCCGGCAGCGTGTGGGCCGGCAAGCCGTATTGCGGTGACAACAAGTGCACGGGCGGCGAATCCGTCGCCAGTTGTCCTGACGATTGCGCTGCCGATGTCTGCGGGGACGGCATTTGCGGCCCCACGGAGGACCAGGTCTCCTGCGCCGCTGACTGCGGGACTACGTCCGACGTTTGCGGCGACGGAATCTGTGGCTCCACCGAAAGTACCGCCACCTGTTCCGCCGACTGCCCCCCGTCCGCCTGTAACAACGACGGTGTCTGCAACGCGGGAGAGGATTGCCTGGGCTGCGCCGACTGCCCCGGCAAGACCGGCGGCAACCCGAAGAACCGCTACTGCTGTGGCGACACCACCTGCGATACGGCGGTGTGTGGGGCGAACGCCTGCGATCCGGTGCCTGTCTGCGGAAACGATATCGCCGAGTATGGCGAGGAGTGCGATGACGGCAACCTGGACGCGAATGACGGCTGCGATGCGTTCTGCACCATCGAGCCGCTGGCCACGCCGGTGCCGCTGAACCAGTTCAACGTGGGTGACTCGATCGGTGAGGGCGAGGCGGCCGACGGCACGATCGGCTCGATCAACCACCAGACGGTCTGGTCCACCGGCTATGCGTCGAGCGATTCGGTGAACAGCCTGAACGAGCGCTTCGAGGCGCTGGACGGGGCCGCCTACACCGAGAACAATTCGACCCGCGACGCCGCCATCAACCAGGCGGTCAGCGGCGACACCATGGCGGACTTCGCGAGCCAGGCCAGCGCGGTCGCCGCACAGATGAGTTCGATTCCACCCGGAACGGCCGGCATGGTCACCGTGCTGCTGGGCAACAACGACGTGTGCGCCGACAGCATGGACGAAATGACGGATCCCACCGTTTTCGAGCAGGAATACCGCGCCGGCCTGGATGTGTTGGCGCAGGCGCCGTTCTCCGACTCCGTCAACGTGCAGATCTCAGGGATTCCGGCCATCTACTGGCTTTGGAACGCCAAGCGATCGGACTTCTGGTGCCGCGCCTTCGTCTGGCCGTTCGTGCCCTGCCAGAACCTGCTGGCCAACGCGGCCGACGACTGCGCCAGCGACGCGTCGCGGGAAGACCCGGACAAGGTGTACTCCGGCGATGGGCCTAACTGCCAGCGGCGCAAGGCCTTCCACGCGCGCATCCGCGACGAATACAACCCGAGACTCCGGAATGTGCTCGACGAGTACCATGCGAACGGCGAGTTGCTGAACGCGGAGTACGTCGACATATTCGACGTGCGTTTCGGCTCGCAGCAGGTCAACGGCGGCGACTGCTTCCACCCCAGCGAGGCCGGCCATTCGCTGCTGGCTGAAAAGGAATGGTGCCGCTCGCGCTGGGGCCAGGACGACCCGGCCTGCACGACACCCTGAGCGGAGCGACGAAATGAGAGCACGGATTCACAAGTTGGTTCAGATTTTTCCGGTGGTGCTGGCGGCACTGCTGGCGGCCTCCTCCGCCTGGGCGGTCGGGGATGCGTTCAGGGCCGGGCCCGATGGCTTGCGCTACCGCGACCTGCAGGTAGGCCAGGGCCCGGTGGCGGCGACGGGCATGGTGGCCACCATCCACTTCATCGGCTGGCTGGACGAACAGGGCGCGCGCGGGAAGGAAATCTACAATTCGCGCGCCGAAGGTCGTCCGGTGTCTTTCGTGATCGGCACCGACGGTGTGATGCAGGCGTGGAACGAAGGCGTGATCGGAATGCAGCCGGGCGGTTCACGCATGCTGCTGGTTCCCCCCGGGCTGGCTTACGGCAACCGCGCCGTCGACGATGTGATCCCCGCCAACGCGTCCCTGATGTTCCGCATCGAACTGATCCGCCTGGACGATTCGCCTGATTCTTGACCCAGCGCATCGCCGGCAGCCCACCGGTAGGCCAGACTTGAAGTGTCTCTTCTGGCAAGGGAGGGTTTGTCATGTCCCACGAGAGAGGACTGAGATACGCACTGGTCGGATTCGCCGCGGCCGCCGCCCTGCTTGCCCTGTCAGCCTGCACCGAAGACTCGAAACCCGTGAAGGGCTTTGTTCTCCCCAAGGGCGATATCGCGCAGGGCGAGCAGGTGTTCGTCGACTTCAAGTGCCACGGCTGCCACACGATCCCCGGGATCGAATTTCCAAAGCTGGACTTCGAGCCGCCTTTCATACTGGAACTCGGCGGCGAGGTCTATCGGGTCAAGAACTACGGTGAGTTGCTGACCGCGGTCGTCAACCCGGACCACATCATATCCGTGAAGTACAAGACCATGCTCGCGAATGCGAACCGCGAAGCGATCATTTCGCCAATGCCTTACTACGGCGAAACGATGACCGTGGCTGAACTGATTGACCTGGTGGAGTTCCTGCACGCGCAGTACACGAAGCTGCAGCCCAAGTACTATCGCGGCTACTACCTGACCAAGTAAGCGGCCAGGCGTTGCCGTTCGATGACCGTGCCGAGCAGCCATTCCCGGCCGGTGCGCCACGCCGAATTCCGCTTCTACGAAGAACTGAACGATTTTCTTCCCGGGAGCCGGCAGAAGGTGAGCTTTACCTACCGTTTCCACGGCACGCCCTCGGTCCGTGACGCGATCCAGGCCCTTGGAGTGCCGCACACCGCCGTCGACCTGGTGCTCGTGGATGGTCGGTCGGTCGATTTCGGGCATCGGCTGTCGGGAGGTGAACACGTGTCGGTGTACCCGGTCTTCGAACGCCTGGATATCAGCCCGCTGGTCCGGCTCCGCCCGGAGCCGCTTCGCGATTCCCGCTTCGTCGCCGACGTGCACCTCGGCCGCCTTGCGCACTACCTGCGAATGTTGGGTTTCGATACGCTCCATGAACCCGGCTGGGACAAGAATAGTCTGATCGAAACGGCGCTCGGGGACGGACGCGTCATCCTGACCCGGGACGTCGGCGTTCTCAAGCAGAGCCGGGTGACCCACGGCTACTGGTTGCGTCACCAGCGGCCGCTGGAACAGCTGCGGGAGGTGGTCGTTGCGCTCGATCTGGGGCGGCAGGCGCGCCCGTTCACGCGCTGCATGGAGTGCAACGGGCTGCTTCGCCCGGTTGACCGTGAACGACTCGTGGGTCGCGTCGACGCGGCCATCCTGGAACGTTTCGACGCGTTTC
>JASFKQ010000041.1:0-22017 GCA_050118555.1 Lysobacterales bacterium
TGCTGGAGCAGGAACATTTCGGCCCGGCATCGTTCGTCATCACGCACACGGATGCGGACTCGGCCCTGGCCGGCGCGGCCGTGACGGCCAGGGCGCGCGGTGCGATCGCCACCCATGTGTACTCGGCGCGGGACGCGTTCCTGGACGCGGCCGAAAGCGCCTTCGTCGAGGCGGGCGCCTCGCTGACCTGTAACCTGACCGGTCCGATGCCGCTGAATTTCGCGGCGGCCTACAGCGATATGCACGTGACCGGGCTCAACCCGGCGGGCAATGCCTGCCTGACGGACCTGGCGTTCGTAGCGGATCGTTTCCGTATCGTGCAGTGCCGCTGGCCGGCCGGAAGCCGTCGGAGCTAATCAAATCGCGTGCGGCGCAAGCGCATGCCCGCGGCTTCGCGGTCCCAGGTATCGGGCGTCACGCCCTGTTCGCGGATTTCCACCTTCTTGACCTTGTTGGTGGGCGTGCGGGGCAGTTCCTCGATTACCCGGATGTAGCGCGGCACCATGTAGTGCGGCATGCGCGGCACCAGGTGTTCGGCGAGCGCGCGCGGATCGATGCCGCGGCCCGCCTTCGGCACCACCGCGACCAGGATCTCCTCGTCGCCGAGTTCGCTCGGCAGGCCCACGACGGCCGCTTCGGCGACGTCTTCGAAGCCCAGCACCTCTGCCTCGACCTCGATCGACGAGACGTTCTCGCCGCGCCGCCGTACCGCGTCCTTCTTGCGGTCGACGAAGTAGTAGTTGCCATCCGCATCGCGCCGCACCAGGTCCCCGGTGTGGAACCAGCCGTTGCGCCAGGCGCGGGCGGTGGCTTCCGGGCGGTTCAGGTAGCCGGCGTTGACGGTCCAGGGCAGATCCGGGCGAACGATCAGCTCGCCGATCTGGCCGGTCGGCACCTCGTAATCGTGGTCGTCGACCACGCGGCACTCGCAACCGGTGCGCGGCCGGCCCAGGCTGCCCGTAACGCGGCAGTCGATCTCGGTGATGAGCGGGCCGGACAATTCGGTCATGTTAAAGCCGCTCAGATAGCTGAAGCCGTAGCGCTGCGCGACGTTGATCGCCTGCTGGTTCAGCATCAGGGTGATCATGCGCAGGCTGTTGTCGGCGTCGTCCGCGCGGTGCGGCGCCTTGTCCAGGAAGCTGGCCATCGAGCCGATCAGGCCGGACGTGGTGGTGGCGCCGGTTTGCCGAACGCGTTGCCAGAACTCGTCGGTTTTGAATCCGCCGAACAGCGCGATCCGCCCGCGGCTGCTCAGCCCGGCCATCACCGGCGCCACGCCACCGACGTGAAACATCGGCAGCTCGACCAGGATGCAGTCGTCCGGGGTCATGTAGCCGTAGGTCGACAGGCCAGTGGTGTACATGTGTCCGTAGGGGCACATCACGCCTTTCGACGGGCCGGTGGTGCCGGAGGTGAAAATCACCATCTGCAGGTCCCAGATGTCCACGTCGGCGGGTTGCGGCGCGGGTTCGCCGTCGTCGATGAGGTCGGTCATCACGATTCCGACATCGTGCTTCGCCAGCGGTGGCGCGTCGTCGCCCACGCAGAACAGCTTTTTCAGGGGCAGTTCCCCGATCCGTTCCAGGCGCTCCACCAGCTGCGGGTGCAGGATCATCGCGCTTGCGCTGGATTCGAGGATGGCGTGCTGCAGGATGGCGCCGCGGTAGTCGACATTGATCGGCACGAACACGGCGCCCAGGTAGTTGAGCCCGAACCAGGCCCGCAGCATCGGCGCGCCGCTCGGCATCCAGGCCAGCACCAGGTCACCGCGCTGCACGCCGTGGTGGCGCAGGAAGCCGGCGCTTCGGCGGGCCTGCTCCAGCGTTTCCGCGCAGGTCCAGGTTTCACCGTCGGCGAACCGGAACTGAACCCGGTCGGGCGTCTCCCGCGCGTTGCGTTCCAGCAGGTACGGTAGCACGCAGTCGTCCCGGGCGGGACGGCCCGGTTGCATCCAGGGCGGGTGGAAGGCGGTGGTTTCGGAGTCCTTGCGGCGGTTCATGGCTCCGCAATCATAAGGCAAAGGCCGGGGGCTGACGTGGAAACGGTGGCGGAAACATCCTTGTCTCCGCCACCGTCGCCGATGGATCGAGCGGTTCGTCCCGCAGGACGATCACGCGCTCAGAAGTTCAGTCTGAAGTCGACACCATAGGTGCGTGGCGGTCCGTAATGGCCGACTTCCTCGCCGAAGAAGGGAATCACACCCACGCGATAGGTCGTGTCCGCCGCGTTCTTGACCCAGGCCGACAGCGACCATTCGGTGTCCGTCGGCTCATAGGTCAGGCGACCGTCGATCAGGCCGTAGGAATCTTCCCAGTTCAGGTTGGCCGGCTGCCAGTACATCTTCGACTGCCAGTAGTAATTCACGTGCAGACGGAAGGCGTCGCTGAAGCTGCCGGAGCCGAAGGTCCAGTCCACGCCGACGTTGTACTGGTTGTCCGGTGTGCGCTGGAGCTTGTTGCCGGAGCTGTCGACACCACTGCTCTCGATGAAGTCGATGTACTTGTGATCCAGCATCGAGCCGTTGGCGAATAACACCGCTCCGGCCCCGATCGCCCACTGGAACTCGACCTCGATGCCCTTGATCTCGGCGTCCGAGGCGTTGTCCGTCAGGTTGCACAGGCAGTCCTGGTTGGTCTGCTGCACCTGCAGGTCCTTGTAGTCCATGTAGAACGCGGTCGCGTTCAGGCGCATGGTGCCGTCCATCAGGGTCGACTTGAAGCCGATTTCGTAGTTGGTCACGGTCTCGGGATCGAACGGAATGGTGGCCCCGATCGCGTTGGCCGGCGTGTCTTCGTAGCCGCCGCCCTTGAAGCCCGTGGAGATGCTGCCGTACCAGTACCAGTTCTCGCTGGGTTCGAACTCCAGGATGCCCTGGGGCGTGAACTCCCGCCAGGTGTCGCCGTAGTCGACGTTGCTGAACGGCTCGGTCAGCGGCGTCAGCGGCACCGGGTCGGTCGGCGTGAAGCGGTCGCCGGTCGCAACCTCGATGCCGTCCACGAGACCGTCCTTCTTGTCCTCGGTGTAGCGACCGCCCAGGGTGAATTTCCAGGCGTCGCTGAACTGGTAGCCCAGCTGTGCGAACGCGGCGATACTGCTCATCTTGCCGCGGTTGTTCCAGTGGCTCTCGCCGCTGAGCGTGGGCAGGGCGCCGGTGATGCTCTCACCGAAGAAGCGGTCGAACTTGTCGACCTTGTCGTGCCGGTAATAGCCACCGACGATCCAGTCCCAGGCGCTGTCGCCGTTCGAGGTCAGGCGGACCTCCTCGCTGAACGACTTGATCTTCGCGTCCTCGCGAACGGGTTCGGAGAAGAGCAGGATGGCTCCCAGGCCCAGGTCGCGGGTAGCCGCGAAGGCCATGAAGTCAGGGAAGCTGGCCAACGTGTCGAACACGTCAGGGCCGGCGCCCGTCTGGTCGTAGAGCTGGCCGGAATCGACGTCGCGGTACCCGGTCAGCGAGGTCAGGTCGAATCCGTCGAAGACCCATTCGAGATCGGCCGTGAAGCCCACGCTTTTCCGGTGGAAGTATTGGGTGTGATAGAACTCGTCGCCCTTGTACAGCGAACGCTCGGGGACGCTGACCCGCGGGTCGGTGAGGCCGAGGAACGCGCGCAGCGCGCTCCAGGGGCGGAAGCTGGAATTTGCCAGGCTCGCCGGGTGCGGGTCCGCCACGGCGACGCTGTTCAGCCCGTTGGACGAATCCTTGTTGTAGTCCACGATGAACCGCGCTTTGAAGCTGGCGTCGTCCGGATCGTACAGCAACTGTCCGCGGAACTGCCGGGAATCCACGTTCTCGAGATCGCGGTCGTTCAGCAGGTCGTAGGCATAGCCGTCATGCTTGCGGGTCTGGAACGAGAACCGCCCGGCCCAATCGTCGTTGAGCGCGCCGGTGTAGAAGCCGTTGGTCACCACGGATTGATAGTTGCCGAGCGAGATCATGACCTGGCCGGCTTTCTCGAATTCCGGCTGCTTGGTATACACGCTCAGCGCACCGCCGACGACGTTCTTGCCGAGCAGCACGCCCTGCGGGCCGCGGATGATCTCGATGCGGTCGATGTCGTAGAAGTCGACGTTGATGTCGCCGGTGCGGCCGAGGTAGACGTCGTCCAGGAACAAGCCGATCGAGGGATCCGCCGTGGGGGAGTCGAGGCGTGTATTGGTCACGCCGCGAATGTTCAGCTCGAGGTCGAGCGGCGTCAGGGAGGTCAGCGAAAACGACGGCGTCGAGTTCGCCAGATCGTTTACGTCGAAGATCCGGTTGGCCTCGATGGTGTCGCCGGTGACGGCGGTGACGGCGACCGGAGTGGTCTGGAGGTTCTCTTCGCGGCGCTGTGCGGTCACCGTGACCTCTTCCAGCGCTCTGTTTTCGTTGTCCTGGGCCTGGGCTGCGGGCATCTGCGCGCCAAGACCTATGGCAGTGATGACGGCGGCCTGGATCGCTCGCGTCAGGGGGTGTTTTCTCGGATCACGGTGTGCATGGTTCATCTTTGTCTGCGCTCTCTAGAGTCGGTTTCGGGAACGAAATGCAAACAGCCTCGTTGTTTTCACCAGTTCGTGAGGCCTGGCGTAGGGCCGCTCATGCTTGCATAATTAGACTAGCCTCAAAAATCGGTTCGTGCAAGCATCTCGCGGTCCGGTCCGTGCGGCACCCCGTTTGAAGGGCATTTATCGGGTAAATTCGGCGCTTTCGGGTCGCCGACCAATGGAGACTGGGTCAATGTAGGCTGTCGTGTGCCGGGAATTTGGTTCTGTTGAGAAACTCACATTGGAAGACATTCCGGATCCGACACCGGGGCCAGGGAGGTTCTGCTGGGGACTCATGCCGCCAGCCGTACTTTTCCGCTCGAGCGCTACGGCGAGGCCTTCGCGACGATCAGCGAAGGCCTTGCGGCAGGCAAGACCCTCATTTCGACCTGACGTCAGGCGAACAGTGCCCGCGCCTGGGCCGTGTCGAGGTACTCCTCCAGTTCCGTGATCCGGCCGTCTTCCACCTGGCAGATCGCGCAGGCGTGCAGCGCGAAGGGATCGCCCGAAGCGAGTGTGCCGCGCAGGATATGCTGTTGCACGAAGCCGCCGGGGAAGGCGATCCGCTTGGTGACATCGTAGTTCAGGTTGTTCAATTTGCCGTGCACGAACTTCATCGTTTCGATGTTCTCGTCCACGGTCTGCACTTTATCGTCGAAGTTGTGCCAGATGCGCGCTGCCGGATGGTACACGGCGCGTATGCCGGCCTCGTCGGCCACGTTCAGTGCGTCGATGAAGCGATCGGCCACGGCAATCGGGTCGTTGGCGTCAGTCATGTTGGTTTACTCCGCTTTTTTCTGGTCCATTTCGAAATAGTCTCGCCAGGCGCAGATCTTGCCGTCACGGAACTCGAAGATGCCCATGTACGGATGCGCGATGACCTCGTCGGTCCGCGTGTCCAGGTACTCCTCGTAGCCCTCGACGAAGACCTCGTTCTCGGTTTCGGCGAACCGGTCGATGCGCCACTTCACATCGGCGGTGATCTCCCGGTAGCGGTTCAGGAACTTGCGAACCCAGTCCTTGCCGATCAGCGGCCGGGACCCGACGTGGTAGTGGTAGACGACGTCGTCGGTCAGGAAACCGAGAAAGGCCTCGTCATCGTGCTCTGCGGTCGCCTGCATCACCTGCCTGACCGTATCGATCTTGTTGTTCATGTGCTTTCTCCCATGCTGGTTCGGGTTTCAGAAATCCCATTGGCGCGCGACCAGGTCCCTCAGGACCTCCGGGGTTCCGCCGCCCAGTGCGAAAATGCGTGATTCGCGGAAGATCCGCTCCAGCCGGGCCTCGCCGGCGTACGCGCGCCCGCCCAGCAGGTGCAGTGAATCCCGGGCGCAGCGTTCCAGCACAGCGCTGGCGCGGGTCTTCAGCAGCGCCAGGTCGGCAACCGCCGGGTCGCCGGATTCGACGCGCTGCACGCAGTGGTCGAGATAGGCGTAAGCCGACCGGATCCGCCCCGCCATGTCGACCAGGCAATGCCGCACGGCCTGGTGATCGACCAGGCGTTTGCCGAAGGTTTCCCGAGCGCGCGCCCAGGCGAGCGCTTCGGCCACGGCGGCCCGGGCCAGAGCGAGCGCCGCCGCGACGCCGCTGATCCGTTCGATGTTGAATTGTCCTGCAAGCTCGCGAAAACCGCCGCCCTGGGCACCGATGAGGCAATCGGGCGCCAATTCGACGTGGTCAAAGCGGACGGTTCCAATGCTGGCGTTGTACCACTGCAGGCCTTCGACGGGCGAGCGGTCGACACCCGGCTGCGCGGTATCCACGAGGAACAGCGAGATTCCGTCTTGCCCGCCCTCCATGCGAACGGCCGTGAGCACATAATCGGCGCGCATCAGCCCCGAGATCAGGGTCTTTTCGCCGCTCAGCCGCCACCCGTCCCCGGCCTTTTGCGCAACCGTCTGCATGTGCGACAGGTCCGAGCCGCCGCCGGGCTCCGTCACCGCGAACGCCAACTTCTTCGCGCCCGCCAGCACGGGCCGGACCACCTCTGCTTCCAGCCGGCTATGGCCGGAGCGGAGCACCGGCGGCAGGGCGATCCAGTGAGTGGCCAGATCGGCATAGACCACGCCGGAACCCAGGCGATGCATCTCTTCGGCTACGGTGATGCGGTCGTACAGGCCGCCGCCGTCGCCGCTGCCGCCGAGCGCTTCGGGAAAGCCCAGGCCGAGGATGCCGGCCTCGGCAGCCTGGGCGTACAGCGCATCCGGGAAGGTTCCGGTGCGGTTCCAACTCTCCAGCTGCGGCGCGATGCGTTCCTCGACGAATCGGCGGACCCGCTCGCGCCAGCGACCGTGGGCTTGTGTCATTCCCGGGGCCGGCGGCCGCAGACCATCGAAATCGGGCGGTTCCCGGCGGCTCATCGTCTGTCCGGCCGGGGTCGCTGCGGGCTATCGAAAAATGGACGGATCATGTTTAACTTGCATAAGTGAACCAATTGTTTTTAGCATGATAGCAGAATCGGGCGTGCTGTCTGCATGTCCGGCCGATTACCGAACCCATGGAGACCCGGTACATGAGCATCAGCGAAGCCCGGCTGGAACAGGCCCTGTCGAAACTCGAAATCCAGGAAACGCTGATGCGCTACGGGCGAGGCGTGGACCGGGCGGACGAAGCGCTTCTCAAGTCCTGTTACCACGAGGATGCCATCGAGGAGCACGGCAGCACTTATGCCGGCCCGGCGCATTCCTATATCGAGGGCGCGGTCGGCCGTATCCGCCAGATGGGGACGATGGCGCACTATATCTGCAACGTGCACATCGATCTTCAGGGTGACCTGGCCTATGTCGAGGCTTACGTGCTGACGTTCGTGCGGTTCACCCGCGACGGCGAGGACTGGGATACCCTGACCGGTGGGCGCATCTGCGACCGATTCGAACGCCGTGACGGCGCATGGAGGATCGCCCATCGCAAGATGGTTTTCGACTGGAACCGGGATGCGCCGAGTCGTGAAGGCTGGTGCCTGGGCATGTTCAAGCCCGACGATCCCAGGATGAACTTCGGCGTCAAAAGTCCCGACGACCTAAGCTATCAGCGCTTCTAGCCACTCCGGAAACGTCTCTCCCGCCCTGGCCTTGGCAATCAGGCCGGTATCCACGTAGTCGCGCCAGCGGCGGACCTTGCCGTCGCGGAACTCGAAAATGCCCATGTACGGGGTTCGTATCCTGCGACCCTGGGCGTCGACATAGTCGTCGATGCCTTCCACCAGCAGCCGGTCGCCGTTGCTGGCGTGGTTGACGATGCGCCAGCGGATGTCGGTCTGTCCGCGCCCGAATTTCTCCAGGAATCGTCTGACCCAGTCCTTGCCGATCAGCGGCCGCTCGCCCACGAGATAGTGGTACTCCACGTCCTCGGCCAGGTGCGACAGGACGCCGTCGATGTCTCCCCGCTTCCAGGCCTCGATGATGCGGTTCACGATTTCGATGTGTGTTGCCATTGCAGTGTTGTACCTCCGTTCCGGAAGGTGGACAGACCCGGGCGGATCCGGCCGGGTGGCGCACCGCTTCACCTTCTCGCGGCTTGCCAAGTGAAAGACGTGCTGGTAACTTTCACAAATAGACTTACTCGGGTAGACTTGCACGGGGCAAGGCCGAAGTCAATGTGCAGGCTTCGCGACCCCGCTGCTGCAAACAACCTCCCGCGAGCCGCAAAGAGAGCATATGAAGGACGTTCCGCAAGCCACCGCCAGCGCACCGGTCAGCCCGCCACCCGGGCAACTGCCCGATGTACGGCTCGACACGCGGACGGAGCCGGACGGGACCGTCCACCTGCGCTGCGCCGATCCCCTGCAACCTTTTGACCCCATCGTCCTGAACCATCTCGAAAGGCATGCAGAAGCCACGCCGGACCGGGCGATCTACGCTCAGCGGAGGCGGGAAGGCGATGGCAGCCTCGGCGACTGGCAACACCTGACCTTCGCCGACGCGCGACGGCAGGTGCTCTCGATCGGGCAGTGGCTTGTGGACCAGGGCCTGGGCCCCCGCGACACGGTGCTGATCCTTTCAGGCAACTCGATAGCCCACGCCCTTCTGCGCCTGGGCTGCCTGGCCGCGGGTGTCGCGGCCTGCCCGACCAGCGTCAACTACGCCCTGATGGGCGGTGGGTACGAGCGGCTGAGGCACGTGTTGGAGCGGGTCGAACCCAGGGTCGTATTCGCCGAGGACACCCCCCGCTATGCCGCGGCGCTGGCCGCCATCGACGATCCCGGGCGGACCACGGTGACCCGCGACCCGGCGGCGCTCGACGTGCCTGCCGTGGCCTGGTCCGACCTGTCCCAACACCCCGCCGGGAAAGGCATTCGCGAACGACTGGCGTCCGCCGACCCGGACGAGCACGCGGCCTACGTGCTGACCTCGGGCTCTACCGGCATGCCCAAGGCGGTGATCCAGACGCAGCGCATGCTTTCGACCAATCTCTTCCAGGCCTACCAGATGCTGGGCGGCATGTCCGGCTGGAACGACGTCATGCTCGACTGGCTGCCGTGGAGCCACGTGTCCGGCGCCTTCAACCTGCTGGCCGCGGCGGTTTTCGGTGGTACGCTCTACATCGACGAGGGCAAGCCGGCCCCCGGCCTGTTCGCCGAAACGTTACGCAACCTGCGCGAAATATCGGTGCCCTATTTCTGCAATGTCCCCGCAGGCTTCGCGATGCTTATCGACGAACTGGAGACCGACGAAGCGCTGCAGCAGCGCTTCTTCCAAAAGCTGCGGATGGTGCTCTACGGCGGGGCCGGATTGCCCCAGCCGCTGCTGGACCGGCTACAGAAGATGGCCATGCGCCAGACCGGGCGCCGGGTTTTCATGACCACGGGATACGGCGCGACCGAGACAGCGTCGGGGTGCATGGCGATCTACTTCGATACGGACAAGGTCGGCATTGGTCTGCCACTGCCCGGGCTGGACGTGAAACTCGTTCCGTACGGCGACCGGTACGAAATCCGGCTGAAGGGTGACAACGTGATGCCGGGCTACCTGGACGATCCCGCGGCCACGGCGGCCGCCTTCGACGACGAGGGCTACTACCGTACCGGCGATGCGGCGCGATTCCACGACCCGGGTGTGATGGAAAAGGGATTGCACTTCGCGGGGCGGCTTGCAGAGGAATTCAAGCTCGGCACCGGCACCTGGATTTACGCCGGCCAGGTGCGCGCGGGCGTCATCGATGCTCTGGCCCCGGCCATCACCGACCTTCTCCTGTGCGGCCTGGGCCGCGATTACCTGGCGGTTCTGGGCGTTCCCAGCCTGGCCGGGTTGCGGGAGATCGCCGGCAAGCCCGGGGCGCCGATCGGCGAACTCGTCGCCGATGAGAACGTCTTGCGGCACCTTCGCGTGGCGCTGGAGACCTGGAACGCCGCCAACCCGGGCAGCAGCACCGTCATCCGGCGCTTTGCGTTCATGCAGGACCCGCCCAGCGCAGACCGCCACGAATTGTCGGACAAGGGCACGGTGAACCAGTTGCTCGCCGCGGAGAACCGGCCGCAGGAGATCGAGGCGCTCTATGCAGCGGAGCCCGGCCCCGATGTGATCTGCACCTGAGCCGGAATGCCGGGGGCGACACTTTGAGAACCGACCAGGAGATTCGAGGATGAAAATAGCCGGAACCACCGCCATCGTCACGGGTGGCAATCGCGGCATCGGGGAGGCATTCGTGCGCTGCCTTCTGGAAGCCGGGGCGGCCCGTGTCTACGTGGGGACCCGCCGGCTCGAAGGCGCCGCCCATCTCGTCGAGGCCTATCCCGACCGTGCCGTGCCCGTGGAACTCGATGTCACCGACGAGGACCAGGTGGTGGCCGCGGCCGCGGCCTGTGGGGACACCTCCATCGTCATCAACAACGCCGGTGTGCATCTCGACCAGACACTGCTCGGGGCGCCCGACATGACGGCGGCGCGGGAAGAAATGGACGTGAATTACTTCGGCACGCTGTCGATGTGCCGCCGGTTCGCTCCGGTTCTGGCGAGCAACGGCGGTGGCGCGATCGTCAACGTGTTGTCCGCCGCCGCCATCGTCCCCGTGCCGAACATGGGCGGTTATTCGCCATCCAAGTTCGCCACCCGCGCCTTGACCACCAACGTGCGCGCGGAACTGGCGGAGCAGGGAACCCAGGTCAGCTGCCTGATCGTCGGTTCGGTGGACACGCGGATGGCCTCTCACGTGGAAGGGCGGAAAGAACCCCCGGAAACCGTGGCCCGCGCGGGCCTGAAGGCCATCGAACACAACATCCCGGAAGTGGATACGGATGCCTTCGCGATCGGCGTCCGCGCCGCGCTGGCCCGCGATCCCGGACGGATGGAGCGGCAGATGGCCGCGCTGCTGAAAGCCGGCACCTTGTCCACCGGACGATGAGTGGAAAACCGGAGCCCGCACCATGAATGAAGTCGCCCAGGTACTGATCTCCAATTTTGCCATCCTGATGGGGTGCATGATCCTGCTCTGGCTGCTCAGCATTCCTCTGCGTGATGTTTCTTTCGTCGACAGCTTCTGGGCCGCGGGCTTTGTCATTGTCGCGGCCGCCACCTACGCGATGACCGGCGGCGGCACCGAGCGCAGACAGGCCCTGTTGTTGATCACCGCCGTCTGGGGTGTTCGGCTGGCCACTTACCTGTTCCTGCGCTGGCGGCGCGAGGGTCCGGACGGCCGCTATGTCGCTCTGCTGAAGAAAGCGCCCGGCAATGTGCACCTGCACAGCCTGGGCAAGGTCTTCCTGCTGCAGGGCCCGATGCTCTGGATCGTGTCCCTGCCGGTTCAGCTCGGCCAGATCCCGTCCGAGCCCGCCGGCCTGGGCGTGCTGGGCTGGACGGGGGTGGCGCTGGCCGTGGTCGGCATTTTCTTCGAGACCGTCGGCGACCACCAGATGGCCGCGTTCAAGGCCGATCCGGCAAACCAGGGCAAAGTCATGGACCGGGGCCTGTGGCGGTACACCAGGCACCCGAATTACTTCGGCGACTGCTGTGTCTGGTGGGGGCTGTTCCTCATCGCCGCCGAAACATCGCTGGGACCGTGGAGCGTCGTCGGGCCGCTGCTGCTGACCTGGACCCTCGTGAAATGGAGCGGCGCCGCATTGCTGGAACGCCGTCTCAAGCGCAGCCGCCCCGGGTACGAGGACTACCTGCGGCGAACCAGTTCCTTCATACCGTGGCCGCCTCGCCGTGCCGGCCAGGCGGACAAAGACCACCGCACATAGAGAGTGAACCCAATGAAAGCAACGCGCGTTAACCATATCGAATCGACGATCAAGCCGAACACGCACCCGTACATGAACGGCGCCTGGACGCCCAATTACGATGAGTACGATGCCACGGAGATGGACGTCATCGGAGAGATTCCCGGAGACATCGACGGCGTTTACGTGCGCAACACCGAAAACCCCGTGCACGAGCCGATCGGGCGCTACCATCCGTTCGAGGGCGACGGCATGATCCACGCCATCAGTTTTCGGGACGGCAAGGCCGAGTACCACAACCGCTTCGTACGCACCAAGGCATTCCTGGCTGAGCAGGAGGTGAAACACTCGCTGTGGGCCGGGCTGATGGAGCACCCGAACCGTTCGACGCGGCCCGGCTGGGGGGCGCACGAGCACCTCAAGGACGCCTCCTCCACCGATGTCATCGTGCACGCGGGGCGCATTCTCTCGACGTACTACCAGTGCGGCGACGGCTACCGGCTCGATCCCTATACGCTCGAACAGTACGGCACCGAGTCCTGGGTGCCGCTCGACGGTATCTCGGCGCACCCGAAGCTGGACGAGCGGACGGGTGAATTGCTGTTCTTCAACTATTCCAAGCACGCACCCTACATGCACTACGGTGTGGTTGGCCCGGACAACCGCCTCACGCACTATGTCCCGATCGATATCCCGGGGCCGCGCTTGCCCCACGACATCGCATTCTCGGAGCACTACACGGTCCTCAACGATCTCCCGGTTTTCTGGGACCCGGAACTGCTCAAGAAAGACATCCATGCCACCCGCTTTTACCGCGATATCCCCTCTCGTTTCGGCATTCTGCCGCGCTACGGCGACCCTTCCTCGATCAAGTGGTTCGAGGCCGAGCCGACGTACGTGCTGCATTGGCTGAACGCCTGGGAAGATGGCGACGAGGTCGTGCTGGACGGTTACTTCCAGGAAAACCCCGTGCCCGGGCGCTACGAAGGCGCGCCGCCCGAGCTGGAGCGGATGATGGCGTTCCTCGACCAGAGCCTGCTCAAGCCCAAACTGCACCGCTGGCGCTTCAACCTGAAAACCGGCCAGACTACCGAGCAGCACCTGGACGATGAAATCCTGGAGTTCGGCACCATCAACCAGCGCGTCGCAGGCACGCACAACCGATATTGCTACAGCGCCATCTCCAAGCCAGGCTGGTTCCTGTTCACCGGGCTCGCCAAGCACGACCTGGAATCCGGCCGCAGCTGGTCCGTCGGCCTGGGCCCCGAACGTTACGGCAGCGAACCCGGCTTTGCGCCGCGCGTCGGCGCCGCGGAGGAGGACGATGGTTACCTCGTCACCTTCGTGACGGACATGATCGAAGACCGTTCCGAATGCGTGCTGCTTGACGCTCGTCATATCGAGGCCGGTCCCGTGTGCCGCATCCTGTTGCCACACCGCATCAGCAGCGGCACGCACGCCACCTGGGCGCACGGCGAAGACATACGGGCGGCAGAAGCGCGCCGCGCCAGCTGAGGATCGATAACGGCGAAGAGGGGGGCGCCGGCCACCGGTATGGGGGTCCGGCAATGCGACAACTGAGCGGACAGGACGCAACCTTCCTGTACCTCGACAAGCCCGGGGCGCATCTGCAGCTCACGGGTTTGTACGTCTACGAACAACCGACCGCTGTGCGCGATCGTCTCTCGTACCGTGACATTCGCCGGCTGATCGGCGGTGCGCTCTCGGGTGTCGACCTGTTGCGCTCGAAGCTCGTGCGCCCGCTGCTGGACATCGATTTCCCCTACTGGGCGGAAGACACCGACTTCAGAATCGAGCGCCACGTGCACCGCTACCCGGGCCCGGTTCCACGGAGTCGCCGTGACCTGTTCAAAGTCGTCTCGGCGATCGAAGCGGAGCCCCTGGACCTGGCACATTCGCCGTGGGAAATGCACGTCATCGAGCGTTTGGGCAAGATACCGGGCTTACCTGCAAACGGGTTCGCCATCGTGATGAAATACCATCACGCCGCGATCGATGGCGCCAGCGGAGCGGCGTTGGTGGACCGGTTGCACGGCGTACGCCCTGCCCCTGGGACGGGCGGCCTGTCGGTCGAGCCACGCCGTGTCCCCGGCCGCCTGGAGATTGCCGCGCGCGCGGTCATGAACAACGGCGGCAATGCACTCGCACTGGGCCGGGCACTCACCGGGTCGGTGCCCGCGATCTGCCGCAGCCTGTGGCGATCGGCGCCCTTCCAGAGACAAGCGGAAGCGGGGGTTCCCGACACGCGCTTCAACGGCGCCATATCCGCGCAGCGCGTGATGGACGGGATTTCCCTGTCCGTGGACCGCTTGCGGGCGGTTCGTCAGGCCGCCCCCGGGGCGACGGTGAACGACGTGCTGCTGACGATCTGCGGTGGCGCGCTGCGCCGGTGGCTGGGCCGTCGCGACGAATTGCCCGAAACGCCGCTGGTCGCGATGGTTCCGGTCAATGCCCGAGAGGGTGGCCAGGCCGATGTTTCAGGCAACCAGTTGTCCGCGCTTTTCGTGCCGATTGGCACGCATATCGACGATCCGGTGGAACGACTGAAGGCCGTGCGGGACGCGACGTCTCGCGCCAAATCGGGAGAGGATGGCTTTCCGCCCGAGCTGGCCAACGCGATATCCCGCCACATTCCCGCTTTGCCGCTGGCCGGCGCGGCACGCCTGGTCACGGGGCTCGGCCTCGGTCATCGCGGACTCAGACTCTGCAATTGCACCATTACCAATGTGCCGCCCAACCGCCCCGGCCTCCGCCTGGGACCTGCCCGGCTCACATACATTGCCGGGTGTGGCCCGATCATCGACGGAATGGGTTTGCTGATTTCGGTTTTCAGCGTCAACGGACAGGCGAACCTGACTTTTACCTCCTGCCCCCGGATGTTGCCAAAGCCGGAGGTTCTGGCCAGGGATGCCGGGCGCGAAATGGCGCGCCTGGAACGAAGGTTGCGCCAGGACGCGTAGTCACCTTTCCCCGGTCGCGCCATTCATCTCCGTCAGGAGCTGCAGGGCGGCCTCGATCCGATCCAGCTCGGCGAAAAAGTCCTGCCGCTTTTCCGCGGTGCCGGAGCGTCCTGGCCCAGGCCGCAGCGCACGGCTGTCGGCTACCCTCAATCCGTTTGCCAGCAGGGCCCTGGACACGCCCGGACGTGTCTCGGGATCGTGGATGGCAGCTTCCAGGCAGGCTGTTACGATGTCCGCGTCGCGGGGTGCCGCGTCCGCCGGCAGGGCGCCCAGCTGCTCCGCCACCGCGCGGTAGGCATTGAGATACGGAGCCAGCACGCCCGCGGCAACCCGGATCGACTTGCTGCGCAGGCTGTCCAATACGATTCCAGGGTTGAGGGGCTGCGCCGTTTCGCCGAGGCCCAGCCGTGTGAGTTCCTCACCCAGCTGCTGGCGGAAGACCGACTTTCGCGAGAAAAAGAATTCGAACTTGAACAGATCCCGCAAGGCCATGCACTCGGTTTCGAACCGGGCCAGGGTCACGGCATCACCTGCCTGCGCCAGCATGGTCAGGGCGATTTCGGCGAATGCGCTGATGACGAAATGGTGCGCGGCCATGTTGCTGTAGTAGATCGCCACGGAAAGAGACTGCGGGCAAATCCGAAGTTCACCCTTCGGCGGGCCGTCCGGGGCTTCGATCACGCCCGCGGAGCAAAGTGCCTCGACGCTGCCGGCGGGGCTGTCCCCGACCTCGCGGCTGGGGCGGCGCTCGTTGGCGTCAGGGTGGCGCTCCGTGATGTAGGCATCCAGCGCCCGAACATCCGCCTCTACCCGGGGCAGGGCGCACGACCCGCGACATAGGAGGGACAGGAGCACCAGTGACGTTGGCGTCGCCGGTGTGATTTCGTTGATTCTGAAGCATGCCTCGAACGCCAGTTTCTGGACTTCGAGCGCCTCGGCGGGGCTGGCCGGGCTCGGGGCGTGGAGGTCCGGCGCGTCCGGCGTATCTCCCAGTGCAATCGGCTCGCCGAATCGAACATGGACATTGCCGAACGCGCCGCGCAGATTTCGCAGGTAGCTCACAAACCAGGAAATGCTTTCCCGCTGCTTCGCGGCGCCCGTTTCCTGGGCGGCCATATCGGCCACGTCCGGTATCCGATCGTACACGACGGCCACCGGAATGAAGCTCACCGTTCGGACGTCCAGTCGCCGAACCGCGTCGGTCACGTAATGCAACAATCCAAGGCGCGGCATCAGCAGTTTGCCGGTGCGGGACCGGGTGCCCTCGATCGCCCACATGAGACTCTCGCCCTGCGCCATCAGGTCTTCCAGCCGCCGCCTGAGCACGGCCTTGTAGACGGGGTCGTCGCGGAAACTGCGGCGGATGAAGACACCGCCCGCGCGGCGTGCGAGGCTGCCGAACCCGGCGAACGCCATATTGGCCCCGCCAAAGATCCGTGGTGGCGGCATCCCCTTGTCGTGGAAAAATTCGAACAGCACGAAGAAGTCGAGGTAGGTCTTGTGCGTGACCAGGAAGACTGCACCGCCGCTCGCGACGGCAGTCCGGACGCGCTCGAGTTCGCCCAGATCGTGGATCGGCGGGAGCGGGTAAGCCCGGCGCCGGACGAAGCGGCTCAGGGTCGCGAACATCCAGGTGCCTACCGCCCCGCGCCGGCTGCTCAGCTCTTCGCCGGCGCGCTTCGCTTCCTCGGCAATGTCATCCAGGGGGCGTCCGGTTTCCGTGGCGATGCGGCGCAACTCCGCCTGCCAGGCTCCTTCCGCTGCCCGTGGTTTCATTCCCGTTTCCGGGGCTGCAATGCGCGCCAGGTTTCCTGTGCGGCGGCCGTGCACAGGGCGGCCAGTGTCTCGCTGCACCCCCACGCCGCCCGGCCGGCGGAAAGTCCGCAGCGCCAGGGCCACGCCAGGAGCCCGTACAGGGTAGCAGGCGGTTGGGTCGCAGCAAGAAAACCGCGGGCTTCTTCCCCCAGTTCGGCGGCCGCGCGGCCCAGGGTCGCAAAACCCGCGGCGGCGCCTCGCTCGAGGGCGTCCAGTGCGACAACGAGGCGCTCCTGCGCCTCGATGGCGGAGGCGGCCGATCGCGGGACGGAGTCCCCCGGGTCCAGCAGAAACTCGAACAGTCTGCGATGGCGTTTGCGCACCCGTTCGCCGAACAGTGGGTCCTTGTGCAGATCACTGCGCCGCGACAGCGCCTTCCAGTCGGTGGGGCGCAGATCCGTTAGCGCGACCTGGAACAGCGAACGCTGCTCGCGGGCCATGTGGCGGCGTTGGTGGTCCGCAAACGCGACCACGCGGGAACGGACCTCCTGCTCGTGATCGACGGTGGCGTTCCCGGCCCCGTTCTCCAGCAGGGCCAACAGGCCGGCTGTCTCGTCCGAGAGTCGCGTGTGATCGATGCGGATTTTGGCCAGTCCGTCCGCCAGGTCGGGCCGCCTGTGAGCGAGGCGTTCGAGGAGGGCGTCCTCGGTCGGGTGGTGGACTCCGTCCGGAAAGTCGTGCAGGTAACCGACCACGTCCCGTAAGAGGCAATAATCGCCGTGCGTCAGGGTCTTTGGGCTTTGCGCCCTCTGCTCCAGCAGGGTCGCAAGCGCGGACATGTGACGGTGCTCCTGGGCAAGGCAGGCCATGATCGGGGGAAGTGTCCGCCGGTCGATATCGCTCACGGGCTCGCCTCGATGAACCGCCGCAGCGCGGGCGTCTGTGAACCGCCAGTTGGCGGGTAGATGACGCCGGAAAGGCCGCGGAGCGCGCCAGGAAAGTATTGCGCCGCGTCAAACGGGCGCCAGTCGGCGCGGGGCTGGGCCAGGCGGTCGGCCATCGCCAGCAGGGCCCAGGGGCTGACGCTCATCCCGATGTGTGTGCAGAGGATTCGCAGGTTCTCGCGTGGGGCGTCGGGCCCGGATTGCTCGACGATATAGACCGGAATGCTGCAACTTCGCTCGTCCGTGATGCCGTCGACCGGGCTCGTAATGGCGACAAAAGGCAGGCGGGGCTGGTCGGGGTCCACGTGCAGCAGTCCCTCCCGGCCCGCGAGTTCGGCGGTCGAACGGCGGCTGAGCCACCGGCTGACACCCGCGACAACCCCGTTGTGACGCTCTTCCCGATAGGGATGGAAGGTCGGTGAACCCAGCATGATGACGCGGTCGATCCAGGGTTCCAGCCTCGTGGCGAGGTCGCGTGCATACACACCGCCCAGGCTCTGCCCGATCAGCGAAACCGGTGTGGAAGTCGAGTCGGCCAGGCTGCGCAGGCGTTCGCCGAGTCGCTGTTCGATCCTGTCCAGGTGCCGCCCCCAGCCCTGGTCCCGTGGCCCCACGTTCCGACCCAGGCCCCAGGGTTCCGCAAGGTAACCGAGCCTTCTCAGGAACGCGTTCAGCCGGACCAGGCTACGGTCCGATGCCAGGAACCCGGGCAGGGTTATCACGGCTCTCGCACCGGGCGCGAAAGGCGCGACGCGATTAAGCCATCCACCGCCGAGGGCCGAGAGTGCCAGTTCGCCGCGCGCTCCCACCAGTTCCATTTGCAGTCTTACGAGATCGGCCAGCATGTACACCCCCGTTCGGGCCGGGCCTGAAGATCCTACTTACTTGCACAATTGAACTTAAGGTATCATGAGGGTCGTATGTGGCTCAATACGCCTGATCAAGTGGATGACGTGAATACCTATGAATACCATGACAAAGAGACTCGGCGGGATTGACACCCGCGGCAATCCTTACCTGGAGGGTCCGCACGCCCCCGTGGACCGGGAAATCGACGCACTGGAGCTGGAGGTGATCGGCGACCTGCCGGAGGACCTCAACGGCATCTATCTCCGTAACGGCCCCAACCCGAAGCACAGCCCGCTGGGCGTGCACCATTGGTTCGACGGCGACGGCATGCTCCACGGCATCCAGTTTTCCGGCGGCCGGGCGAGCTACCGGAACCGATGGGTTCGCACCAAGGGCCTGGCGGCGGAAGAGGCCAGCGGCGCCGCGATCTGGCCGGGACTCATCGACCGGCCGAACCGTGCGCTGAAGCAGGCGTGGGGCGCCGACCGGTACCTCAAGGACACCTCCAACACCGACGTGGTTTTCCATGCTGGCCGGGCGGTGACGACCTTTTACCAGTGTGGGGAGCCGTACCTGCTGGACCCGTGCACCCTGGAGACGCTCGGTCGCATCGATCTCGAGGCTTCGGGCGGCCGCCTGATGTCGGCCCACAACATGGTCGACGAGCACACCGGCGAGATGATGTTCTTCGACTACGCCACGGTCGAGCCCTACATGACCTACGGCGTCCTGGACGCCTCCGGCCGTCTCAGCCACTTCACCTCGATCGGGCTTCCCGGCCCGCGCCTGCCGCACACGCTGGCGATCACCGAACGCTACACGATCCTGATGGATCTGCCGCTGTTCTGGGATCCCGAGTTGCTGCGCCAGGACGCGCACAAGGTGACCTTCTATCCGGACCTGCCCAGCCGATTCGGCGTGATCGGGCGCCATTCGGCCGGCGACACGATCCGCTGGTTCGAGGCGGAACCCACCTACATCTATCACGTGATCAATGCCTGGGAGGAGGGTCCCGAAGTCGTCCTGGACGGTTGTCGCCTGGGTCACCCTGAGCCCAGCCAGGACGATCGGCGTCGCTTCGCGGGGCCCTATGCGAACCTGATGGCGTGGATGCGGCTCGACGCGACCTACCACCGCTGGCGCTTCAACCTGGAAACAGGCGAGTGCCGCGAGGAAGCCCTGAGCGACCTGATCAGCGAGTTTCCCATGATCAACTCGCGTTACCTGGGTCGACCGTCGCGCTACAGCTACCACGTGAGTTTCGCCCCGGAGGATACCGTGCTGTTCGACGGCCTGGTGCGCTACGACAGCCAGTCGGGCGCGGTGGAACGGCACCGCTATCCACCAGGTCACTACGGCAGCGAAGCGCCCTTCGCGCCACGTGACGGCGCCGTGGACGAGGACGACGGCTACGTGGTGAGCTTCGTCAGCGTGCCGGACGAGAAGCGAGCCGAGTGTCAGGTCTTCGACGCCCGCGACCTGGGGCGTGGTCCCCTGTGCCGGGCCCTGATCCCCCAACACATCGCCAGCGGCTTTCACGCCTGCTGGATTCCAGGCGCCGCGCTCGGCTGAGCGCCTCCCGCCGGAACTGACGAGACCCCAGAGCGCATGACCCAGCCCCTGAAAGATCGAACCTACATCATCACCGGCGCCGGCAAGGGCCTGGGCAGGGCGTACGCATTGCACCTTGCCGGCCTCGGCGCAAACCTGGTCGTCAACAACCGACGGCATGCTGGAGAGTCCCGATCGTCCGCTGAGCGGGTGGTGGACGAAATCGTCGCCGGTGGCGGTTCGGCGATCGCCGAGCACAGTGAAGCGGAAGCGCCGGATTGTGGAGAACGGCTCCTGGCGTCCGCGCTCGAAGCGTACGGACGCGTTGACGGGCTGGTCGCCAATGCCGGCGTTTCGGAGGGCCGCACGTTCAACAAGCAGGATCCGGCGGAATTCCGGCGCGTGATCGAGATCAACCTGATGGGAACGGTGCACGCGGTCCACCCGGTCTACCGGCATTTCTATGCTCAGCGCCGCGGCGCGATCATTGTCAGTACTTCGGTGGCCGGCCTGTATTCGGAGCATGGTCTGCCGGCGTACTCGACCTCAAAGGCCGGGTTGCTCGGCTTCATGCGTGCTTTGAGCCAGGAAGGCAGAGGCCACGATGTCCGCGTGAATGCCCTGGCGCCGTATGCCTCGACCGGTATGACAGAGGACAGCCTCAGCGAGGCGATGAGGGAACGGATGCGGCCCGAGCGTGTGGCGCCGGCAGTTGCGTGGTTGCTGAGCGACGAGTGTCGGGTGACTGGCGAAATCGTGATCGCGGGCGGCGGGCTGATGACCACGGCCGGCGTTCGCGAACCGGAGCCCGTCGAGGTGCCGGACGACGCCGACCCTGCGACCCTGGACCGTGCCTGGCAGGCGTTGTGTGATCGTCCGCTGGACAAATCCTACCGCAGTTCCCTGGACCACTTCGCCGGCTTCATGGGCGCGCCGTAGGCTCCGCTTTTCCGCGAATGGCCAATCCGGGTCAGGGTGCCCTGCGCGCTTCCTGGTATTCCTTCTCCAGCTGATCGACGATCGTTCCGATGGGTTCGATCGCCTGAATTCCGCCAACGCCCTGGCCCGCGGACCAGACATCCTTCCAGGCCTTCACTTTCCTATCGGATCCTGTCAGGTCCATGCGGCCCTTTTTCGGCAGATTTTCGGGGTCGAGGCCGGCGGCCTCCACGCTGGGCCTCAGGTAGTACGCGTGGGCCCCGGTGAACGAGTTGGAAAGCAACAGGTCGTCAAAACTGGACTCCACCACCATCCGCTTGTAGTGGTCGAAGGCGATGCTCTCCTCGGCGGTGATGAAACGGGTTCCCATGTAGCTCAGGTCAGCGCCGAGAATCTCGGCTGCCCGCACGGCCCGCCCGTCGCCGATGGCGCCGGCGAGGACCACGATGCCATCGAAAAACTTGCGGACCTCCGGTACGAATGCAAAGCCGGCCATGTGGCCCGTGTGGCCACCCGCGCCGGCAGCCACCAGCGCCAGGCCGTCCACGCCAGCTTCGGCGGCCTTGCGCGCGTAGCTCACGCTGTTGACGTCGGCGATGACGAGGCCGCCGTAATCGTGTACGACTTCGACAACCGCCCGGGGACTGCCCAAAGCGGTGATGACAATGGGTGGGCGGTATTTCTGTACCAGCGCAAGTTCCGCGTCCAGGCGGTCGTAGGTGCTGTGAACGACGAGGTTCTGGGCCCACACGTGCGTCGCGCCCGCAACCTGGTGCTCGCGCATCGAGGCGATTTCACCGGAAATCCGGTCCATCCACTCCTCAAGCGTGTCCACCGTGCGTGCGTTGGGCGCGGGAAAGGCGCCCACGATGCCCGACCGGCATGCCCCGATGACGAGGTCCGGCCCGGACACGAGAAACATCGGCGCGCACACCACGGGCAGTCTCAAGGTGGCGCGCAGTTCGGCGAAGCGATTACGCGCTTCTGTATGATCCATGCTCGAATTCCCGATTGCGAATAGTAACTTTCATTATTAGACTATCAAAACCCGATCAGCGCAACTGCGCACCATTACAAGGATCCGCCCCCATGGAATTCTTTTCCTCGAGTCTGTTCACCGTCATGGCCGGAAGCTTCGCAGTGGCGATGGGCGCCGTTCTTCTTCTGTGGCTGATCAGCATGCCGCTACGCGATGTGAGCATCATCGACATGTTTTTTGCCGTGATCCTGATCGCCATTACGGCGGTCTGCCTGGTGCTCGGCGCCGGCACAGCGCAGCGCAAGTGGCTGATCGCGGTACTGGTTGGCTGCTGGGGCCTGC
>JASFKQ010000042.1:0-21332 GCA_050118555.1 Lysobacterales bacterium
GTGGCGGCGCGGATCCAGGAATCCGATGAAAGCCGTGATAAAGCGATCATCCGGCAGGTCTTCTTCCAGTTGGTTATTGACGTGGCAATATGCTTCGTCCAGATCCGCCCCACAACGGAATGCTACTCTGAGCATTGCCTGCATCTGCGTGGCCGACAGCGCCGGACCGAATCCGTGACCGGTGGCGTCGCCCACGAGGATGAAAAGCGCCCCATCCAGCATGACGAGGTCGAAGAGGTCACCCCCCGCTCGCCCGGCGGGCAGGAATTCGCCGTGCACGTCGTAGCCAGCGGGCCGGGGCATTTCGGTGGGGAGCGTGCTCATCTGGATTTCCCTGGCCAGGGACACCTCTTCGTCCAACCGCTCGTTCAGCAACAGGGCATCCGTCAGCTGCGCGCGCTGCACAGCTACCGCGCACTGGGCCGCCAGGGTCCAGGCTACCCGTCCGTCATTGGTATTGAAGGCGCCGGTAGACTTGTTCAGCAGCTGCAGGACACCCACGGGTTGCTTCTCCCAGCCCAGCAACGGGACACAGAGCACTGACTCCGTCTTGTAGCCGGTAAAGCGATCGATCACCCCTCTGAAGCGCGGATCGCGGTAAGCATCCGCCACGTTGATCATTTCGCGCGTCGCCAGGCATTCGCCCACCAGACCTTCGCCCGGAGCGACATGTGGGGCCGGCTTCAGCTCCGGCACCCGCATGACCAGGTCGTCCCGGCCGGAGTCGTAGAGCCAAAGGGCGGCCTTGTCGGCTGCCAGCACCGATTTTCCGGCCTCGACGACCTCGCCGAGCATGTGCAGCAGGTCCAGGGGCTGAGCCAGCTTCTGCGTGACGTCGAGAATCCGAGCCATGGACTCCTGGCTCAGGCGCGGCGGTTTGTTCGCCCTTGTCATGGCTGCGGTCGCCCCCTGTGTACTTCTGCGCCGCTAATGTAACAGAGAACCGCACCGAGCAGTTTTAAGATAGCTTATATCTATCGTAAGCATAAAATCTATCGATTTCACTAATCTTTCTCCAACCCCTATCCTTGACCCGAAATGAAATTGCGGCGTCCGCGCCGCTGGCTCAACAACCCTGAAGAGGTGAACTGAAATGCAAAATCCGGAAATGTCTGTTGTTCCTTCTGTCGTCTTCAAGACCCGCGTGCGGGATGAAAGCGTCGAGGGCCCCAACCCCTATCGCTGGCAAGACGTGAGCAGTGACGATCTCTTCGCCGGCAGGAGAGTGGTGGTAATCGCCCTGCCGGGGGCGTTCACGCCTACCTGTTCGAGCACGCACCTGCCCGGCTTCGAGGAGAAGTATGAAGAATTCAAGGCCCTCGGCGTAGACGAGATCTACTGCCTCAGCGTCAACGATGCCTTCACCATGTTCCAGTGGGGCCGTCACCTGGGTGTCCAGAACGTGAAAATGCTGCCGGACGGCAGCGCCGAATTCACACGTCTGATGGGCATGCTGGTTCGCAAGGACAACCTGGGCTTCGGCGAGCGCTCCTGGCGCTACTCGATGCTCGTGGAAGACGGCAGGATCACGGCCATGTTCTCCGAGCCCGGGCGCAGCGATAACTGCCCCACCGACCCGTTCGAGGTCAGTGATGCGGACACAATGCTGAACTTCCTGAAGAACCGAGCGAACTAAACCCCGGAGCTGGTATCATAATCTCAAGAGATGTCATCACCGACTCAAGGAGCGATTATGAATAACGCAATGGGACTCGCTCTCACCCTGGCGACCCTGGCGGCGATCCCGTACGCGGCCCTGGCCGATAACGATTCGACGCAGATGTCGCCGGACGGCCTGCAACTGGTTGAGAAGGACCGGCGTGGTGAGATCTATGCCGATCCGAATGTCGACTGGTCCGTTTACGACAGGATCAAGCTCGACAAGGCGACAGTCGCATTCCGCAAGAACTGGCAGCGCGATCAGAACCGGAGCTACCCGTTCAAGATCCAGACCCAGGACATGGAGCGGATCAAATCCGAACTCTCCGAGCTGTTTGGCGAAGTCTTCAGCAAGGAACTGTCCGAGAACGGCGATTACAAGATCACGGATGAAACCGGTGACGACGTGCTTCGTATAACCCCGCATATCGTCGACCTGGACGTTTATGCGCCGGACGCGCGCTCCAGCCCGGTTCGCACCATGTCATACACCGAGACCGCGGGCCGCATGACACTGCAGCTGGAACTCTACGACTCGGTCACCGGCGACCTGCTCGCCAGGGCCAGTGACCGCAAGGAAGCCCCACGCCGCGGGTACCTGCAATGGACCAATTCGGTCACCAACCGGATGGAGGCCCGCCATATGCTCGAAGCCTGGGCCAAGGAACTGAAAACTCGCCTGGACGAGGCCAGCAAGAAACAACCAGCCGTCAAATAGGCGGCAGTTTGGCCCGACCTGAAAGCACCCCGCTTTGCGGGGTGCTTTTTTATGGCCGGCTGATCAACGGTCCTGGGGCCATTGAGGTATGCGAGACGGTGTCCAGGGCGCGCCTTCGGCCTGCAGTTCCGATTCCAGCCTTGACAGGTCGGAGGCAATACCCCGGAGCCCGTCCAGGATCGGCGGCAACTGCGCGGACGCAACGGCCAGGGAATCCCGGAAGTTGCCCGTGGGAGCGGACTGGCTCGCCCAACTGCCACCGGCGATGGTGGCCACCCTCGTGGCCAGTGACATTGGCGCGGGCTCCGAACGTCCGCTCCGGGTGCGATCTCCGTCGAGTACGATGCGCAGGTCCTGCAGCCGGGTCTTCAGCGCACGCACTGCGGTCGCCTGCCGCTCATCCGCGTCCGGCGTTGCCGTAATCGCAGCCATTACGTGATCTATGCGTTCCTCGATCTCGTCCGCGGCACGGTCGGCGCCGAGGACGGCGCGATAGAGATCCGCCGTCTGCTGCTGAAAATCCAGCAGCGCCTGCCGGTCATCGGTGACCAGGCCGCCCGTGAACAGCGGCTTGAGCGCGAACGGCTGCGCCTCGCCAAGCGGTTCCGATTGGCCCTCGACCCGCTTGGAAAGGGAAACGCTGTATTGACCCGGCACGACTGTAGGCCCGCGAGGCGGCTCTTCCCACGGAGCAGACTCGGTTTCGGTCTTCAGTTCAATCGGGTCCGGCGCCGGGTAGCGCATGTCCCAGGCCACTCGATGAAAGCCCTTGCCGGCAGGGGCGTCGATACGGCGCACGATCTGTCCGGAGGCGTCACGGACGGTCAGCGTGACCGACGGGGCCTCTTCCCGATCTTCCCGCCGCAATTGGTCCCAGCTCGGGTACGGATTGTCGCGGCCCTCTTTTTCCCGCTCTTTTTCTTTTTCCCGGCGCTGGTCCTCCAGGCTTTGCAGATCCTCGGGCAGGTAATAGGCGAACACCGCACCATAGGGTGGATTGTCCGCCGTGTAACGACCCGTTCCCCAGTCGCCCTTTTCGCCCCAGCCCCGTCGGCTGTCCGGGTTGAATATCCAGGCGTCGCGGGGTTTGAACAGGGTCGGCGACTTTTCGAGCTGTGAGGCGGGTGTTCGAAGGGGAGAATAGTCGTCGAGAATATAGATTCCACGACCGAACGTGGCGACCACGAGGTCGTCTTCGCGACGCTGGATTTCGAGATCTCTCACGGCGATCGTTGGCAAGTCCGTCAGTTCCTGCCAGTCCTCGCCGCCATTGGTCGTAAAGTACAGGCCGAACTCGGTTCCGAGGAACAAAAGGTCGGGATCGGCCTCATCCTGAGCCAGGGTGTGGGCCGTCCCTCGCTCTGGCAAGCCACCGACCATCATCTTCCAGGTCTTGCCGCGGTCGTCAGTCTTCAGGACGTAGGGACGGAAGTCGCCCCGCTTGTGGTTGTCGAACACGGCCCAGGCGACGTCGGGGTCGTGGCGCGAAGCGATGATGTCCTCCACCAGCGACATATCCGGCACTCCACGAAAAGACTCCACTCGGCGCCAGTGCTGGCCACCGTCCTCGGTTACCTGGATCAGACCATCGTCGGTGCCGGCGTAGATCAGTCCTTCCACGAGCGGGCTTTCCGCGATCGCGATCAGACTGCCGTACATCGAGGTCGACGCGTTCTTTGCAATGGCGTCCACGCTCCAGACGCGACCCATGATTTCCAGGGCGTTGCGATCGAGTTGGCGGCTGAGGTCGCCACTGACCACGGTCCAGCTTTCACCGCGATCATCAGAGCGGAACAACCGCTCGGCCCCGAAGTAGAGACGCTTGTGGTCGTGCGGGGAGATAATCAGGGGCGCGTTCCAATTCCACTTGTAGTCGTTCTCGTCCGGCCCGGGTTGCGGCGTTATATACAGGCGTTCGCCTGTGGTCCGGTCGAAGCGGGACAACGACCCGTATTGCGCCTGCGCATACACGACGTTGGCGTCCGAAGGGTCGATCTGCGCCTTGAAGCCGTCGCCGAATTGCGCGATCCACCAGTCGGTGTTCGTTATGCCATCGCTGAAAAGCGTTCGGCTCGGACCGCACAGGGTCTGGTTGTCCTGGGTGCCGGCGCAAATGTTGTAGAAAGGAGAGTCGTTATCCGGTGTGGCGCGGTAGAACTGGGTGGCGGGAAGATTGCTGTCGTGCCTCCAGGTTTTTCCCTGATCCCAACTTTCGTAGACACCGCCGTCTCCGCCAATGTACAGGTGCCCCGAATCGTCGGGATCGACCCAGAGAGCGTGGTCGTCGACGTGACGACTGTCGAATGGTACCCGGGACCAGGTTTTCCCGCCATCATCGGAGCGTTGCGTGAAGGTATCCACCGAATACAGCACGTCCGCATCATGGGGATCCACGTACAATTCATTGTAGTACTGCGGGCTGGTGGTCATGTGGTCGGACCGCTTTTCCCAGCTTTCACCGAAGTCCGTACTCCGATAGACGCCCTGGTCTTCCTCCGCCTCGATGATCGCGTACAGCACATTGGGACTCGACGGGGCCATGGCGAGACCGATCCGGCCAAGGTCACCCTCCGGCACACCCTTGGTGATTTTGCGCCAGGTTTTGCCGCCGTCTGTGGTCTTGTGGATCCCGCCCCCCGGGCCACCGTCGATCAGCGTCCATACGTGCCGGCGCCGCTGGTAGCTCGAAGCGACCATGGTGTCGGTGTCCGCCGGATTGATGACAAATTCATTGATTCCGGTATCGGGATCGACGTCCAGGATTTTCGTCCACGTCTGGCCGCCATTGGTGGTCTTGTACAGTCCGCGGTCGCCCCCGGAGTTCCACAGCGGACCCTGTGCCGCGACCCAGACGACCTCACTGTCCTCCGGGTCGATCCGGATCATCGATATGTGCCCCGAGTCCTTGAGCCCCATGTTGCTCCAGGTCTTTCCGCCGTCCATCGATTTGTAGACTCCGTCACCATAACCGACGCTTCGCTGGCTGTTGTTTTCGCCGCTGCCAACCCACACGATGGCGGGATTGGACGGGTCGATCTCGACCACGCCCAGCGCGAAGGAACCCTCGTTTTCCATTAAGGGCTGCCAGGTGTTGCCGTTGTTTTCGGTCTTCCACAGATGACCGCTGGCCATTGCCACGTAGTGCACCTGCCACTGGCCGGGCAGAAAAGCAAAATCGGCAACGCGCCCGGACGTCAGGGCGGGACCGACGGATCGCAGCGGCATGCCCGCCAGGGGGTGTGAGGACGGCTTGTCTTCTGAAGCCGCCATCGCGGGCAGGGTCAGGGCGACCGACAGGCCGGCGGCAAGCAGAAATCTGTATCGCAACATGGCTGTTCCTTGTTCTGGATAGATGGCTTGTTTTGGGAGAACCGGTCAGTCTAGGGGATACCCTGCGCACCCGCATCCGGGGATGTCCCTAGCCCGCCGAGGAATTCGATCAACGCGCGGTTGCATTCGTCCGGCCGCTCCTGCTGGATCCAGTGCCCGGCGTCGTCGATCCATACGAATTGCTCGAGTCGGGGCACCAGGGAGCGCAAGCGACGTTCGACCTCGTCCGCCCCCAGGTGCGCAACCACGAGGTCCCTGCCGCCGGCGATAAAAAGCGCGGGCACTCCGACGATCTCTTCGCGGCCTTCCATCAACGTCCAGTTGCGGTCGAAGTTCCGGTAGTAGTTGAGGCCGCCGCGGAAGCCCGAGTGACGGAATTCTCCGACGTAAAACGCGAAGTCCTCCTCGGTCAGCCAGGCAGGCAACTCCAGCGGCCGGCCCCAGCGGCCGATGAATCCGCCGGCGCCACGCGCCGGATCCGTAATTGTGGGCGGCGCACGTGGTGCGTCGGGGGACGCATAGAGCATGCGGAGCAGACCTTCGGGGTCGGCTTCGTATTCGCGCTCCGCCACTCCGGGTTCCTGGTGGTAGAGAATGTAGAAAAATTCGTCACCGTACCGGCGACGCCAGATAACAGTCGGCGGCGCCGGTGGCCGGCCCAGATGTGGAACGCTCAAGGCCGCGACGGCGTGAAACACTTCGGGTCGAAGCAAGGCCGCATGCCAGGCGACAACCGCTCCCCAATCATGGCCAACGATCGCCGCACGCTCTCGCCCGCAAGCCGCCACCAGCCCGGCCATGTCTTCCACCAGATGCAGAATGTCGTAGGCGTCGACATCCTGCGGCACCTCGGTGCCGCCATAGCCCCGCATGTCAGGCGCGACGACGTGGTAGCCGGCCCGCGCCAACGCAGGAATCTGATGGCGCCACGAGTACCAGGATTCAGGCCAGCCGTGCGCCAGTATGACGAGCGGAGCGCCGGCATCGCCGGCTTCGGCGATCCGCATCCGGAGACCCGGGATACGGACCGTTCTGTGCGTAATGCGCTGCAATAAGATCGGGCGCTAAGGGGCTCAGCCCCCGGCCGCCTTGCGTTCCTTGTAGGCGTGCACGGCCTCGTTGAAACGGTTGGCGACGCGCTCTTCCATTTCCACGGAATAGTTGTAGGAAGCCGTAATCGCCGCCAGGTTGCCGGGCGTGTTGTCCTCGTTTGCCTGGGCCTTGTCAAGGCAGTCCCGGAACTCGGCGATCTTTGCCTGGAATTCGCCGACCTGGGCTTTCGCGGCCTTCAACTGGTCGTAGCTGGCTTCTTCGGGAATGGCGTCGGGGGACGCGGGAAGCACGCATTTCTGGGCATCGGGAGGCAGAACGACCTCCATGTCGGCATCGGATTCCTGGGCCTGCGCGGAAGTGAACATCAGGCCTGCGGCAAGAAGAACAAAAACTCGTTTCACAATGAAGCTCCTTGTTGGTCGAACGGCGATTATACAATGTCATGTGCGGCTGTTGACATTGTCGGTGCAACCTCCGAACCTAACGGGTCAGGCCTTGCTAACTGGAGTTTCAGATGTCGATTCCGTCCCCTACCCGCATGCGCGTGCTGCTGTGTTGGTTCCTGGTGCTCTCGGGTCCGTCCTTTGCAGCCAGCGCCATCGATGGCGACCTGCTCGAAGGCCTGTCCGCTCGCGCGCTTGGACCGGCTGCGACCAGTGGGCGCATCGCCTCGATCGACGCAGTGAATGCCGACCCCAACCATATCGTCGTGGGCGCAGCCTCGGGGGGCGTCTGGATCTCCCATAACGGAGGCCTGACCTGGAACCCGGTATTCGACGATCAACCGGTGGCTTCCATCGGTGCGGTCGCCATCAATCAGCGAAACCCGGACATCATCTGGGTCGGCACGGGTGAAGGCGCGGTGCGAAACTCGGTATCGATCGGCGCCGGGGTGTTCAAGTCGATCGACGGGGGCCGTACCTGGAAGCGCGTCGGCCTGCAGGGCACCGAACGCATCAACCGCATCGCGCTGCACCCGGAGGACCCCGACATCGCCTACGTTGCCGCGATGGGGACCCTCTGGGGCGAAAACGAAGAACGCGGCGTCTACAAGACAACTGATGGCGGCAATACCTGGGAAAAGGTGCTGTACGTCGACAACAAGACCGGTGCCACCGACGTGAAGCTAGACCCGTTCAACCCGAACAAAGTCTATGCCGGCATGTGGCAGCACCGGCGCTGGCCATGGTTCTTCAAGTCCGGCGGTCCCGGTTCCGGCGCATACGTCTCCTGGGACGGCGGCGAAACCTGGAAGCGCAAAACCGAGGAAGACGGAATGCCCGCCGGCGATCTCGGGCGCATCACCTTCGCTCCATCTGCGGCCCGGAAAGGGCGTGTCTTCGTCCTGGTCGAGGCTGAGAAAAGCGCCATGCTGCGTTCCGACGACGGCGGTGAAAGCTGGGTCAAGGTGAACCAGGACTTCAACATCGCCGTACGACCTTTCTACTACAACGAAATCGCGGCAGACCCTGAAGATCCCAACCGTCTCTATAACATTGCCTCGCGCTTGAGCGTTTCGATCGACGGCGGAAAGACCTTCGAGTTCAATCCGGTCATTGCCTGTTGTGCGCCGGGAAACTTCATCCACATCGACAACCATGCCTTCTGGATCAACCCGAATGACAGCAGGAACCTGATCATCGGCAACGACGGGGGGATTGCGATCAGCCGCGACCGTGGCGAAACCTGGCGCTTCGTACGGAACCTTCCGCTGGCGCAGTTTTACCATGTGCGCGTCGACAGCGACCTTCCCTACCACGTTTACGGCGGTCTGCAGGACAATGGTTCCTGGCGCGGGCCGGCCGAGGTCTGGGAGAACGCCGGCATCCGCAACCTGCACTGGCAGGAAGTCGGTTTCGGCGACGGCTTCGACACGGTGCCGGACCCGGAAAATTCGCATCGCGGCTACGTCATGTCTCAAGGCGGCTACCTGCTGCGCTGGAACCTGGATACCGGCGAACAGCGGCTCATCCGACCCGCGCCCCCGGAACCTGATGTCGAACTACGCTTCAACTGGAACACCGCCATCGCCCAGGATCCCTTCGATCCCGCGACCATCTATTACGGGAGCCAGTTCGTACACCGTTCGACGGACCGCGGCGAGACCTGGACCACCATCAGCGCCGACCTGACCTCGAACAACCCGGATTGGCAGACCTACAAGAAGAGCGGCGGGCTGACCTACGACGTGACCGCCGCCGAGAATTTCACGACCATCGTTTCCATCGCGCCGAGCCCCCTGGAGCAAGGCACGCTCTGGGTTGGAACGGATGACGGCCGGGTGCACGTCACGCGTGATGCCGGAGCGAACTGGGAGCGAGTAGACTCGCATGTTCGCGGCGTGCCAGATGACACCTGGGTGCCGATGATCTCGCCCTCGCCCCACGAAGCCGGCGCCGCGTATGTCGTGTTCGACAACCACCGCCGTTCCGACATGAAGACCTACGTGTTCCGGGTCGATGATTACGGCCGCAAATGGACCAGCCTGGTCACCGACCAGATTGCCGGCTATGCGCTGTCCATCCTGCAGGATCCGGTGGATCCGGAGTTGCTATTTTTGGGCACGGAATTCGGACTGTTCATCTCCACCGACGGCGGCGGAAATTGGACGAAATTCACTGCGGGCGTTCCAACCGTCTCCGTGATGGACATGGCGATACAGCCACGTGAGAACGACCTGGTGCTGGGCACACACGGGCGCTCGATCTTCGTGCTCGACGATTACAGCGCCCTGCGGGATCTGAGCGAACAGGACTTCGGCCGGCGTCTGCAGATCCGCTCCGTGGCGGGCGGACAGCAGTACACCGCAGCCCAGACACCATCCACCCGGTTCACCGGGTCGGGTGAATTCCGGGCTGATAACGAACCGTACGGCGTGATGATCACCTTCATGGCAAGCGGTGACGATTTGCCGCATCCGAACGCCGACAAGGAACGCCAGCGCAACATTGCCAAACGCAAAGCCGAAAAACCGGCTGAGGGCGACGAAGAGAAACCGGCAGGGCCACCGAAAGTCACGCTTACGGTCAAGGACGACAGGGGCGAAGTCGTCCGCACGAAGAAATATGCGGTCCACCAGGGCCTGAACCGTATCGTCTGGGGCATGGAACACGACGGCGTGAGGCCCATGCCCGGATCCGACGCCCCCGATCTTGACGATGGCCTGCCCGCCGGCCCCGAAGTGCCCCCCGGGAAGTACGAGGTGGCGCTCAGCCTGCCGGGGGCCGACCGCGAAGCGGACGTTGCAACGGCCAAGGTTACCCTCGCGGCTGATCCGCGCCTGGTCATTCCGCCGGAAAATTACATGGAAAACTACCGAACGCAGTTGGCCTTGCAGGAGATGCGGGAATCGGCGGTCACCCAGGTGGAGCGCATTACCCGGGCCCGTGAAGGCGTGGACACGGTCGTGAAACTGATCGACGAACGGAAGGGCCCGACCGGCACGCCAAGCGACGACCTGCAAGCACTCAGAAAGCGGGCCGGCGTGCTGCGCAAGGCACTGGACGAGTTGGAGAAGCGGTTCCGCACCCCGCCCGAGACCAGCGGTATAGCCTACGACGACGACAAGGTCGTCAGCCGCATCGGCGTGGCGCAGGCCTATGTCAGGAGTTCCAGGGATACCCCGACCCCGACGGCCCACGCATACATCGACCTGGCCCACGACACTCTGGACCAGGCCCGCTCGGCGGTGGACGAATTCGTGTCGGGCGATCTCGCAAAATTCAGGCAGGCCGTGAAAGCGGCGGGCATCGGGCTCTTTTCCGGCGCCGGTCTTCCCTGAAGGGAAGCGTGTCCGCCATGAGCATGGACACCCGGGCCGGCGTCGCGCAGGCCATCCTCGAGGGGTTCAACCGCCACTACTCCCTGTTCCGGCAATACAGCAGGGAGGGCAAGCAGTGTTTCGAGCATGCAGACTGGCAGCGAGCCGCACAGGTCAGCCGGGAGCGGATCCAGGGCTACGACCGCCGCGTAGAGGAGACGGTCCGGATAATCCACGAGACCTGGCCGGAAGCGGCGACAAACAGCGAATTGTGGCCACGCATCAAGATCGTATTCATCGGCAAGCTGCTGGATCATCTGCAGGCGGAGTGTGCAGAAACATTCTATAATTCCGTTGCTTGTAAGGTACTTCACAGAGATTACTATAAAAGCGAATATATCTTCTGGAGACCGGCAATCAGCACCGAACACCTCGAAGGCAGCAGCCCGACCTATCGCAGCTTCTACCCGGGCAAGGACGGGCTGCGGCGCAGCCTGCTGGAAGTCATCACGAGGTTCGGCCTGACCAACCGCTTCGAAAACCTGAGGCGGGACGTCCGTTGCCTGGAGCGGGAAATTCTCGCAGCGCGTTCGGGCAACTGGAAGGAGCAGCCAAACTTCCAGCTGCAGGTGCTGGACAGCCTGTTCTTTCGCAACAAGGGGGCACACATCGTGGGCCGCCTGATCAACGGTGAAGAAGTCCATCCCTTCGTCGTTCCGCTCCTGCAGAACGGAAGGCGGGAAATTTATGCCGATACGCTTCTCATGCGCCAGAAGGAAGTCGCTATCCTGTTCAGCTTTTCCCGGGCCTACTTCCTGGTCGACATGGAAATCCCATCGGCCTACGTGTCGTTCATGCTTTCGATCATGCCGCGAAAGTCAGTGGTCGACCTGTATGCGATGCTGGGACTGCAGAAGCAGTCCAAGACCCTGTTCTATCGGCAATTCCAGCACCATTTGCGCCACTCCCGGGACAATTTGCAGGTCGCCCCGGGCGTACGCGGCATGGTCATGCTGGTATTTACGCTGCCCTCGTTCCAGTTCGTGTTCAAACTGATCAAGGATCGATTCGATCCTCCCAAGACGGCGACACGGCAAAACGTCAAGGAGAAATACCTGCTGGTCAAACACCATGACCGGGCCGGCCGACTCGCCGATACCCTGGAATATTCCAACGTGGCGATCCCGCTCGACCGGATCGACCCCGCGCTGATGGACCAGCTCCAGGAGGAAGCCGCCAGCTCGATCGAAATAGACGGCGACGTGCTGGTCATCCGACACATCTATATCGAGCGGCGTATGGAACCGCTGGACAACTACCTGGCGCAGGTTTCGGGCGGGGCGCGCAAGCGGGTCATCCGCGAGTACGGCAACGCCATCCGCGACCTCGCCGGTGCCAACATCTTTCCAGGCGACATGTTGAAGAAGAACTTCGGCGTCACCCGGCTCGGCCGCGTCGTTTTCTACGATTACGACGAGATCTGCTATATCACCGAATGCAATTTCCGCCACGTGCCGCCGCCCCGCGACTTCGAGGACGTGATGTCGGATACGCCCTGGTACTCGGTGCAGGAAAACGACGTGTTTCCGGAGACGTTCGCCCCGTTCTTCTTTGCCGATGCGGACGACCTGGCCCGGTTCAAAAAGGACCACGAAGACTTGCTGGACCCGGATTGGTGGAACCAGGTGAAGCAGAACATAGAAACGGGCAAACAGGCCGATATCTTCCCCTACCCCGACAAAAAACGCTTTCACAACCTGGATTGTCGGGTTGCAAGAGGCGACTAGGTCGCGCTACTGCAGTTGCTGCCCCGGCAGGACCAGTTCACCGGCGGTGGTCAACTCGTGGACCAACCACCGCGACTGTCGGTCTTTGGCGGCCTCTTCCCGGACGATCCACTCGAAACGGGGCTCGTTCGCGAGCGGCTCCCAGAACGGGTCGCCCTGAACATAATCGAAATATCCACCTTGCCTGTAATGCTGCTCGAGCGCTGACAATGCCAGGTCGAAATCTCCAAGATGCGCCAATGCAATCGCGCGACTGTCGTCCTCGAGATCATCCCTGGCGAGCACTGCGCTCAAAATGCCCGTTGCTTCGCTCAGCTCGCCCCTCGCATGGCGGATCAACGCCACCTCTATGGCCACGCTGGCCGGGCACCCGGTAACATCCGGTGGGGTTTCGGACAATCCCGGCCAATACTCGCGATAGTGGTTGAGCGCGCGACTCACGCCCTTGCGCGAGCGCAGAGCAACGGTGGCGATCAGCCTGTTTGCGATACTCTCCCTGGGCATGCCGCCGATCGCAGCCCAGGCTTCCCGACTTGCGTGCTCCAGGTCCCCGAGGTTGATGTAAAGCCACCCCAACTCGCGGTGAAGATTACTGTTGTCGCCCAACCGGGACTGCAATTCCAGCATCTGGCGTTCACGCTCGTAATCTCCCATGAAACTGAACCACTGTGCGAACAACCCAACCCCCGCTGCCGATATTCTTGGCTGCGGACCAACAAACATGGCGCGGAATTCCGGGCTTCGTTGTAGCCGTGCAACCAGCCGCAGTCCGGCATCCACGCCTTCTCGATCGGCGAGCCTTTGAGCGTAGTCTTTCCAGGTGGCGTAATTGAGCGGGTCCAACTCCAGCGCCCGCTCAAAGCTGGCCCGCCCGCTCTCGTAGTCGCCGGCCGTCCACTGCCTGTTCGCCAGCTGCAAATGCCGGAACGGGTTGAGCGGGTCGAGGCGGGCGTTTCGAGTGGCCAGCCTCACAGCGTCCCGGACCCGGCCTGTTCTTTCCATCAACCGTGACAGGTGCACGTATGCATATGAATTGCTGGGATTGATTTCCAACGCACGCTTCAGTGCCGTTTCAGCCTCCGCGAAATCCTCTCGCCACATGGCGAAGCCGCCGATCAGGACGTAGGCCTCCGAAGACTCTCCAGCGATTGCCATCGCGCGCTGCAGCAACGGTTGCGCTTCCGCCCATGCGCGCTCGGGCACACCTATTCCGTGCCACAGCGCCAGGTAGATGGCCGAGGCCTTCAGTATGAGCGCGTCCGCGTACTCCGGATCGCGCGCGAGCGCCAGGTCCGCCTGCATCTCCGCCAGTTCGGGATCATCCGTCCCTACGCCGTGGAGATAGGCGTCAAGCGCACCGAAATCGTCTGTACCGCCGTGTTCCCGGGGATTGGCGAGAGACACATCCAGGTAGCTGGCAATGGCCGTGGCGATACCCTGCTGGGAGGTGAATGCTCCCTTCGATGCATATTCGAATGCCTTCGACCAAACCAGACGTCCGTCGGCTGCGTGAACCAACGCCGCTGTGATCTGCAACGCGTCGCTTTCCCTGTTCACGCTGCCCTCCACGAGATAGTCCGCGTCGAGAGCGGTGCCGATCTCCTGAATACTTGCCTCGTGATCGCGAAAATAGTCAGAGGATGTACGGGCGATGACATCGATTTCCCGGGAGCGCCCCAGTTCCATCCTCAGGGCGGTTGCTATGCCGTCACCAAAGTAACCGAGGTCCCCGGACGGGCTGAGATCGGAAAAGGCCATTACGGCGATGGCCGGCCGCGTAGTGTGATGAAGCGCACCTTTCCAGGAAAGCAAAGCCAGCAAGGCCGTAAGTGCAAGGATGACGGCCATGACAGTGAGATAAAGGCTCCGGAGCCGCGCCGGAGCGAGTCCTTCGATTTGGCCCGGGCCCTTGTCCGTAACAGGCCAGACCAGGCGGTAGCCCCTTTTGGGCAGTGTCTCAATGGGAGAATCGGGCACCCCGGCAGCCTTTCCGAGGTTCTTTCGCAATTGGTAGATGCAGCGCGACACGGCAAAGTCAGTCACGACCACTCCGGGCCAGACATCCGCCATGAGGGCTTCCTTCGATACGATCCCGCCATTTGCCATGGCGAGCCTGAGCAGAACTTCGATTACCTTGGGATCGAGTTTCCGATTGCCACCTTGCCCGTTGATTCTGCCGGTCGACGGGAAGACATCCACATTGCCGACGCGAAACGACCTGTCTTCCCGACCGGAAGCTCTCTGCCCCGTGGATGCCAAAGATGCCGCTTTCACCCCAATAATCAACTTTTTATCAAGTCGATATCAAGAATATAGCAGCTTTGTTGACTAGGGTCTGAATGCGAACCATTTGCTACTTGCCAACTTCTGGAAGCGGCGTGAATGGCAGCTCTGGAGGATGAACGACAATTCCGTGAGGAGAAAGCATGATGACGCTGAAACAAGTGACTACAACCACGTTCTGTGCGGCGCTGGCGATGACGGGACTATGTTCGAATACATGGGCCGGAGCGGAGCACAACGTGTTCCCCTTTTCAGTGGATGACTACAACGACTGCACTGAGGAGGTGGTGCAATGGGACGCGACGGTTTATGAAACCTTCCTGAGCCACGAATCGTCGGGCGGCCAGGTTGTCTCCAGCGATCACTGGGTATGGGAGGCGGTCGTTGAGGGGGATGACACCGGATTCGTTTGGTATACCAAAGGCGTGGGCCAGTTCGTGGACACCTACTCGTTGGATAATTCGCGGACTGGGGGCATGTTCATCGAGAGAAGTGTCCTGCGGCCGCAGACGCCAGGCGCGCCGAAAATCCGGCTCGATGCCCACATCTTTTTCCAGTACAACGCCAGCGGCGAGTTGGTCGTCGACAACTTCGATTACGTGTACAACTGCATAGGCCACTGACAGACAAGCCCGGGGGGTCGAAATAAAACGCCAGGGCCAAAGCCCTGGCGTTTCAAGCGAATCGTTTCAGATTCCCATCCACTCCACCACGGCCCGGGCCCAGGTTTCACCGTCTTCTTCCTGGATGAAATGACGGCCTTTCAGCGTGATGTGAGGTTGTCCTTTGGTTCCCGGCACAAGTTTCAGGAACGGCTTCTCGCCGCCCGCCATGATCGGGTCGGCATCAGAGAAGCACATCAGCGCGGGCTTGTCCCACTGCATCAGGACTTTCCAGGCGAGGCGATTGGGCTCCGACTCGGGATCGTCGGGCCGGATCGGCACCAGGACCGGAAACTGGCGCGCGCCCGCCTTGTATTCGTCGGACGGGAACGGTGCCCGATAGGCCTCGATCTCGGCCTCTGAAAGGTTTCCGCGTCCGAACAGGTTGACGATATAGCCCGTGTCGAATTCCGGATCTTCCTGACTGAACGCTCGCCATTTCTGGAACGCTTCGGGAACCTTGTGATCGCCGGTCGGCAGGCCGGTATTCGATAGCGAGAAGCGCGCGAAACGATCCGAGTCCCCGGTCAGCAGGCGCAGGCCGATCAATCCACCCCAGTCCTGTCCCAGCAAGGTAACGTCTTGCGGGTCCAGGGCCTCCAGCCAGTCCCGCATCCAGCCCACATGCCGGGCATAGGTGTAGTCACTGCGATTCGAGGGCTTGTCCGAACGGCCGAATCCGATCAGGTCAGGCGCCAGTACGCGGCAGCCGGCGTCCGCGAACACGGTGATCATCTTGCGGTAGAGAAAACTCCAGCTAGGCTCGCCGTGCAGGCACAACACGACAGGACCATCACGTGGACCTTCGTCGACGTAGTGGACGCGCAGTTCGCCCAGGTCCGGGTCGTTGACCGTAAGATAGTTTGGTCGGAAGGGAAAATCCGGCAGGTTTTCAAATCGTTCATCGGGTGTGCGCAAGACGCTCATGATCGTTCCTCGTTGACGGGATACCCGCACGCCGCCTGCGCCGCAGCCGGTCGACATAGCGGAACCCCAGCAGTACTGCGAGAATGCCAGCGTAAATCAGCGGTTCGAGCGTATCCAACTTGACCTGCCAGTAAAAGTGCCAGACGCCGAGGATCGCGATCACATAGACCAACCGGTGCAACTTCTGCCAGCGCCGCCCCAGGCGCCGCATCATCCCATTGGTCGACGTCACTGCAAGCGGTATCAACAACAGCAATGCTGTCATGCCCAGGGTGATGTACGGACGCTCTGCGATATCCTCTACGATGGCCCGAAGGTCGAAGCGCTGATCGATGCCCGCGTAGACGAGGAAATGCATCACCACGTAGAAAAAGGCGAACAGGCCCAACATGCGCCGGAAACGCACCAGCCAGTTCCACCCTGTCAGGCGGCGCACGGGTGTCACCGCCAGCGTGATCAGCAGGAAGTTGAGCCCCCACTTGCCGCAACGGTGAATCAGTTCCTCGACCGGGTTTGCCCCCAGGGTCAGGCCGGCGACACCAAAGGCCTCCAGCACCAGCTTGCTTGCCGGCACCAGGCAAACCAGAAACAGGAGTACCTTGAGCGCGCGAATCCCGCCCCGGCCGGGCCCCTTCCATCCGCGAACCGGCATCAGAAGTTTTTGCGCAGGTCCAGGCCGGTGTAAAGCGACGCCACCTGGTCGGCATAGCCGTTGAACATCAGCGTCGGTTGCTTCGGCGCAAACAGCCCGGCGCCGATTCGACGCTCCTTCGCCTGGCTCCATCGCGGGTGATCCACGTTCGGATTCACGTTCGCATAGAAACCGTATTCGTTTGGCGCGGCAATCGCCCACGAGTTTCTTGGCTGACGCCGCGTGAATTCGATCTCAACGATCGACTTGATCCCCTTGAAACCGTATTTCCAGGGAACGACCAGGCGCATCGGCGCTCCGTTCTGGTTGGGCAGTTCCTTACCGTAAACACCCACCGCCATGAGGGTCAGGGGATGCATCGCTTCGGCCATGGTCAGGCCTTCCACGTACGGCCAGTCGAGAATGGCCCTACGCTGTCCGGGCATCTGCTTCGGATCGTACAGCGTCTTGAACATGACGAAATTCGCGTCGGAACCCGGCTCGAAGCGCTTGAGCAGGTCGCCGAGGGGAAAACCGACCCAGGGGATCACCATGGACCAGGCCTCGACGCAGCGGTGGCGGTAGACGCGGTCTTCCAGCGTATGGGGACCCACGATGTCCTCGTAGGCGTATTCCCCCGGTTTGGCGCATTCGCCGGACACCTTCACTGTCCAGGGCTGCGTGACGAAGTCCTGGGCGTTCTGGTACGGATCCGATTTATCGGTCCCGAACTCGTAGAAGTTGTTGTACGTGGTGATGTCTTCCCAGGAGTTCGGTTCTTCGTCGGTGCTGAACCGACCCGCCACGGTGTCCAGTTCCCGAACCGAGGCCAGGGCCTCCCCTGGCTGTCCCAGCAGAACCGAACCACCGATGAAGGCGGCCCCGGCAGCCAGGCTGGCCTCGCGAACGAACTGCCGCCGGCTCAGGTAGGTGGTCTCACTGGTAATTTCCCAGGAACGTATCCGATTGTCTTCGTATTGCTTGATTTTCATGGCCATGTTCGTATTGAGATGCCCATTAGACCCGCGTTGCCGGCAAAACATTTCAATCCATTTTCCATTCGTTCGCAATTTTGCCGCGGACGACTGCAACATGCATCCCCTCGGCCGGCTTTTCCGGCCACCGGTCAGGCGGGCCGCCGTCGCGCACTGTCCGCAGTCGGATTGAAGCACGTGCTGGCGGCGATGCACGCCACGCGGCACCATAGTGGGCAGGCCGCCGTTCCCACGAGCAAATGCAGCGCGATTCCTTGAACACCGGATTTTCCTTGCCGAAGAGCGTCTGGGCTTTGGGCCTGGTTTCCCTGCTCATGGACACCTCTTCAGAGCTGGTGCACAGCCTGTTGCCGGTGTTCATGTCCACCGTGCTCGGGGCATCCATGCTGACCATCGGCTTCGTCGAGGGCATCGCCGAAGCAACTGCTTCCGCGGCCAGGGTCCTTTCCGGCGCATTCAGCGATCACTTGCGCAAGCGCAAGCCCCTGGTGGTACTGGGCTACGGCCTGAGCGCCGTCACGAAGCCCCTGTTTCCGCTGGCCTCCACCATCGGCTGGGTGTTCGGCGCCCGCTTTGCCGACCGGGTGGGCAAAGGCATCCGCGGGGCGCCGCGTGATGCGCTTCTGGCCGACATCGTTCCTGCGGCCGGGCGCGGAGCAGCCTATGGTCTGCGCCAGGCGCTGGACTCGGTGGGCGCTTTTCTGGGCCCCCTGCTCGCGCTGGGGTTCATGGTCCTTCTTTCCGGCGACATCGAATCCGTCCTCTGGGTGGCCGTCATCCCGGCCGTGCTCGCGGTCGCGGTACTCGTCTTCGGAGTGTCCGAACCAGGACGCCGCGAAGTGCCCGTCCGCGCGAGGCGCGGCTTTTCACGAAATGCGGTCAGCGCGCTGCCGCGGCCCTACTGGGGGGTAGTCACGATCGGGGCCATGTTCACCCTGGCCCGGTTCAGCGAAGCGTTCCTCGTGCTGCGCGCACAGAACGTGGGACTGCCGTTGACCCTGGTGCCTCTCACATTGATCGTCATGAACGTGTCCTATGCGCTGGCGGCCTACCCCTCGGGCCGTGCGGCTGACCGGGTATCGGCGCATCGGCTTTTTCTTGCCGGTTTGGCAGTTCTCATCACCTCCGACGCGTGCCTGGCCCTGGCCGATTCCCCATGGCTCGCGATGCCGGGCGCGGCGCTCTGGGGACTGCACATGGGCCTCACCCAGGGTCTGCTTTCCAAACGCGTTGCGGACACCTCGCCGGCGTCACTGCACGGCACGGCGTTCGGCATCTTCCATCTCGTGACCGGCGCGGCCGTGCTGCTGGCGAGCGTGATAGCGGGAGCGCTCTGGAGCCGGGTCGGACCGGCCGCAACCTTCTCCGCCAGTGCGATCTTCGCTACGATTGTTGCAGTGAGTCTGCTGGCCGGCCGCCGAAATCGCGCACCTGCCGGACGGAAATCCGATTGACGACTGCAGCCCGGCGCGAGACTGCCGCCAGCCTCGGGCCGCGCGCCAGTTCGCATCAAGGCAGGCTGACCTTCACCGAGTCGTCGGCGCTGCCCCGGAGGCGCTGCAGCGTTTCACGGTGGTAAGCGGCCTCTGCTTCACTACCTGTCGCATCCAGCGACTGGATCAGCCCCACGAGCGACCGGGGCTTGAGACGGCTGCGCTTCAACTGGATTTCAAAAGCCCGGGCCGCTTCGTCATAGCGCCGGGCCTTCAGCAACAGCTCCCCGAGCATTTCCGCGGACGGCAGGTCGATGAAAGGCGGTCCGAACGAGTACGGCATCGAACCCTCGCGCTCGCTGGCCTGGCCGGCGAGCTCGATCGCTTTCCCGGTCTCCCCGCGAGCCTCCTCGATTGCGGCCGAGAGCAGCAGGTCCATTACCGCCAGCCGGTCCAGGTACTGCTGAGTCGAGGGTGGCTTTTCCTCCAGTTTCGACACGGCTTCCTCGAGTTCGCTCTTGAGCGCACGGAACTGGCTCTGGTACTGGCCGGCCTGGGCGACCAGACCGCTCTGTGTCGCCTGCAGCGTCTTGACGAAACTGATGTTGAGGTTCGGGTCGTAGGCCTTGCCGCTTTTGAAACTCCAGTTCGACAGGTCGCCATTCAAGTCCCTCGTTTCCACGAGGTATCGTGTCCACATCTGCACGACCGAGCCCACCAGCGAACTGTCGGGATCCAGGGCCATCGGGTCTTCCGGCGCGGAATCGGCCGCTTCCGCTTCCGCGTAGGCGGACGTCAGCAATTCGCGGGCCTGCACGGTCCGCCCCTGCTGAAGGTAGCCGTACAGCAACCAGAAGTTGTAGTGACCCCAGTGACGGGCGGACAAGCCGTGCTCCTCACGCATCGAATTCTGCACTTTCACGGCCGCTTCGTTGGCACTGACCACGTCGTCCCACATACCCAGGGCCGTGAAAATGTGGGACGCCATGTGCTGGGCATGGCCAGCGTCGGGCGCCATGCGTGCCAACGCCCGTGCGGCGCGCAGGCCCAGCACCGCGTGCAGCGGGTCATCGACGCCGTGTATCAGGTAGTGGGCCGCGCCCGGATGATCTGGGTTTTGGCAGAATACTTCCTGCGCAATGGCCGTTGCCATCATGTAAGTGGCGGTATCCCGAACCCCTGCGTTGACCCCCAGAAGCGAAAGCGCATAGAACAGCCTGATTTCCGGATCTTCGGGAAAACGCGCCGCCAGTTGTTCCATCGCACGCATGTACGACGCGTCGCGCTGCGCTTTGGTCCCCTGACCGTACAGAACGTCCAGGGCGGCCAGAAGTCCCTTCTCACGCGCGGACGGCGTCTTTTCCAGCCGCTCGGCAGGGGTGGCGCCGAGTTTCGCCAATGCAGACCGGGCAGCTGCCAGGTTCTGCTGGTCCCAAATGGGGTGATTGAAGGTCATCGCCTCGCCCCAGTAGGCCATGGCGAAATCCGGATCAAGGCGCTGGGCTTCAAGGAATTGCTCCCGGGCATAGGGATATTCAAAAAGATGCAACAGCAGCATGCCCTGGATGAACGCAGCCTGCGCCTCCTCCGACCGGGTCATCGTCGGAAAGCTGATGTGTCCCAGCACGCGCGCCGGCACATGGCCCGCGTCGGCAGAGCCACCTTCCTCGTGCGCAAGCAGCTTGCCGGCAGGCGCCAGAACCGCACAGGCCAGGGCGAGGAAAACGATGGCGGAGAGGCGTTGACTCGGTTTCATATGAGCTCCATATAACAGTAGCCGTAAACGGCGCAAAGCGCTGGACCCTGACCCGGAATCCTGACATGGCAGAACGCAAATTCATAGCGATTGCCGGTAACATCGGCTCCGGAAAGTCGTCGCTGCTGGACTTTCTGACCGGCACGTATGAGGTTGCCCCGTTTTACGAGCCCAACGACGAAAATCCGTACCTCGAGGACTTCTACCGCGATATGAAACGCTGGGCCTTCCAGTCCCAGCTGTTTTTCCTCAGCAACAAGTTCCGCATCCACCAGGAAGCGGATCGCGTCGACGGCGTCGTGATCCAGGACCGGACGATTTTCGAAGACGCCGAGATT
>JASFKQ010000043.1:0-21263 GCA_050118555.1 Lysobacterales bacterium
TATTCCGCTGAAGACGCGGAGAATGCTAAAAACGAAAACTTCGTTGTGTGTTCGGAGAGCACGCTGCCACTGCAATCAATAATCTGCGTATTCGGCGTCTTCCGCGGAAACATTACGGGTTTTAGCCCCACAAAGCCCCGGCGCCCGGTAGTGCACGGCCCCTCAGGCTGCCCCCACCCAAGCAGTTTTTGCGCCTTTTGCGCCCCTTCCGCGTGCTTTGCGTTCCTCTTTTCCTGATCCGCTATACGAGGATGTCCTTGAGCACTTCGCGCGCCTTTTCGTAGTCGGCCGTTTCCAGGGCGACGATGCCGGCGGTTTCGTCCTGGTTGACGATGTGCATGCCGCGCACATCGACGTTGGCTTCGGCCAGCCGCCGGGAAAGCTGGGCCAATGCGCCCGGGTGCCGCTCCATGCGCACCAGCAGGTGCTCACTGGCCACAACGCGGTAGCCCGCGTCGGAAAGCACTCGGAAGGCCTGGCGGTAGGGCACCACCGTGAAGCTGAGCACGGCAGTGTTGCCCATCGAGACCCCGCTGAAATCCTCGACCGCGATGCCTTCGCGTTCCAGGATCGTCGTGATCTCCGCCAGCAGGCCGGGGTGATCCTCCTGCACGATGGTCAGCGCTTTCATTCGCTTGTCTCCCTTGCACCCTGGATGTCGGCGATCAGTTCGTCGATCTGCTCGCGCCGCACGTGCGGCATGCAGATCAGATGGCTGGCACCGCGTGCACTGGCCAGCTGCCACTTCTCGCGCACGGAGGACGGGGCCTCCGGAAATATCACGGTAAGGGCCTGGGGATTGCGCCAGGCCTCGATACCGATCTCGCGAAAGCGAGACTCCGCATAAGCCGCCACCGCGAGGGACTGGTCGATTCGCCGCTTCATGCCCTCGCGTCCCATTGCGCGGATGGCGTACCACATGACCAGCGGCGTATAGCCGTTCCGGGAGCCGCTGATGGTGGTGTCCACACTGCCGATGTAGGCGACCGAGCGACCGATCCGGTCCACGTGGCCGCGCCGCGCGAGCGCAATACCACAGGGAATCGGCGAACCGATGAACTTGTGGCCGGAAATGGCGATGCTGTCGGCGCCATCTTCGAAGTCCCAGGCCGGGCGGGGGTCGAGGAAGGCCGCGTAGCCGCCGCACAGGGCCGCGTCGCAGTGGATATACCGCTCCTCGATAGCGAGGTCGTCGAGGATCGAGCGGATACGGCCAATGTCGTCCCTGGCCTCCGTCATGGTGGTGCCGATGTTGGCAAAGATGATCGGCGGCGCATCGCGCCGGATGCGCAGGGTTTCCTTCAGATCCTCGTAGTCGATCTCGCCGTTGGGCTGCGAGCGGATCATGATGTGTCGCATGTTCAGGAAATGCAGATTCTTGCCAACGCTGTAGTGGCTGTCCTGCGAGAAATACACGATGCCGTCCGGCAGGAGTTCACGCGCCAGGTACAGGCCGTAGAGGTTACCCTCGGTGCTGCCGTTCGTGATGTAGCCCCACCACTGGTCGACCGGCGCCCGCGCCAGCTCGGCATAGAAAGCCACCACCTCCTGCTCGAACTCGTGCGTGTTCAACTGGTAGGTCATCGGCATGAACGGGTCGCCTGCATTGTTCAGGCTGAACCGCAGGAAAGGGTCCAGTGCCGCGTAGTCGAAATCGAAGGCGACCGGGTAACCTATCTCGACCGCCGAAGCCTTCTCGAGGCGTTCGAACAGGCGGTCGAGTAACTCATGGTCGGTCGGCGGCAGGTTGGGCTTGTTCACGTTTTCGGCAACATCCATCCCGGAAAGACACCGACACCATTGTCTTCCAGTGGGCGCCCAGACGCCATGATCGCGATCAACGGTCACCGGCGCCCCCGGGCGGGAATTCCCACGGGTTCATGGACTTGCGCGCGACTGGCCGCTGCTTTCGACTTGGATGGCCGATACGTTATGATGCCCCTGAACCCGGCGGTCGCTGCCGCCGGGCTGTCCCTGGTGTCGGGAGGAGCTCAATGGACTGGACGATTCTGTGGTGGCTGCTGGCCGGCCTGATCGTCATAGCCGGCCTGGTCGGCACGGTGTTACCCGCGCTCCCTGGTGTACCGCTGATTTTCCTCGGCCTGTTCCTCGGCGCCTGGATCGGTCACTTCGAAACCGTGGGCTGGGCCACCATCGGCGTGCTGGCCGTGCTCGCCCTCGTCGCCTGGATCATCGATTTCGTCGCCGGCGCTGCCGGGGCGCGCTATCTGGGCGCCACCTCGCGTGCCTTCTGGGGCGCCACCATCGGCGCCCTCGTGGGCATCTTCTTTGGCCTGGCAGGCATGTTGCTCGGTCCGTTCATCGGCGCCGTCATCGGCGAGTTGACCGGGGGCGCCGACATCATTCGTTCAGGCAAGGCGGGGGTGGGCACCTGGATCGGCATGATCCTGGCCACCGCCGTCAAGATGGCCATCGCGTTCCTGATGATCGGCATTTTCCTTTTTCAGCTCGGGATAGGGCGTTCCAGTGGTGCATAGAGCCCGCGGCTGTCTTCGATGGTTGCGGCCACGTGTTGTCCCCTATTCCGGCGCTATGCCGCTTTTCTGACGATCTGGTATCCCTTGCGGCTCAGGTACTGGATCGGCACGCTCCAGACATGGACCAGGCGTGTGAAGGGAAACAGCAGGAAGATGGTCGTGCCGAGCACGAGGTGTGCCTTGAACACCAGCGCTTCACCGGCTACGTAGCCCGCCGCATCCCCCTGGAAAGTCACAAGGTGCTGGGCCCAATGTGCGAGGGCCAGCATGGAACTCCCGTCCAGGTGCTGCGCCGAGAACGGTATGGTCGCCAGGCCGAGCAACAGCTGTACGAACAGGATCAGCAGCACGGGCAGGTCCATGGCCTGGCTGGTGGCACGGATCCTCGGGTCGCGTATACGACGGCGGATCAGCAGGATCATGCCAACCAGGCAAACCGTCCCGAAAATCCCGCCGGCGGTCATGGCGAGCAGCTGCTTGGTGCCCGCGTCCATGATGTGTTCGTAAGCGGCATGCGGCGTCAACAGGCCGAACAGATGGCCGAAAAACAGCATGATGATGCCGATGTGGAAGAAATTGCTGCCGATGCGCATGTCCTTGCCACTCAACAGCTGGCTGGAACTCGCCTTCCAGGTGTACTGGTCGCGGTCGTAACGCAGCAGGCTGCCGACGAAGAACACCGTGATCGCGATGTAGGGATAAATCCCGAACAGAAACTGGTTGATATAGTGTGACATGTGCGTGCTTCCTATCGGGTAAGCTTCATGCGCAGTTCGTCCTTACGGACGGTACAGTCCCGGCAGTCTCCCGCTGCATCCGGCCTGGCAAACGCGCCGGCTTCTTCCCACTCCCGGTCGAGGGATTCCAGACTCTCCTCCCCGGGCGTCGCCGCCAGCAGTTCGCTCATCCACGCCCGTTGCGGCCGCTGTTTGGACAGGGCGACCAGCGCGTCGAACACGGCGGCGTAGGGCGAGTCCTTCTGGCTCAGGCGCTCCCCGATCACCGCGATCACCTCCACCGGCTCGGCCAGCAGGCCGGCCGCCTCGTCAGCCGTGCAGCAGGAAAGGAACTCGAGGAACAGGGGCAGGTAGTCCGGCAATTCCGCGCGGTCGATGACGAGGCCTTTCTGCGCGTAGGTCTCGGCCAGGTTGACCATCGCCTGGCCGCGGTCCCGGGATTCGCCATGGATGTGCTCAAACAGATGCAGCGAATGCGCGCGGCCGCGGTCGAAGGTCGCCACGTAGTCCTCCTGCAGTTCGTAGGGATCGCTGTCGCCAAGCCGGTCAATGAGCGCCAGCACGGTGGTCAGCGGCCTGCCTTTGAGCAGGCCCTCCCGCCGCAGGATCTCCCGCCCTTCGCCGATGCCGCGCAGCCATTCGGGCTGTGGGTACGAAAGCAGTAGTCCCAGAAGCTTATAGGTCTTCATCTTTCTTTCCTTCCGCCGGCCTCGGCGTGCCGCTCAGGGTGTTGCGGTGGGTTGGTCGGCCAAACAGGCTTGTTTGGGTGATTCCGCCGGAACAGCCGTTGCCGAAGCTGAAACCACAGGCCGAACGGTGCTCGAAGGCCAGTTCGTTGTCGAACGGCGTCTTGCCCGCGTGTTCGCGGTGGTTTGTGGGGATGACGAAGCGGTCTTCGTAGTTGGCCAGAGCCATAAACCGGTACATCTCATCGACCGTGGCCTCGTCCAGCCCGATCCGCTGCAGGATGTCGTCGGCGCGGACACCCTCCACGTGCCGGGCGCGGAGGAATTCACGCATTCCGATCATTCTTTCCAGCGCCTGGACCACCGGCTGCTCTTTTCCGGCGGTGAGCATGTTTGCCAGGTATTTCACCGGTATCCGCAGACGGCTGACGTCGGGTATGACCCCGTCGCCATCCAGCTTGCCCTGCGCCGAAGCGTTCTGGATCGGGGAAAGCGGAGGCACGTACCACACCATGGGCAGCGTGCGGTACTCCGGATGCAGCGGGAAGGCCACCTTCCAGTCCATCGCCATCTTGTAGACGGGCGATTGCTGGGCGGCTTCGAGCCAGCTTTGCGGCACCCCGTCGGCCGCGGCCTGCCTAATCACTTCCGGGTCGTGTGGGTCGAGGAAGATGTCGAGCTGTGCCTGGTAAAGATCCTCCGTGTCCGGCGCGCTGGCCGCCTCGGCGATGCGGTCGGCGTCGTAGAGCAGCACGCCGAGGTAGCGGATGCGACCGACGCAGGTTTCCGAGCACACGGTGGGATCGCCGGATTCGATTCGCGGGTAGCAGAAAGTGCATTTTTCCGACTTGCCGGACTGCCAGTTGAAATAGATCTTCTTGTAGGGGCAGCCGCTGATGCACATCCGCCAGCCGCGGCACTTGTCCTGGTCGATCAGCACGATGCCGTCTTCTTCCCGCTTGTAGATGGCGCCGCTCGGGCAGGCCGCCACGCAAGCCGGATTGAGGCAGTGCTCGCACAGGCGCGGCAGGTACATCATGAAGGTATTTTCGAACTGCCCGTAGATTTCCTTTTCGACGTTTTCGAAATTGACGTCCTTGCTGCGCTTGCTGAATTCCCCACCCAGGATCTCCTCCCAGTTCGGCCCCCACTCGGGCTTTTCCATGCGCTGGCCGGTGATGGCCGATCGCATGCGCGCGGTGGGCATGTTTTTCGAGGCCGGGGCGTTCTGCAGATGTTCGTAGTCGTAGGTGAACGGCTCGTAGTACTCGTCGATCTGAGGCAGGTCCGGGTTGGCGAAAATCTTGGCCAGCAACGTGACCTTGCCGCCCATCCGCGGCTTGAGCTTGTGGTTCTTGTCGAGGCGCCAGCCGCCTTTCCAGGTGTCCTGGTTTTCCCATTCGCGCGGGTAGCCGACACCCGGCTTACTCTCGACATTGTTGAACCAGGCGTATTCCACGCCCTCCCGCGAAGTCCAGACGTTCTTGCAGGTTACCGAGCAGGTGTGGCAACCGATGCACTTGTCGAGGTTGAGGACCATTCCGATCTGCGCCCGGATCTTCATGCTGTCACCTCCTGGCCGGACTCATGCTTCGCGGCGTGCCAATCGATCCTGGTCATCCTGCGCACCACCACGAACTCGTCGCGATTCGAACCCACGGTGCCGTAGTAATTGAAGCCCCACGCGAGCTGGGCGTAGCCACCGATCATGTGCGTGGGCTTGACCACCGCGCGCGTCACCGAGTTGTGGATGCCGCCCCGCTGGCCGGTGAGCTGGCTCATCGGTGTATTGATGATCTTCTCCTGTGCGTGGTACATCATCACCATGCCCTCGGGCACGCGCTGGCTCACCACCGCGCGCGCGGCGATCGCGCCGTTGCTGTTGTACAGTTCGATCCAGTCGTTGTCCTGGCAATCGATCTTCGCGGCGTCCGCCTCGCTCATCCACACGCAGGGGCCGCCCCGGCTCAGGGTCAGCATCAGCAGATTTTCCGAGTAGGTGCTGTGGATGCCCCACTTCTGGTGCGGCGTAATCCAGTTCAGCACGACCTGCTTGCCGTCTTTCGCGTGGATCTCGAACAGCGGCTCCACTGTCTTGGTGTCGATCGGCGGCTTGTAGACGCAAAGGCCCTCGCCGAAATCGCGCATCCACAAGTGATCCTGGTAGAACTGCTGACGGCCGGTCAGCGTGCGCCAGGGAATCAGTTCGTGGACGTTGGTGTAGCCCGCGTTGTAGCTGACGTGCTCGTCCTCCAGCCCGCTCCAGGTCGGCGAGGAGATGATCTTGCGCGGCTGCGCCTGCAGGTCGCGGAAACGGATCTTCTCGTCCTGTTTCGGCCGCGCCAGGTGGGTATGATCGCGCCCCGTCACCTTGCTCAGGGCCTGCCACGCCTTGACGGCCACCTGGCCGTTCGTCTCCGGCGCCAGCGAGAGGACCACCTCGGCCGCGTCGATATCACTGTCGATGCGGGGGCGGCCCCGGGACACGCCGTCTTCCTCGACCACCCGGTTCAGGCGGCCGAGCAAATCCACCTCGTCGTCGGTATTCCAGCCGATGCCTTTCCCCCCATTGCCCAGCGTGTTCATCAAGGGACCCAGCGAGGTGAATTTCCGGTAGGTGTCGGGATAATCCCGCACGACTTCGACGAAGTTCGGCATCGTCTTGCCCGGCACGGCCTCGCACTCGCCGCGCTTCCAGTCCTTCACCCCGAGCGCCTGGCCCAGCTCAGCCGGCGTGTCGTGCAGGATGGGCAACTGCACGATGTCGGTCTCCGTACCGAGGTGCCCGGGACACAGCTCGGAAAACTGCTTCGCCAGCCCCCTGTAAATCTCCCAGTCACTGCGGCTCTCCCAGGCCGGGTCCACCGCACGTGAGAGCGGGTGGATGAAGGGGTGCATGTCGGATGTGTTCAGGTCGTTCTTCTCGTACCAGGTGGCCGAAGGCAGGACGATGTCGGAATACACGCAGGTCGTGGACATCCTGAAATCCAGGGTCACCACCAGGTCGAGCTTGCCTTCGGGCGCCGCGTCGGTCCATTCAACCTCGGCCGGCTTCTGGCCGCCTTCCTGTCCCAGGTCCTTGCCCAGCACGCCGTGATTGGTGCCCAGCAGGTGTTTGAGCATGTACTCGTGGCCTTTACCGCTGGAACCCAGCAGATTGGAGCGCCAGATGAACAGGTTGCGCGGAAAATTGCGCGGCGCATCCGGCGCCTCGCAGGACATCCGCAGGCTGCCGTCTTTCAGCCGGTTCACGACATAGTCTTTGCTGCTGAGGCCCTGGGCCCTGGCTTCTTTCGACAGCTCGAGCGGGTTTTCCTCCAGTTGCGGCGCGGATGGCAGCCAGCCCATGCGCTCGGCGCGCACGTTGCAGTCGATCAGGCTCTGCCTGGCCCAGGCGGACCGGTCGGCCAGCGGCGAGAGGATCTCGTTGAGTTCCAGTTTCTCGTAGCGCCACTGATCGGAATGGGCGTAGAAAAAAGACGTGCTGTTCATCTGTCGCGGCGGCCGGTGCCAGTCCAGCGCGAAGGCGAGAGGCAACCAGCCGGTCTGGGGACGCAGCTTTTCCTGGCCCACGTAATGCGCCCAGCCGCCCCCGGTCTGTCCCACGCAGCCGCACATGATCAGCATGTTCATGATCCCGCGGTAGGTCATGTCCATGTGATACCAGTGGTTGATCGCCGCTCCGAGGATGACCATCGAGCGGCCCCGCGTCCGGTCGGCGGAATCGGCGAATTCGCGGGCGATGCGCGTCACCAGTTCGCGGCTCACGCCGGTGATCCGCTCCTGCCAGGCGGGTGTATAGGGCACGTCATCGTCGTAGCTCTTCGCCACCTGGTCGTCGTCCAGTCCGCGATCGATGCCGTAGTTGGCCAGCATCAGGTCGTAGACGGTCGCCACCCGGGCAGGCCCGCCGGCCAGCGCCAGGGTGCGCACGGGAACCTTGCGTGTGAGCACGGCCTCGTGATCCGTGTGCGCGAAGATCTTCCGATTGTGCGCCTGGTTGCCGAAATACGGAAAAGCCACCGGCAGAACCTCTTCCGCCCCGTCCAGCAGGCTCAGCAGCGGCGCGATTTCCGTGCCATCCTGCTGATTTTTCTCCTCCAGATTCCAGCGGCCGGGATCGCCCCAGCGGGCGCCGATGGTGCCGTTGGGCACCACCGGCTGCCGGTCGTTCGCATCCAGCACCACCGGCTTCCAGTCGGGGTTGTTTTCGTGGCCCAGTCGGTCGTCGAAATCCGCGGCGCGCAGCGTGCGGCCGGGCACCCAGCGACCATCCTTCTGCTCTATCAGCACGAGGAACGGCATGTCGGAGTAGCGGCGAACGTAGTCCTGAAAATAGGCACTGGGCCGCTCGACGTGGAATTCCTTCAGGATGACGTGCCCCATCGCCATGGCCAGGGCCGAGTCGGTGCCCTGGCGTGCCGGCAACCACGCGTCGGAAAGCTTGGCCACCTCGCTGTAATCCGGCGTGACGGCAACCGTCTTGGTGCCCTTGTAGCGGACCTCGGTAAAGAAATGCGCGTCGGGGGTGCGGGTCTGGGGCACGTTCGAGCCCCAGGCGATGATGTAGTTGGCGTTGTACCAGTCGGCGCTTTCCGGGACGTCGGTCTGCTCGCCCCAGACCTGCGGCGAGCTCGGCGGCAGATCGCAGTACCAGTCGTAGAAGCTCATGCAGGTGCCGCCGATCAGCGAGAGATAGCGCGATCCGCCGGCATAGGAAACCATCGACATGGCTGGAATCGGCGAGAATCCGATAACCCTGTCGGGCCCGTAAGTCTTTGCGGTGTGGATGTTGGCCGAAGCGATGATCTCATTCACCTCGTCCCATTTGGCCCGCACCATGCCGCCCAGGCCGCGAGCCGCCTTGAATTCCTTGCTGGCCCTCTCGTCCTCGATGAGCTTTTGCCACGCCACAACCGGGTCGTCGTGCACCGAGCGCAGCGCGCGCCAGGACTTCAGCAACTGGCTGCGGATCATCGGGTACTTGAGCCGGGCCGCGCTGTAGAGATACCAGGAGTAGCTGGCGCCCCGCGAACAACCACGGGGCTCGTGGTTGGGCAGGTCGGGCCGGGTGCGCGGGTAATCGGTTTGCTGGGTCTCCCAGGTGACGAGACCGCCCTTCACGTAGATTTTCCAGCTGCAAGAGCCGGTGCAGTTCACGCCGTGCGTGGAGCGCACCACCTTGTCATGCGACCAGCGCCCCCGGTACGCGCGCTCCCAGCTCCTGGGTTCTTCGGTGGTCACGCCATGCCCGTCGGCAAACGGCTCCGGCTTCTTCCGGGTGAAGTAGGTAAGGTTGTCGAGAAAGTGGCTCATGTGTCACTCCGAACATCAGGGGTTGTGGTACTCCGCGCCCTTGCGCAGGTAGAACCACCAGTTGATCACGATGCAAAGGCCGTAGAATGCGGCGAAACCGTACAGCGCGTTTTCCGGTGTGGTGGCCTTGATCTGCTCGCCGAACACCTGCGGAATGTAGAACGCTCCGTAAGCCGCAATGGCCGAAGTCCAGCCGAGTACCGGACCGGCCTGCTCCTTGTCGAACACTTGCGAAATGGTCCGGAAAGTGGACCCGTTGCCGATGCCCGAGGCCGCGAACAGCAGCAGGAACAGCAGCAGAAACGGCACGAAGTACTGTTCAGGAGTGGCGGACGCGTAAGCCAGCTTGAGGAACCAGGCTACGCCCAGCGCACTGCCGAACATGATGATCGAAATGATCTGCGTGACCAGCGCGCCGCCCATGCGATCCGCGATCCAGCCGCCCACGGGCCGAATCAGGGCGCCGATGAAGGCGCCCATCCACGCGTACATCAGCGCGGACGGCCCGTTCGGATTGACCAGGTCGTGGGTCATGACGCCGTCGACCATAACGTGCTGGTAACCGAACACCACCTTGATGGCCAGTGCGAATGCCGCGGCGTAGCCGATGAACGAACCGAAGGTCATGGTGTAGATGAGGGTCATCACCCAGGTATGCTTGTTCCTGAAGATGCGGTACTGTCGTTTCAGGTTGCTGCCGACGTCACCCGGGATGAGCCGTAGCAGCACGACCGTGGCGACAACCACCAGCAGCAGAACCACATCCTTGGGCACGTTCAGCCCGGAGCCGTTGGCATCCTGCGGCAGCATCAGCCACAGGCCGCAGCCGGCCGTGAACAGGGCGATCAGCAGCATGAAGCTGATCACTCCAAACGACGACAGGGGATTACCGAGGTGCGGCGAGACGTGCTCGTCGCGTATGTTGTTCATGCCGAACCAGCCCGCGAAAGCCAGCGGGACCAGGAATATCAGCCACACGAAGCCGGCGTTCTGCAGCCAGGTTTCGGAACCGGCGGGTATCTTTCCGATCAGCGTGCCGCTGGCCGTCTGCAACGTCATGGAGTCGCCGCCGAACAAGGCGAAGGTCATGCTGAGCGGCACCAGGATCTGCATCGTGGTCACGCCGAAATTACCCAGGCCCGCGTTCAGGCCCAGGGCCAGTCCCTGCTGCCTCTTGGGATAGAAAAAGCTGATGTTGGACATCGAGGAAGCGAAGTTGCCGCCGCCGATGCCGGACAGCAGCGCCAGCAACTGGAACTGCCACAGGGGCGTGTTCAGGTCCTGCAGCGCAAATCCGGTGCCAGCCGCCGGGATCATCAGCAGCGCGGTGGTGAAGAAGATCGTGTTACGGCCGCCCGCAAGCCGTATGAAGAAGGTGCTGGGTATCCGCAACGTGGCGCCAGAGAGGCCGGCCACGGCGGTCAGGGAGAACAGCTCGGATTTCTCGAACGCAAAACCCAGGTTGAGCATCTGGACGGTGATGATTCCCCAGTACATCCACACGGCAAAGCCGCAAAGGAGGCTGGGAATCGAGATCCAAAGGTTGCGGGTTGCAATGGACTTTCCGGACGCCGCCCATTCCTGTGCGTCTTCCGGGTTCCACTTTTGAATGTCTCTGGCCATGATTGACTCCCGGGGCCTGTTGGCAACGCGGGCCCTTAGTTACAACGGACTTCCGCGTCGCGGCGCCGGTACCACCACCAGGTCGCCAGTACGCAGGTCAGATAGAAAATGCTGAAAACCGTGATGGCAAACCGGGGGGTTCCGGTCGATTGGATCGAGGTGGCCACCATCGCCGGAATAAAGAACAGGCCCAGGGCCGCGATGGCGCTGGTGAACCCGAGCGCGACCGAGGCCTCCACGTCGCCGGCTGTGATGGCGGCTTCCTGCGCGGACACGTCCTGCCCGGCCACTTCCTGTTCATGCAGCTTGCGGAATACGGTCGGTACGATGTGAAACACCGATCCGTTGCCGATACCGGCCGCGAGGAACAGCAGCATGAACGCCAGGAAAAAGCCCGTGACGTCCTGACCAGCGCCGTTCGCGGGCAGGCTCAGCAATATCCAGAGGCCCGCCGCGAACATAACGGCGAAATTCCAAAGGGTCACCTTGCCGCCACCCAAGCGGTCCGACAACCAGCCACCCAGGGGCCGGATAAGCGCGCCCGCCAGCGGCCCGACGAAGGCCCACTTGAGCGCGCCGGACTCGGGATAGAGCACGGACAGGAGTATCGGAAACGCCGCCGAGAAGCCGATGAACGAACCGAAGGTGCCGGTGTAGAGCCAGCTCAGTACCCAGGCATGTTTACGCCCGAAGATGGCGGTCTTCTGGCTGTAGGTCTCCTGCACGCCGCGCAGGTTGTTCTGGCCGAAGGCGACGGCCAGAGTCGCGAGCAGGATGAACGGCACCCAGATCAGACCGGCATTCTGCAACCAGACCTGGCTGACCGCGCCAGCTTCCTCGTAGCTTTGGGGTAATCCGCCCTTGAAGGCCAGCGCGCCCCCGAAAATAACGAGCGGCACGACCGCCTGCATCACGCCGACACCCAGGTTCCCGATGCCGGCGTTCCAGCCCAGCGCGGTGCCGAGCATCTTTTTCGGGAAGAAAAAGCTGATGTGGGCCATGCTGGCGGCAAAATTGCCGCCGCCCAGACCACACAGCAGTGCGATGAACAGGAATACGATGTAGCTCGTGTGCGGGTTTTGCACCGCCGCCGCCATCCACAGGGTGGGGATCAACAGCGTCAGGGTGCTGAAGATGGTGAAATTACGGCCGCCGAAGATCGGTACGACGAAGGAATACAGCAGGCGGAAGGCGGCTCCGGACAGTCCCGGAGCGGCGGCCAGCCAGAACAGCTCCCCGGTGGTGAAATGGAATCCGACGCGCGGAAGCTCGATGACCACCACGCTCCAGAGCAACCACACGGCGAAGGACAGCAGCAGCGGCGGCATCGAGAAGATCAGGTTGCGCAGCGCCACGACCCGACCGCCCCTGGCCCAGAACTCGGGATCGTCCGGATTCCAGTGGCGGATCCAGCGCCCCGCCGTGGCGACCGGCCGGATCAGCTCTTCCTTCACGAGCTGTTCGCGCAGGTTGGGCCGGCGGGCCAGGATGGCTTCGCGCTCGCCGCGGGCGGCCATCCAGGTCCAGATCATGACGCCGGCAAGCACGCCGAACATCAGCATGAAGGTGGTGCTACGAACTCCGGTGGCATCGACTGCCGCGCCGAACAGGATCGGCAGGGAGAAGCCGCCGAGCCCACCGATGACGCCCACCAGGCCGCCCACCGTTCCCATGTTGCCGCTGTAGTGGTCGGCCAGGCTACGGTAAACGCTGGCCTTGCCGATGCCCTGGGCGATGCCGACGATGAACGCCAGCACCGTGAAGACTGCAACGCTGGCGCCGATGTTGAACGTGAGGTCCTGGTCGATGCGGTGAATCGTTACCGTGGTCGGTGGATAGGCCAGGAAAAACAGGCAGATGATACAGATCCAGAACACCCACCAGGTGACGGTTTCACCGCCCCAGCGGTCCGAGAACCAGCCCCCCAGCGCGCGGATGACGCCGGAAGGCAATACGAAGACGAGTGAAATCAGCGCCGCGTGTTCGAGGTCCAGGCCGTATTCCGCCATGTAGTACTTGGGAAGCCACAGCGAAAGCGCCACGAATCCGCCGAACACGAAGTAGTAAGCCAGCCCATAGCGCCATACGCGAGTCTCGGTGAGCGCTCCGAACTGCTTGCCGACCGGGGGGAAGCTGTTATTTCGCCGTCTTTCTTCGAGTTGCGGGTCCGGATAGGTAAAAAACAGGAATACGAAGGCCATCACGAGCATGGTGATGGAGTAGACGACAGGTACCATGCGCCAACCCATCGCAACGACGATCAGTGGCGCGACGAAGATGTTCAGCGCGGCGCCCGCATTGCCGGCGCCGAAGATGCCCATCGCGAAGCCCTGCTGTTTCTTGTTGAACCAGGCGGAAGTGTAGGCAATGCCGATTGCGAAAGAGCCGCCGGCCAGGCCGATGCAGAGACCGATCAGCAGGTACTGCCAGAACTGGCTGGCGAAGTGCAGGCCGTAGGTGGCGATGGCCACCAGCACCATCTGCACGAAGTAGACCACGCGTCCGCCGTATCGGTCGGTCAGGAACCCCAACGGCAGGCGGACCAGCGAGCCCGTCAGTATGGGAGTCGCGATCAGCAGGCCGAACTCGGTTTCGCTCAAACCCAGTTCGCCCTTGATCTTGATGCCGATCACGGAAAACATGGTCCACACGGCGAAATTGATCGTGAACGCCAGCGTGTTCATGCCGAGCACGGAAATCTGCTTCTTGCGATCGTATTGATAGTCTGGCGAGGAGCTTGTCATTTCCTGCAACGCCTGTCTGTGTCCGCCCATCCGGAAAACGGGCGAAGGTTGCGTGTCTGCCGTCCGGCCGCGTTTTCTTTGCCGCGGCTCTCAGGGGAAAGCCAAGTCTCCCGATCTAGGTTAAAACTATGTCAACGGACATGCAATTCCATTGAAATGGAATGACTGGAACCTTGTGACAGGGAGGGTAAAATGCCGGTATGTACCTGAGCCGGCCCGCCGAATACGCCCTGCGAGCAATGACATACCTGGCGCGCTCCAAGCCGGACGAACGGATTCGTGCGCGGGACCTCGCCAGGGCCACCGACGTCCCCCCCGCGTTCCTGGCAAAGATCATGCGTTCGCTCACGACCAACGGCCTGCTCGACGCGCAGAAGGGTCACAACGGCGGCTTCATGCTCTCGCGGCCGGCATCAGAGATTTATTTCATCGATGTGCTTCGGGCGGTGGAATTTGAACCGAGCAAGAACCACTGCCTGTTCGGCCTGGGCAACTGCAACGCGCAGAATCCCTGCCCCGTTCACTACGAATGGGCGGTGCTCAAGGAGCAGATCGAAAGCTGGGCGAGTTCGCACAGCCTGGCCGATCCTGTCTGAGTTCTGCGGAGGTCCCGACCACCCAGCCGATTGCAGGACCGGCCGGATGGCCAGGCCTGGAACTCAGACCCCGGCCATCCGGGTGTCAGCCGCAGCGGAAAGACGCTCCCGCGCTGGCGGCTTCCTGAGGATCGACATTCCATCGCTGGCAAAGCGACGCTGCAATGCCTTCGTAATGCACCCCGGTTTGCGCGTTTGCGCCGGCCGGAATCGCTGTTTGGTAGACCTCCTCAAGCCGCTCGTGCTCTTCGGGCCGGAGCAGCTGATCCGCCATGTTGAACAGGATGCCGTTCTCTTTCTGGATATGGCCGGTCAACAGGGTCGCGTAGCTCATGGCGTTTCGCAGCACCTCGGCGCGAGCCCCTCCATCGCCCCTGGCGGCCACATCCAGATGTTCGGCGATCCTTGCTGCGTAGGAACGACCCAATTCGTGCTCGTATAGCATCACGGCGATGGGCCCGCCGTCGCGCGGCATGCCTGCCGCCTCCAGAGCCGGGAACAGGTGCTCCTCTTCCTTCGCGTGGTGCCAGGCGTCCGCGTAGTCGCGGATGAAGTCCAGTCCCGAGCGGAAGGTGTCGACATCGAATTCGTCGCCCGATTCAGCGGCCCTGCAGGCCGCGCGAAGGCAGGCGATCATCGCCAGGATATGGTCGTGTTCGGAACGCAGCGCGGTTGTCGCTGTCACCTTTGCACCTCCGGAAAGCGGTTACTAATCATGCCTCCCCACCGAAGCTTACCATTATCGGAGCGCACGGATTCCTCTGAAATTGAGCGGATGCTGGAGCCGAAACCGGGAAGGTCACCGCACCGGAGCCAATGCCTGGCTCTTGCGTTACGCCATGCAGAACAGCGCTGTGGCCTTGATCAGATCAGTGCGGGACCAGCTTAAGACCATAGGGGCCGTGACGGCTCGTACCCGGGACACGGCATAGCAATATGCCTATCGAGCAGATAGCCACAAAAGAAACGGCAGGATTCCGCCATCGCCCTAACCTGAAAAGCACTTTGCCATGAAGAAGGCAACCATGTCAGCTCAAGCCAAATGCCCGGTAACGGATAGTGCCCAGACCGCAGCAGGCAAGTCCAACATGGACTGGTGGCCCAATGCGCTGAACCTGGACATCCTCCATCAACACGACACCAAGCCCAACCCATTGGGAAGGGACTTCAACTATCGCGACGAAGTAAGAAGACGCACCGAAGTCAGACCTGCGGGCGCTGATGACGGACAGCCAGGACTGGTGGCCCGCGGATTGGGGCTCGGAAACCGAATGGCTGGCTACCAGCGACAATCCGCATAGCCGTTACTCCGGCGATCGCGACCTGGAGAACCCACTGGCGGCCGTGATGATGGGCCTGATTTAGGTCAACCCCGAAGGCGTCGACGGCAAACCCGATCCGCTCAAGACAGCCTGGTACAGCGCTCGAACGGACCGCGGTTCCGACATGCGCGGCGGCGCCAACGGCGCACGCATCCGGCTGGCGCCCCAGAAAGACTGGATCGGCATGATCCTGGCCACCGCCGTCAAGATGGCCATCGCGTTCCTGACGATCGGCATCTTCCTTTTTCAGCTGGGGTGGGGCGGATTGGCCGCCGGCTGAATCCCCGCTTCTCCCTTCGGCGAAATTCTGCCGTCCCGGATTCACCGCAATAGTGTGTAGCCAGCAACCGCGGCCGGCCCACGTATCTGTACCAACCGAAGCGGCAACAGGTGAAGTGGTATGCTCGAAGTGTGAACGAGATCGTGTTCAGACCCTGGCTCACCGCATTGGCCATGGCGCTCGGGCTTTACGTCCTGATGATCGCATTCTTGATGTTGCCCGGCGGACTGGTTCTGTTGCTTGCCTCGGCCGCATTTCTCGTTTGGAGCGGGTGGCAGTACGGGCGGGGCTACAGTCTCCGCGGCCCAAACAAGGCGTTCAGCAGGGTCGGTCTGGACCTGTTCCTGCTGATTGTCGTGTTGCCCAATCTGTCGATGGGCCTGCTGATCTATGCTGACGGCGTTCTGGGAAATGGGATACTCGCGCCGCTGGGCGACTTGCTCGCCATGCTCGTCTGGCTGCTCGCTTCCCCGTATTACCTCATACCCTCGGCCGTGTTCGGCAGTGCGATGTTCCAGACGGAGACGCTCATCGCTCCTGTCGGCGCGGCAGGGCTGCTCTTCAGTGCCTTGTTGTGGACCATGTTCGCTTTATTGGCAATGCTTTTCCTGCACGCGGTTACGCGTCGGCGCGCCGAGGGATATTGAACCTCATGACTGGCAGTGCGGGCGGGCGACGGGCCAGCACAATATTCCGGATAGTGAACCTTCCCGTTTCGACTTGGGTGCTGCTGGCAGAATTGCGCCCTTGGTGATCGTTGGGGTGGAGACCAGCTCGGCGCACCTGAAATTTTTGCGATATGGTATGAACATGACTATCCAGGACTGGGGCGCGCTGGGAGATTTGATCGGAGCCGTTGCGGTCGTCGCTTCCCTCATTTACCTGGCCATCCAGATCAGGCAAAACACGCAGCAGATCGAGCGCAGCGTCGAAGCGGCCAAGCGGGAGGCTCTGGAGCGCAACATCGAATCATCCAACCGCATTCGCGAGCTCCTGATCCTCAACTCCGAAGTCACCGATCTGTTCCTGAAGGGACTCGGCGCCCGCGAGGAGCTGGCCGGCTCCGAGAAATTCCGCTTCGCAATGTTGATGAGCAATACCTTCAGCGCTTTTCAGGGGGCCTACCTGCGCACCTTGACCACTGGGAGCGATCCCCTGGAATTCCGGGGCACCGCCCGGCTGATCGATTCGATACTCGACAACCCCGGAGCGCGCGCCTGGCTCGAGAGCAATGAGCCTGACTGGCGCCCGGAGTTCCAGCGTTTCATCGAAGAGCGCCTTGCAACGATTGACCGTCGCAAGCGCCAGGCGACCTCCTGATCTGGCTTGTTGGTCACCTGGAGCAACCATTCCGTGTCAAAAATGGCGTTTTAGACCCCAGAATACCGCTGATTTCATGCGCAACCCGCTGAAGAGGGGAAATATTGGCTGGCCTGACCCAAGCAGAAATGCAGAACGTCTGGTGGCCCGGCCCGGATATTTTTTGGTGTGGCTCTGGCTGGAACCAAGGGATTCGATTATTGTCTGCTGGAAGCCGGATTTGGAAAGAGAACCCCATCGTGGTTGGCGAAGAACCTGAACCAGGATCTGCAGGTAGAAGTGAGACCGTGGAAGAATCGAATACCGGAGTTTCCAGCGGGCCGATGAAAATTTCGCGGCGTGAGTTGCTGACCCGGGTGCCGGCCGGTATCGCGGCCGCCTCGTTGTTCGGATCGTCTTTCGGGCAGCGGGCGGAGGCGTCACCAAAGCCCGCGAGCGTCACGGGCTCGAAACCCGGCCGCCCGCATAATGTCCTGTTCGTGTTCACCGACCAGGAGCGGCATTTCGGGCGTTGGCCCACCGGGCTCGATCTTCCCGGACACGAGCGCATGGCGCGGTCTGGAACGTATTTCGAGAACCACTACATCGGCGCGACGATGTGCACGTCGTCGAGATCGATCCTGATGACCGGGCTGCAGACCGTCGACAACGGTATGTTCGAAAACCTGGATGTCCCCTGGACACAGGATCTTTCCACCGAAATACCGACGATCGGCCACATGTTGCGCAGAGCCGGCTACTACACGGCGTACAAGGGCAAGTGGCACCTGACCCGCAGCTTTGACCAGGAATCGCCGCCCAGGCATCTGTTCACCACGGAGATGGATGCATACGGTTTCGCAGATTACGTATCGCCAGGGGACGTCGTGGGGCACACCCTAGGGGGTTATGACTTCGACCAGTTGATCTCCGGCAGCGCTGTCGCGTGGCTGAGGCGCGTCGGCGGCCCGCTGAACGATGAGGGCAAACCGTGGTTCCTGACCGTGAGCCTGGTCAATCCCCACGACATCATGTATTTCAACACTGACGCCCCAGGCCAGCATGTCCAGGACAACGGGCACCTGCTGTCGCATGCCGCGCGTGCGCCGAAGCACGCACTGTACCGGGCCGAATGGGATGTTCCGGTTCCGGCCAGCCTCACGGAACCGTTCGATCGCGCCGGACGGCCGGGCGCGCACAATGAGTATCAAAAGGCGTGGGATTGCATTCTGGGACACATTCCTCCTGAGCAGGAACGGTGGCGACGCTTCAACAACTTCTACATCAACAGCATCCGGTCGGTGGATAGCCAGATTGCCGGCCTGCTGAACGAGCTGGACGCGCTCGGCCTGAGCGACAACACCATCATCGTGTTCACCTCCGACCACGGGGAAATGGCGGGCGCGCATGGCTTGCGCGGCAAAGGGCCTTTCGCCTACGAGGAGTGTATTCATGTACCCTTTTGCGTTGTCCATCCGGACGTGGCAGGTGGGGGCACCTGTACGGCGCTGACCGCCCATATCGACGTGGCGCCGACCTTTCTGGCGATGGCAGGCGTTGGCGAAGATCAACGGGGCGAAGTGGCTGGACGGGACTTGCCGGGCCGTGACCTCACTCCGGTGGTGGGGAGCCCGGGATCAGCAGCAACCCACGCTGTTCGAGACGGCATACTTTACACGTACAGCGGCCTGGCCTCGAACGACGGCGATGTAATGCTTTTCGTCTCCAAAGCGTTGGCCGAGGGCAAGGATCCCAAGGCCGAAATGAAAAAGACCGGCTTCCGGCCCGATCTGAAAAAGCGCGGGACGATGCGCACGGTCTTCGACGGACGGTACAAGTTCAGCCGCTACTTCTCTCCGCTGGAGCACCACCGTCCAAACGACCCGGAAATGCTCCACCGCTACAACGACCTCGAGCTGTTCGACCTGGAAAGCGACCCGCAGGAAATGAACAACCTGGCCGGCGACCCGGACAGTCAGGCCGAACTCGTCGCACAGATGAGCGAGAAGCTGGAATCCCTGATTCGATCGGAAATCGGCGTCGACGACGGGCGCGAACTGCCCGCGTTGGACGGCATCAGGTGGTCGATGGAGCAGACGCGATTCGATTGATCATCCCCCTGGTGCGGCGCATCCATCTCCCTCCACAGGTCAGGCGCAGGGTCGCAGTGGCCGCGCCGAGAATCCACCCGGGGACCCCGGCGGGCGCCACATCGCTGATCACAGAACGGGTTCGTCGAAATTTCGCAAAACTTTAGCGGAACCTTTGGCCTCGACTGATGGCAGCATCTGGACGGTCGGGGCCATGCCCTTCGGTCCGCCGACAGTGACTGCGACACTGACCCCGATGGTGGGCAGCTCGGCGTCATCCTGCACCGATTACGTCTCGGTAACATCCTCGGCGTCCGCCGGCACATGTAGCACGTAGGAGCGGCCGTTGGCCGCGATTAGCCCACGGGGCCACCGCACCCCATCCCGAGCAAGGCTCGGTCCTACGGCGGGTTTCGATCTGCCGAACCGGAACCTCGGGACCAGCAATGGCCGCGGAGTACTTCCTTTCCGCCCGCAGCCCCCGAGCGTATCGGCGCATCAGCCCTCGCTCTATCGATGGGCCTTCTTCAGTTTCCTCCACAGCGCGCGGCCGATGATGCGCGCCTTGTCGCGGGTCTCGAAACGCTTCAGGTTGGTTTTCACGGTGCCTGTCGTGAACCGGGTACGCTTCGAGTAATCGATTCGGACATCGACGATGACGGGGCGATCGGCCGCCGCATGTTCCAATGCCAGCGCAATGCCGTCCTCGATAGCCGCATCACTTTCGATGGCGACGAACTCGCAGCCCGTGGCGGCCGCAAAGGCGCGGTAGTCGAGGGTGCTCACCTCGGTGCAGGTCTTGCGCTGGTAGGGAATTTCCTGGGCCTGGGCGATCTGCGAGAGTTCCCCGTCGTTGAACACGAACCAGGCGATGCCGAGTTGGTGATGGACCGCGGTGACGGCTTCCAGCCCGGTCATCAGGAACGCGCCGTCGCCGACGATCCCGACGACCTGGCGCTCCGGCTGTGCAAACTTGGCGCCGATGCAGGCGGGAACGCAATAGCCCATGCAGTTGAAATCCGTGGGCGAAAGATAAGCGCCGCCGCCGTTGATGGGCAGGAGTTCGGCGACCATGAAGGTGTGGTTGCCGTCGTCCGCCACGACGACCGCCGTGTCCTCGAGCCTGGCGCGCAATTCCCGGAAAAAGCGGCCCGGGTTCACTCGCCCGCCGGAATCGTGGTCCAGCCATTCCTGCAACCAGGCCGCCTTGTCGGCCGCGATCGCGGCCGCGAGCGCCGAGGTGTCACGCGCGGGAGTATCGGCCACCAACATCTCGGTCAGGGCCGGTACGGCATCGCGGGCGTCCGCGTGGATCGGTACCGCTGCCGGGTAGTTGCGGCCGATGGCCGCCGGGTTGATATCTATATGGACCAGGGCCTCCGGCGGCGTGGATCCGTAGCTGCCTGTACAGATTTCCGCGAAGCGCGTGCCAACCGCCAGCATCGCGTCGCAGTCGCGGAATGCCTTTCGGGCGGCAGGCACGGAGGAAGGCCCGAAGCCCATCCCGGTGTGCAGCGGGTGATCGGCTGGAAAGGCGCCCAGGCCCTGAAGCGTCGTGGCGACCGGCGCGGCCAGGTGCTCGGCAATCCGGATGATGTCCGCGGCCACTTCACGCGCGCCCCAGCCGACGAAGATGCCCGGATTACGGGCCTTCGAGAGGCACTGCACGGCCGCCTTCACGGCTTCGGGGTCCAGCGCCGGCCGCGGCAGCTCGGAACGGAATTCCGGCAGTTCACCGACTTCTCCCTTCAGTAGCTGCAGGTTGGCGGGCACTTCGATATAGACCGGTCCCGGCTCGCCCTCCATTGCCGTCCGCCATGCCTGGTAGACGGTCGGCACGACCTGCTCATGATTCTCGATGCGAAAGGTAGCCTTGGTCAGCGTTTTCATCAGCGCTTGCTGGTCGACGTCGTGCAGCTGGAAGCCCATGTCCAGGTCGGTGCGCACGCCCCCGGAAACCACGAGCATCGGAATGCCGTCGAGAAAGGCCTCGCCGACGCCGCTCATCGCGTGGGTCAGCCCCGCCGCCGGCACCACCGCCAGCACACCGGGCCGGCCGCTGACCCGGCTGT
>JASFKQ010000044.1:0-21239 GCA_050118555.1 Lysobacterales bacterium
AGGCTCGGCGAAGTCTCCATCCCCAACTGGCTGGAATGCGTAGATGCATCGCTCGCCGGATCCGGAAACAAGCGCGACGGCACCCCCTACTCCCGCGACGACATCGATTTTTTCAACATGTCGCTGGTCAAACCATCCGCCTACCGGGAACTGCTCGAGCACCTCGGCCTGACCGAGGAACAGGGCGTCTACCTGTCACGCGTGGGCCATATCGGCGAGCAGGACGCCATCATCAACATCGAGGCGGGAATCGAGCAGGGACGGTTGAAACCGGGCGACACCATGGCGATCCTCGCCGCCGGCATCGGCTATGTCTGGGGCGGCGCCATCGTGCAGTGGGGGCCACCCAAGTGAGCGCCGCACCTACCCGGGCAGCCGACTGGCTGGAAAAGCGGGCGAAACTGACCCCGGAAAAAACCGCCCTGATAGACCGGACGAGCGGCGAGCAGGTCACCTACGCCCAGTGGAACGAGCGGGTGATCCGCACGGCCAACTATCTGCGGGAGTTGGGGGCCGAAAAAGGCGACCGCGTGGCCGTGTACGCTTCGAATTGTCCCGAATATCTCGACCTGTTCTGGGCCGCCGGCAAGATCGGGGTTATCCTGCAGAACCTGAACTGGCGACTCACCGTGCACGAACTGCAGGGTATCGTCGAGACCGGCGGCCCGAAGATCTTTATCTACGGCCCCGACTGGCGTGAACAAGCCGGCCAGCTGGCATCGTCGTTTACCTCGGTGAAACACACGGTGGCCATCTCGGATCCGGGGCCGGGCGAACGCGATCTGGCGGAGCGGGGCACGATGGGCGACCAGCTGGGCGAAGCGCCGGAACTCACGCTCGACGATCCCTGGGGCATTTACTACACGGGTGGCACCACGGGCCTGCCCAAGGGCGCCGTCCTGACGCACGGGAATATCACCTGGAACAGCGTGAACACGGTCGTCTCCTGGGGCCTTCATGCCGGCCACTCGGCGCCGCTGCAGCTGCCTTTCTTCCATATCGGCGGACCGAACATTTTCATGGCGCCACTGGTCCATGTCGGCGGTACCACGATACTGTGCCGCGGGTTCGACCTGGACGAAACCTTCGACCTCGTGGACCAGTCGGGCGTCACCCACTATGTCGCCGTACCGACCATGTTCCAGATGCTGCAGGAGCACGAGCGCTGGGACCGGACCGATTTCTCGAAGCTGGAACTTGTGATCAGCGGCGGCGCGCCCTGCCCGCTGCCGGTGATGGAGAAGTTCTGGGAGCGCGGCGTCGACTTCAAGATGGGCTATGGGCTGACCGAGGCCTCGGGCAACAACTTCTGGCTGCCGCCGGACCAGGTGCGTAAAAAGAAGGGCTCGGTCGGCTACCCGATCTTCCACATTGAAATGAAGACCATCCGCGAGGACGGCGCCACCTGCGGGCCGCACGAAGCGGGCGAACTGCTGATCCGCGGGCCCCACGTGTTCGCCGGCTACTGGAACAATCCCGAGGCTACCGCGGAAACCCTGCGCGACGGCTGGCTGCATACGGGTGATATCGCGATGCGGGACGAGGACGGCGCCTACACGGTCCTGGGTCGCTCCAAGGAAATGTTCATCAGCGGGGGCGAAAACGTCTACCCTGCCGAGATCGAATCCGTGTTGATGGCGCACCCAAAGGTGGCGGACGCGGCCGTGGTGGGTGTTCCGCACGAGACCTGGGGCGAGGTCGGCAAGGCATTCGTGGTGGTCGATGACGGCTACGACGAGGAGGATTTGAGAGCCTTTCTCGCCGAACGCCTGGCGCGCTACAAGCTGCCCCGGGCCATCGTGGTGGTCGATGCCCTGCCGCTGACCGCCATCGGCAAAATCGACAAGAAACTGCTGGCATCGGAGGAGGCACCGCGATGAACGCCATCGCCGACCCAAGAACCGAAGTGAACGTGCTGGACGGCGTAACGGCCCGAATGGTCACGACACCACGCCTGGAAACCCGCGTGCTTTTCTGCGGACCTGAGGACGGCATTCCCGTTCTGTTCATCCACGGCAACTTCTCCTCCGCCACCTGGTGGGAGGAAACCATGGTCCGGCTGCCCCCGCAATACCGCGCGATCGCGCCGGACCAACGGGGCTTTGGCGGGGCCGATCCCGACGTCAAGACCGATGCCACCCGGGGCATGGCCGATTTCGTCGACGATGCACTGGCGCTGATGGATCAACTCGATTGCGAGCGATTCCACCTGGCCGGCAATTCACTGGGCGGTATCGTTGCCTGGTGGATGATGGCCGCGGTACCCGGACGATTGCTCTCCGTGACACTGCCCGGCCCGGGCTCACCCTTCGGATTCGGCGGCACCCGGGACGCGGCCGGCACTCCGACCAATGAAGACTACGCCGGTTCCGGCGGCGGCCTGCTCAACCCGGTTCTGATCCAGGGCATCCTGGGCGGCGACCGTGGCACCGAGGATATGTTCAGCCCCCGCAACGTACTGCGGGCGCTGGTCTGGGGTCCGCCGTACGTGCCGGACCGCGAAGACGTCCTGCTCGAAGCGATGTTGCGCGTTCATATCGGCGACAGGGACCTGCCCGGCGATTTCGTCGCATCCCCGAACTGGCCGCACGTCGCGCCGGGACATTGGGGCGCAACCAACGCGATGTCACCGAAATACACGGGCGACCTGGTGCAGCGCCTCCTGGCCGCGGAACCCAGGCCCGAGGTGCTCTGGATTTACGGGGCCGAGGACGTGGCGGTATCCAACAGCGCCGCGTCCGACCCGGGCACCTGGGGGCCGACCGGACGCCTGCCCGGATATCCCGGTCCCGAACGCTATCCCCCGCAACCGATGATGGAGCAGATCCGGACCCTCCTGCAGGCCTATGAGCGCCGCGGGGGGCGCTACCGGGAGGTTGCGGTGGAGGGCTCCGGCCACGTTCCTTTCATGTCCCACCCGGAAGCTTTCGATCGCGAGTTTCATCAACTGCTGGAACGCGCCGACCGCGAGGCGGAGGTCAACGATGTCTAGGAGTCCCTGGTTCGCATTGCTGTTCATCGTGGCGGTGGCCTCGGCGCCCGTTTGCGCGAACGGGCCGGTGTTGCGCATCGATCCGCAACGCGTGACCGTCTCCGGGATGTCTGCGGGCGGCCACATGGCGCACCAGTTGCACGTTGCCTATTCGGACGTTTTCTCCGGCGCCGGGATCATCGCCGCCGGACCGTACGGCTGCGCCCGCGGCTCGTTGCAGACCGCGTTCGCACGCTGCGTGTCGACCACCGGGGGCGATCTGCCCCCAGACGAATTCATCGAGGATATTCGCACCGCTGCGGAACAGGGCAGGCTGGCCGACCCCGGCAACCTGGCGGACGACCGTGCCTGGCTGTTCCACGGCGCCCTGGACCAGGCGGTCGCGGAAACACTGAGTGACGTGCTGTACCAGGAGTACCTGGATTTCATCCCTGCCGAAAACGTGGCCTATGTGAAAGATGTGCCCGCAGCCCACAACTTCCCGGCAGCCGGCAAGGGCCATGACTGCGGCGCGTCGGAAGCCCCGTTCGTCGGCAACTGTGGCTATGACACGGCCGGCCAGTTGCTGCAACACCTTTACCCTGGCCTGCAGCCTCCGGCCGGCGAGCCACCGGCGCCGCTGACTGAGACAACCTTGCCCGGCGCCGCGCAGGCCGCGCTGTCCGAAACCGCCTGGCTCTACATCCCTGCCCGTTGCACCGGCTCCGGGACCGGCTGCGCCCTGCACCTGGTTCTGCACGGCTGCGCGCAGTCGTCTGCGCAGGTTGGGACAGCCTTCATCGAGCAAAGCGGCTACCTGCCCTGGGCGGAAGCCAACGACATCATACTCGCCTTCCCCCAGGTTGCGCCCTCTGCCGTCAATCCTCTGGGCTGCTGGGACTGGTGGGGTTACACGGGCCCCGACTACCGCTGGCGGAACGGCAGCCAGATGCGCGCTCTGACCGCCTGGCTGGGGTCGTTGCAGGACGGCCAAATCCCCTGAGCGCGGCAATTCCCTGATCAGGATCATCACCCCGGACAGTGCCCGGGTACTATGATTGGAAAAAAGGGAACGCCGGAACGCATTTGCCGGCGCTGGCGTGAAGCCCCGCGGCCGCTTTCACCCCGCCGCGGCAATTAATGGCGGCATGCTCATGTTTGTAAATGAATTCAAGCTCTTCGACGCCCACTTCCACGTCATCGATCCCCGTTTCCCACTGGTGCCGAACCGTGGATACCTGCCGGATCGTTACACCATCAACGACTACCGCGAGCGCCTGAAGGATTACGACCTGCGAGGCGGGGCCGTGGTTTCGGGCTCTTTCCAGGGATTCGACCAGGATTACCTGGTCGACGCGCTGTCGCGGCTGGGGCCCCGCTACGTGGGCGTGACGCAGTTGCCCGCCACCGTCAGCGACGAGGACGTGCTGGAGCTGGACCGGGCCGGTGTCAGGGCCCTTCGTTTCAACCTTGCCCGCGGCGGCTCGGAAGACGTCAGCCACCTGGAGGAAATGGCGCACCGTGTTTACGAACTGGCCGGCTGGCACATTGAGCTTTACGCCGACGCCAGCGCGCTCGAAGTCATGTTCACCACTCTGGTATCCCTGCCCGCCGTCGGCATTGATCACCTGGGTCTGACCAAGCTGGGCTTCCCCACCCTGCTGGACCTGGTCAACCACGGTGTGAAGGTCAAGGCGAGCGGCTTCGGGCGGGTCGATTTCGACGTCCGCAGCGCGCTGCGCGACCTCTACACCGCCAACCCAAAATCCCTGATGTTCGGTACCGACCTGCCGTCCACGCGGGCCGCGCGCCCGTACTCCGACAATGACTTCATGCTGGTCGTAGACACCCTGGGCGAGGAGGCCGCACGCCGCGTGTTCTTCGATAACGCGATGGAATTCTATCGCGTCGGGGCCGCGCAGGAAACGTACGAAGCCGCTACAATCAGCGCTTCCTGAAAACCGCGAACCGACCACGATGATGTGTTGCAGCTGCCCGTGCCCACGGGCGGGGATGGATTGCCGATGACCGAACGACCGCCGATCGACGATCTGCGACAAAGCGTGCGGCCGACGCTGGACGATGCCCGCCCGGAAGCCGTTGCGGCCCGGCGGGACAAGGGTTATCGGACCGCGCGGGAAAACCTGGAAGATCTCTGCGATCCCGGTTCCTTCCTCGAATACGGCCAGTTGGCAGTCGCCGCACAGCGCAACCGCCGCACAGCGGACGACCTGCGCCGCAACACGCCGGCTGACGGCGTTATTACCGGACTCGCCACGATCAACGCGGATCGCTTCGGCGACGCCCCCGGCCGTGCCGCTGTGATCATCAACGACTACACGGTGCTGGCGGGAACGCAGGGCTTCTTCCATCACGCCAAGCTGGACCGCATCCTGGACCTTGCCCGGCGCGAGCGGCTGCCGGTGGTGATGTACACCGAGGGTGGCGGCGGTCGCCCGGGAGACACCGACGTCACCACACAGATCGCCGGGCTTAACCTGCGTACGTTCAGCCGGTGGGCCGGGCTGGCCGGGCATTCGCTGCGCATTGCGGTCAACAACGGCTATTGCTTCGCCGGCAACGCGGCGCTGTTCGGCTGCGCGGACCTGCGCGTCGCCACGCGGACCTCGTGGATCGGCATGGCGGGGCCGGCCATGATCGAGGGTGGCGGACTCGGACGTTTCGAGGCTACCGACATCGGGCCGGCGGAGATCCAGGCGCGCAACGGGCTCGTGGACCTGCTGGCCAGCGACGAGGCGGAGGCCACCGCACTGGCGCGCCGTCTTCTGTCGTACTTCCAGGGCGCCGAGTCTGAATGTTCCTGCCCCGGGCAGGCATCGATCGGCGACCTGCTCCCGACGGACCGCAGATATTCCTATCACGTGCGTGAGGTGATCGGGACCCTGGCCGACAGCGGATCGTTCCTGGAGATCACGCCGGAATTCGGCGCGGCGGTCATCACCGGCTTCATGCGCATCGAGGGCAGGCCGCTGGGCGTGCTCGCCAACGACTGCCGCGTGCTCGGCGGAGCCATCGACGCCGACGCGGCGCAGAAGGCCGCCCGCTTCATGCGGCTGTGCAGCCGGCGCGGCCTGCCGCTCCTGTCCCTGTGCGACACGCCGGGGTTCATGGTCGGCCCGGCCAGCGAGGCGCAAGCGGCGGTCCGACACATGTCGGACCTGTTCGAAGCAGGCGCGGCGCTGTCGGTACCGCTGGTCACGGTTTTCCTTCGCAAGGCCTACGGGCTGGGCGCGATGGCCATGGCCGGCGGCAGTTTCGCCGAGCCGCTGTATGCCGTTTCCTGGCCGACCGGCGAATTCGGCGGCATGGGCCTGGAAGGCGCGGTGCGCCTCGGATTCCGCAAGGAACTCGATGCCGAGTCCGACCCGCAGAGGAAGCAGGACCTGTTCGACCGATTGCTGCGGCAGCTTTACGAGAAAGGCCGCGCGGTGGAAGCCGCGGCACATCTCGAGATCGACGCCGTGATCGAGCCAGCGGACACCCGACAGCACATCGTCCGCGCCCTGTGGCCGGCGAGGCCACAGCCATGACCTCCCTGGGGCAAACCGGCGCTAAGTCGCCGCGCGAACGCTTCGAGCGGGCGATGGCGCTGCTGCAGGCGGGCGACCCGGATGCTGCAGAAGTGAAGTGCCGAGAGGCGCTCGCCGACGCGCCCGGCGATGTCGACCTGTTGACCCTGCACGGCGTGGCCCTGCTGGCCTGCCGGCGTGCCCGTGAGGCCATCGAACCTTTGTTGAAGGCAGTGGAGCGCGCACCGCGATTCCCGATCGCCCGCGAAAACCTGGGCCAGGCCATGCTGCAGACCGGCCGCCTGGAAGAGGCGGTCTTTCACTTGCAGGAGGCCGCCCGCCTCAACCCGCGGTCAGAGTCGGTCCGCCTGAAGCTCGGCCACGCGCTGGCCCTGCAGGGATCGGGCAAGGAGGCCGACCAGGCCTTCGAGGAAGCGTTCAGCCTGGCGCCCGAACGCGGCCGCCTGGCCGAAGCCGCGGAGCACCTGCGCAACGGGCGACTGGAAGACTGTGAACAGATATGCCGCCAGGAACTGTCACGGCGTCCGGAAGACGTGAATGCGCTGCGCCTGCTGGCCAAGATCGCGGTCGAGAGGGAGCGCTGGCGGCGGGCCGAGCGCCTGTTGCTGCGCGCGCTGGAGATTGCACCCGGATACCACGACGCCCGCCTCGACCTGTCCCGCGTGTGCAAGCAGCTGGACCGGCTGAACGACGCCGTCGAACATGCGGCGGCGGCCTGCGAAGGCAATCCGCGCAATCCGAACGCACACTACCTGCACGCCAGCATGCTGGCGGTCGCCGGCGAGCACGAACAGGCGCTGGCGGCCTATCGCCGGGCGATCGAGGCCAGTTCGTTCCACCCGGCGGCATGGATCGGGATGGGCCACCTGCTCAAAACCCTGGGGCAACAGGAGGAAGGCATCGCCGCCTATCGCACCGCCATCGAACAGCGCCCGAACTTCGGCGAGGTGTATTGGAGCCTGGCCAATCTCAAGACCTTCCGCTTCACCACCGCAGAGATCGCCGACATGGAGCGGCGCCTGTCGGAGGAGAACCTAGACGACGACGCCCGCGTGCATTTCCTGTTCACCCTGGGCAAGGCCTGGGAGGACGCGAAGGACTACCCGCGCGCCTTCGACTACTATCGCCGGGCCTGCGAACTGCAGCGACCGCGCGTGGCTTACGACCCGGTCGAAACCGAGGTGATCAACGAGCGCATCCGCGACGTGTTCACCGCGGATTTCCTGCGGGAAAACGAAGGCCAGGGCTGCCCCGACCCGGCGCCCATTTTCATCGTCGGCCTGCCGCGTTCCGGCTCCACGCTGATCGAGCAGATCCTGGCCAGCCACAGCCAGGTGGAGGGCACGGCCGAGCTGCCCGATATCGGGCGCGCCATCGGCGAACTCTCGGCGCGCTTCGAGGGCGAAGTCTATCCCGAGGCTGCGAGCCGCCTGGATGCCGCGGGATGGCGCGGCCTCGGCCAATACTACCTGCGCCGGACCGAGCGCCATCGTACCGGGCTGCCGCGGTTCACCGACAAGATGCCCAACAATTTCCCGAGCATCGGCTTCATCCACCTGATCCTGCCCAACGCAAAGATCATCGACGCCCGGCGCCACCCGCTCGACAGCTGCTTCGGCACCTGGAAGCAGCATTTCGCTCACGGTCAGACCTTCAGCTACGACCTGGAGGAACTCGGCGAGTACTACCTCGAGTACCGCCGCATGATGCGCCACTGGCACGATGTGCTGCCCGGCCGCGTGCTGGAGGTGCGTTATGAAGATGTGGTCAGTGACCAGGAGGGGCAGACGCGCCGGCTGCTGGACTACTGCGAGCTGCCGTGGGAGGATGCCTGCCTGCGTTTTTACGAAACCGACCGCCCGGTGCGCACCGCCAGCTCCGAGCAGGTGCGCCAGCCGATCTACAGCTCTTCTGTGAACCACTGGCGGAATTTCCGCGAGCAACTCGCGCCCCTGATCGAAATCCTCGGAGACGAACTCGACGGCTGGGATGAGTGACCCCCTGATTTACTGGTATCATCGAGTGCTGTGACGGGTTTTCCGGCGGATGTGCCGGCACCCTGGACTCATTCACCATCCTGGGCCGCCATTGTCTGTTCATGATTCCATCGTTATCGGCGCCGGACACAACGGTCTGGTATGCGCAGCGTTGCTGTCCCGTGCGGGCCAGAAGGTACTTCTGCTCGAAGCCACCGACACGATTGGTGGGCTGGCCGGAAAGCGTGAGTTCTTCCCCGGGTTTCATGCCCCGGTGGCGCATGCGGCGGGACGCTTCTCCGCCCGGGTCGCTGCCGCCATTGGCCTCGACCAGCAGGGACTGATTACAGAGCCGGCGATCGCGAGGGTCACCGGGCTTTCCGGCGAAGGCCGGCATGTCGTGGTAAGCGGCGCCGAAGTGCGTGGCGTCAGTCAGGCCGATGGTGATGCCTATGCCGCCTATCATGCCCGCATGAGCCGATTTGCAGCCGCGCTGGCGCCCTTCTGGCTCCGCACCATACCCCGGATGGCGCCGGAGAATGTCGGTGACATGCTGACGTTCGCTCGAATGGGCCTTAATCTCCGGCGTCTCGGCAAGGCGGACATGCGCGAGTTCCTGCGCGTCTTCTCGTTGCCGATGCAGGACCTGATGGAAGAGAACTTCGAATCCGATCTGTTGAAGGCCACTCTGGCCTGGGACGGCCTGGTGGGATCGAAAATGGCGCCGCGGTCGCCCAATAATGCGGTATTGCCCCTGCTCTACCGCATGACGGCGCCCACCGTCGACTGTACCGTTTCCAACCTTGTTCAAGCGCTCGAACGGGCGGCGCAGGCAGCCGGGGTGGAGATACAGACCGGCGCGCGGGTCGAGAGTATCACGACGACATCCGCCGGTTCGGGAGGGCTGAAAGCCAGTGGCGTTGTCCTGGCCGACGGTGCGGTCATCGAGGCAGACCGGGTGATCTCCTCGGCCGACCCCCAAACCACGTTCCTGCACCTGCTCGGCGCCCGGCAGCTGGAGATCGGTTTTACCAACCGGATCCGACGGTTGCGCTGCCGCGGCCTGGTCGCAAAGCTGCACCTCGCGCTGGACGGGCTGCCGGACTTTACCGGTCTCGATGATCCTTCGGGGCGCCTGCTCACCGCCCCTGGACTGGAGTCGATCGAGCGCGCCTACGATGACGCCAAGTACGGCGATGCGTCATCGGAGCCGGTGCTGGAGATCACCCTGCCCACCCTGACGGATTCGGACCTCGCGCCGCCCAACCATCATGTGCTGTCCGCCCACGTCCTGTACGTGCCGGGCGACCGCAAGGGCGGCTGGAGAGAGACCGAGCGCACCGAGCTCACCGATCGGGTGCTGTCGGTACTTGAACGGTTCGCTCCGGGCATCCGCCCGCAGGTCCTCGGCCAGGAGCTTCTCACGCCCGCGGACCTCGAACGCGTGCATGGCACCAGCGGCGGTCACTGGCACCACGTCGAGATGGCACTCGACCAGATGCTGATGATGCGCCCCACCTACGAGGCGGCACAGTACGCGACCCCCGTGCCCGGACTGTACCTGTGCGGCGCCGGCTGCCATCCCGGTGGCGATCTCACTGGCGCCCCGGGATTCAACGCGGCACAGGAAATTCTCCGGTGAAGCGATATGACGCCATCGTCATCGGCGCCGGCCACAACGGTCTGACCAATGCCGCTTACCTGGCCAAGGCTGGCCTCGACGTCGTGGTGCTGGAGAAAAACGATTACGTCGGCGGCGCCGCCGTATCGCTTGAACTGCACCCGGGCTGGGTCTACTCCAACTGTTCCTACGTGTGCAGCATGATGCGGCAGGCCATCCACCGCGACCTCGACCTCAGCCGCCACGGACTGATGCTGGTGCCCTATCTCGGCACGGTCAACTTCGGTGATGACGGGGAGGTGCTGGTCGACTATCCCGACGAGGAGGCAGCCTACCTCGAGCTGAAACGGCACTCGCCGCATGATGCCGATGCCATGCACCGGTTCCAGGCCGACCTCGGGCGCTACGCCCAGTTCATCCGCAAGACGCTGATGCGCACGCCCCCGGATCCCACATCGCTGAAACCTCGTGACCTCCGCGAGTTGCTGTTCCTGGGCAAGACCTTCTGGAAGCTCGGCGAACGCCAGATGTACGAGTACATACGCTTCTTCACAATGAGCGCCGCCGAGTTCCTGGACGACTACTTCGAAAACGAGCTGATCAAGGCCAGTATGTCCACCCCCGGCATCATCGGTACGGCCCTCGGTGTCTGCTCGCCCGGCTCCGCATACATCCTGCTGCACCACGTCATGGGCGATGTAGATGGGAATATCGGCGCCTGGGGGCTGGCACGAGGCGGCATGGGCGCCATTTCCCAGGCCATTGCCAGCGCGCTGAAGTCGTTCGGTGGTGAAATCCGCACCGAGGCGCCGGTGGCCCGCATCCGGGTGCGTAACCGGAAAGTGCAGGGCGTCGTGCTCGAAAGTGGCGAGGAGATCGACGCGGGTATCGTCGTTTCCAACCTCGACGCGCGGCGGACGTTCACCCGGATCATGGAACCCGAGGACCTGCCCCCGGGCATCTATGACAAAGCGAAGAACTTCAAGATTCGAGGCTCATCCGGAAAGGTCAATATCGCCCTGTCCGCCCTTCCCCGGTTCACGAACCTGCCCGACAACCGCTACATCAACCGTGGTGGCCAGGGCTTCAGCGGTTCCATCGAGACCCTGGAGCGAGCCTACGACTGCTGGAAACGTGGCCGCTTTTCCGATGACCCTTTCGTGGAATCCGTCATCCCCTCGGCCTGGGACCCCACGGTCGCGCCACCCGGCAAGCACTGGATGTCCAACTTCGTACAGTACTGTCCGCCAAAGCTGGCCGACGGCCCCTGGACCCCGGAGAAGCGCGATGCCTTCGGTCGCGCGGTAGTCGACAAGATCGAGCGCTACAGCCCCGGTTTCAGCGACTTGATCGTGCATATGGAGGTGCGCACGCCACACGAACTGGAGAGCGAGATCGGATTGACGGAGGGCAACATTTTCCAGGGCGAACTGACGATCGACCAGTTGCTGTTCAACCGCCCCTTCCCCGGGTATGCACAGTACCGGATGCCGGTGAGGAACCTCTACATGTGCGGATCCTCCACGCATCCCGGCGGCGGGGTTTCGGCCACCTGCGGCGCCAATGCCGCGCGCGAAATCCTGCTGGACCTGAAGCGCTCCGGTGTCGTGCCGGAAGACGACTGCTATGACGAGTAGGCCATGAACGACGTCCTTGACCCACGCCAAATCGAGAACGACCCCTACGCCGGGGAGCGCCTGCTGCGGACGCCCTTCTATCCGCGCGCCGTGAAATGGAACGTGCGCGACGCCTGGGGCGCATGGAACGGCTATCTTTTTGCCGAGTACTTCTACGACCCGGAATACGAATATTTCTGCATACGCAACGGCTGCGGCGTCTACGACATCTCGCCGATGCAGAAATACCGAATCACGGGTGCGGATGCGCAGGCGATGCTGGACCGCATGGTCACGCGGGACCTCAGTAAGCTGCGTGATAATCGCGTGACCTATGTAGTCTGGTGCACCGACGAGGGCCGCCTGGTGGACGATGGCACCATTTTCCGGCTGGGCCCCGAGGAGTTCATGCTGACCTGCGGCAGTCCCTGCACGGCGTGGCTGCGCATGGCGGCTTACGGATTCGAAGAGGTGCATGTCGAAGATATCAGCGACCGGATGGCGGCCCTCGCCTTCCAGGGACCCACTACGTGCGCCGTGCTCAAGCGCATGGGACTGGATGGCATCGAGCAGGCCCGGCGCTTCGATATCCGGCACTTTTCCTTCCACGGTGACCGGTTGATGGTGTCCCGCACCGGGTTCACCGGCGACCTCGGCTATGAACTGTGGATCAAGCCCGAACTGGCGCTCGCCCTCTGGGACGAGCTGTTCGCCGCCGGTGAGGATTTCAGTATTCAGCCATTCGGCGAGGAGGCTACCAACATGGCGCGTCTCGAGGCCGGGCTCATCATGCCGGGGATGGACTTCAACGAGGCCCTGAAGACCGTGAACTTCCGGCACGACCAGTCACCGCTGGAACTCAGTCTCGAATGGCTGATCGACTGGGACAAACCGCATTTCAACGGCAGGCGTGCGCTGCTGCGGGAACGGGAACAGGGGCCGGCATGGCGCCTGCTGAAGCTGGACATCCCGGGCAACAAGGTAGCCGAAGGAGCGATCCTGTACGACTCGAAAGCCTGCCGCAGGGAGATCGGCTATGTCACCTCCGCGATGTGGTCGCCGGCAGTCAAGGCCAACATCGCCATGGCGATGGTCAGGGGCGAGCACGAGCAGCGCGACATCTGGGTCGAAATCTACTACACCAGGGAACTACGGCAATACCGCAAGGTTGTGTTGGCCACCGTCAAGGAAAGACCATTCTGGACGCCCGAGCGCGTCGGTCGGACTCCACCGTCCGACCACTGACCCGACCCTTTTCAGGGAGCTGACCCCGTCGCGTCTGTCTTCTCAGGCGGCTTCGGTTTCCTTTTGCCACTTAAGCAGGTTCATTTCGATAAAAAAGAATGCGAAGAGCCACAGCACGGCATCGATGATATCCGTCGGCTCGCCGGTAAAGGCCCACGCCAGGGCGCAGCCGAAGAGCGTCGCGTAAAAAACGGCTTTCATGGCGTTGCTCACTTTCAGGAGATAGCCCTTGTATGTCCCTTTGAGCTGGTGCCAGAAATCCACCTCCAGCAGGATGACGAGCCCAAGCCAGGCCACCGCGTTGAACACGTCAATGGCGGCAACGTTTCTTGCATAGGCGAGGTCAGCCATCGGCGCGATGATCCGGTGGCCGTTCAACCGCCCGAGCGCTTTTCCATCGAGCTGCTGGCAATTATCGGCCGTCAGCGGCGTGTAGGTTTCCATCTCCAGCAGAACCGAATAGTCCTCTCCGACCAGGTCGCAGGCGTTGGCGGATGTCAAGGGCACGATGTCCGCCTGGAAGGCCAGCTTTGCGCTATAGCCGTACAGGGTCGAGACGATCATGACGTAACACATGGCGCGAAGGCCGATCATCGTCCATTTTACGGCCGCCTTTTTGAGAATCCCGTCCGGAATGACGAAGGTCTCGAGCTCCATCAGAACGACCAGCAAAATCCAGAATGCGGAATCGATGGTGGCCGAATAAAGCTGAATGATTTCCGGCAATGTGAGTCCGGCCGTGAACGTGGTGCCGGCGGCGTTGGCTTCGGTCAGGAAATAGACATAACCGTCCCGGATCAGTATTCCGTAGGTGGTGTACTTGACGACGACGAATAACCAGTTACGGATTGTCGGACCGTCAAGCACGTTCATTGAATGATTGCCTGATTCCGCGTACCGGTCGTGTCAAGAGGAGAAAGAAAAAGGGGTCAGGTCGAATTCTGCATAACGCAAAATCCAACCTGACCCCATTTTTGTGGTTGTGCTAGCGGAAGTACCGCCGCACGTTGATACCGTAGGTGCGCGGACGCAGGGTGCGGATGTTGTCGCGCCCCCAGAAAAGGTCGGCGCCGGTGTAATGGTAGGTCACCGCTCGCTCGTCGGTGAAGTTGTCCACGTACAGGCCGAAATCCCAGTCGCCGGTGTTGTAGCCGGCGCGCAGGTCCCACAGGTCGTAGGCAGGCTGCTTGACGCGGCCGCCGTAGCCGGTGCCGTTGGGGTCTCCGTCGTTATCGATGATTGAGTTCCACGACGACCCGGTATGGGCGTACTGCAGGCGCAGGTAGGCGTTGCCGCCGCCCATCAGGTCCATGGACCAGTCGTACTGGGCGAAGGCGGACAGGTTTAAATCCGCCGTCAACGGCAGGCGCGTGCCGGCCGGGATGTCCAGCGCCAGGTACTCGGGCGCGCGATCGTCGAAGACCTGGATGGCATTGTCGATTTCGGCCTTGAACAGGTACGTGGCGGTCGCGCCGAGGCTCCAGTGCTCCGCCGGCGCCACGTTGATCTCCACGTCCATACCGTCGACGATCGCATCGCCCACGTTGGCCACGACCGTTTGCCACGGTTCACCGAACTGCCAGCTCGGATCGACCAGCTCGAGCTGCATGTCCTTCCAGATCTGGTGGTAGCCGGTCACGTTGAACTGGAGTTTACCCCCCGCCCAGCGCGACTTGAGCCCGGCTTCCCAGTTCTCGAGCAGGTCTGACTTGTAGTCGATCGGCAGTGTCGGATTGCCACGGGAACGGTTGATGCCGCCGGCCCGGAAGCCCTCGGAGTAGAGGGCGTAGATCATGCGATCTTCGGCGAAGAAGTACTGGAAGCCCAGCTTGGGCAGGAAGCCGTCGTCCTTGCCGCCATGCTGCGAGATATCCGGCGGTGCCGTGCCAGGCACGCTGAGCGTGTAGGTGCGGTCGACGTCGGCCTTGTACCAGCGCGCACCCAGCAGCAGCTTCCATTGGTCGGTTATGCTGTAGGTGGCCTCGCCGAACAGCGCCGTGTCCTTGCGCTTGTTGCGCTCGGCGGAAGCCCACCGCACGTCGGTCGGTTCCAGCGGACCCCAGATCGTGTTGTAGGCCGCCCAGGACTCCGTCTGCGTGTAATCGTCAATGTACGTGCCGTAGACCCAGTGCTGCTTGGCTTCCTGGTAGAAGAAGCCCAGGGTCCAGTCCCAGCGGGACGTGCTGCCGGTCAGACGGGTCTCGAAGGTCCAGCGGGTGTCACGCTGATCGTTGCGCCAGAATCCGGTGGGGTCGCCATTGTCGACGTCGTATCCGACTCCGTTCAGTTCGCAGGCCGTCGCGAAATCATAGATGTTGTAGTAAGCGTAATACGGGTTGCTGCCGCAGGTGCCGCGGCCGTAGTAGCCGAGCACCGAGTGATAGTAGGCCACACCGCTGGTGCCGTCGAACACGTAAGCCGTGTCGCGCTCGAAGTAGGCCAGTGAAGAGGTCAGCTGACCGATGCCCATGTCGCCGTCCAGCGTCAGCTGGAAATTGCTCCAGTTGTCGTCCCAGGACTCGCGGTGGAACTTGATGGTCTTCAGGTCACCGGTGGTCGGGTCGAAATCGGTGTAGCCGTGGATCTTCGAGTCGCTGTAGTTGTAGATGCCGGTCAGCGCCCAGCTGTCGGTCATCAGCCACTTGGCGGATATGCGGCCGCCTTTCCAGTCCGCACTGTTGATGTTGTTGTCGACAATGTCGGCGTTGGTCTTGTTGCCGGGGACGACCTCACCGGTGCTCCAGTCGATATGGCCCGGCGAATGCGCCAGCACATTGTCGATAAAGCCGGCATCCTTGGCGCCGAATCCCACCAGGCGGATGGCCAGTTTGCCTTCGATCAGCGGAATGTTGACCATGGCGTCGGCATCCCAGCCCGTACCGCCGTGGTCGATCGTATTCACGCCGCCGCCGACGTTGGCGCTGAACGCCGAGACGTCCGGCTTGGCGACGATGTAGCGGATCGTGCCCGACTGTGAACTCGCGCCGTAAAGTGTGCCCTGCGGGCCGGACAGCACTTCGACGCGCTCCAGGTCGATGGGACGAATCTCGGGCGACTGGGCGCCGGTGGTGAGCGGCTGCTCGTCGAGGTAGATGGCGGCCGAAGAATCCGCGATGTAGGGTCGCACCGAATCCGCCAGGCCGCGGAAGACGATCTTGTTGAGGCCGGCGGTTGAACCCACGACCGTCATGGCGGGTGCAAACTTCGCGATGTCAGCCAGGCTCTTGATGCCCGAGCGGTCGATTTCCATCTGGCTGAAGGCCTGGATGGACTGCGGGATGTCCTGGATGTTTTCTTCGCGCTTGCGTGCCGTTACGGTGACTTCCTCGAGGGCGCCGGCGCTGCTCTCGGCGGCCTCATTACCGCTGGACTGCGCGTGGGCCGCCAACGGCGATCCAGCCGCAAGGGAGGCCGAGATGGCGCTGAATAAGGTATTTCTTTTCCATTGGCCCGGTACGGGCCGGGAAAGTGCGTCCGACATGCGTGTCCTCCAAGGTCCCCGCCCAGAATTCCGGGCTTCGTTGATCGTGTGCTGGGGCTAAGAGAATATACTGGTGCGTGGCCGTTCGTCCAGCGGCGGCTCATTCACCGGGCTCGCAGCTGATCAGCGCGATGGAATGGGCGGGCAGCCGCCAGCTCGGGTCGGATTTCTCTTCCGGCGGGGCTTCGCAGCTGAAGAACCGAAGCCTGCAGCAGGCCGGCAGACCAGGTGGCAGCAGGAACTCCGTCACCTGGTCCGAAGCATTGAACAGGATCGCTGTGGCCTCGCGCACCGGGCTCTCCGCATCCTGCTCGTCGTGACAGGAAAACAGCAGGGCAAGACGCCGTTCCCCGTTCCAGTCACCCTCGTTCATCGGCCGACCGTTCGGATGAAGCCAGCTGATATCGCACCATCCACTGTCGGTTGGCATGGGGCCGTGAATGTAGCGCGCCAGCCGCAGCATCGGCAGGCGTTTCCTCAGGTACACGAGTTCGCGGACCCGCTGCGCGAAGTCGCGATCGGACTCCAGGCCGCTCCAGTCGATCCAGCCGGTCTCGTTATCCTGGGCGTAGGCGTTGTTGTTGCCGCACTGTCCGTTGCCTGCTTCGTCACCGGCCAGCAACATCGGGGTGCCCTGGGAAAAAAGAAGCGTCGCCAGCAGGTTCAGCCGCTGCCGGCGCCGCAGGGCGAGTACGTCCAGCCTGCCCGTTTCGCCCTCTGCGCCATGGTTCGCACTGAAGTTGTGTGCATGGCCATCCCGATTGTTCTCGCCGTTGGCCTGGTTGTGCCGGCGGCGGTAGCTCACGAGATCCCGCAGCGTGAAGCCATCGTGGCTGGTGACGAAGTTGATGCTGGCCGAAGGATTCCGCCCGTTGTGCTCGAACAGATCCGCGGAACCGTGGAGGCGCCGGGCAAAGTCGCTGCCCTGAGCTGCATCTCCGCGCCAGAAGCGCCGGACAGTGTCCCGGTAGCGGTCGTTCCATTCGGCCCATTCGACCGGAAAACCACCCGTCTGGTAGCCGCCGGGACCCGGGTCCCAGGGCTCGGCGACCAGCTTCGCCTGCTCCAGCTCGGGTTCGCTGGCAATCCGCTGCAACAGGCGGTGCCGACTGCTAAAGCCATCCGGGCCGCGGCCCAGCACGGTGGCCAGGTCGAAACGGAAACCGTCGACCCCCATTTCGCGGTGCCAGTAGCGCAAGCTCTCGATCACCAGGTGCCGGGCCTGCGGATGGTCGGCGTTGAGCGTGTTCCCGCATCCGGTGACGTTCACATACCTGGACGGATCATCGGGCTCGGTCCGGTAGTAGGCCAGGTTGTCCAGGCCGCGAAAACCCAGCGTCGGTCCCCGCGCACCACCTTCGCCCGTATGGTTGTAGACGACGTCCAGGATGACCTCGATGCCTGCGTCGTGGAAGCTTGCGACCATTTCGCGGAATTCCGCGACGCCGTCGGCTACGGCGAAACGCGGGTCGGGGACGAAAAACTGGATACTGTTGTATCCCCACAGGTTGCGCAGGCCGCGCTCTTCGAGGAAGGCCTCGTCGATCATCGCGTGAACCGGCATCAGCTCCAGCGAGGTGATGCCAAGCGCCCTCAGGTATTCGATGATCCGGCCGTTGGCCAGCCCGCGGAACTTGCCCCGCTCATCGTCCGGCAGGCCGGGGAAGCGCATGGAAAACCCGCGGACATTGGCCTCGTAAAAAATGGCTTCGGCCCAGGGAATCAGGGGCCGGGCCCAGGCCTTGGCGGCGGCCGGCCCCTCGACCACCGAAAGCGGCACGAATGGGGCGCTGTCGAGATCACTGCGAACCCACGCGTCGGCATCCGGTCCGCTTTCGTAGTCGTAAACCGCGGGATGCCAGCGAAATGCCCGGTCCAGCCGGCGCGCAAAAGGGTCCATCAGGAGCTTGGCGGGATTGTGCCGCAATCCCTTTTCCGGCGCCCAGGGACCGTGTACGCGGTAGCCGTAGCGCTGACCGGATCCCACCCCCGGAAGGAATCCGTGCCAAACCCCGTTCTCATTGGCCGGCAGGTAGAAGCGGGCGCTCTCGGCGCCGCCCTCTGCGTGCAGGCACAGCTCGACAGCCTCCGCACCGCCGGCGTAGACCGCGAAATTGACGCCGCCATCAAGGCAGGTGGAACCGAGCGGTTCCGGGGTCCCCTTCTGGATCATGGGGCAGAGTCTAGGCTTCTCCGGGGTTCGCGTGAAGTCCGTCGCACCAAATCAGCGATTTTCCCGACCAGATCGGGCCGCAACTGGTCGGCCCGCATGCGCCAGCGCCAGTTGTTGCCGGTGGTGCCGGGCGTGTTCAGCCGCGCTGTCGATCCCAGCCCGAGATAATCCTGCATGGGGGCGACCGCCAACACGGACTTACAGGAAAGCGCGAGGCTGATCAGGTCCCAGTGGATGGTGGCGGGCGTACCCCCGGTAAGCTCGAGGGCCCGCTTTCTGGTTTTCCGGATGGCCTCCGGCGTTCGGGTGTCGTCGCCATTGCCACGAAACCAACCGACGGTCGTGTCATTGTCGTGTGTACCCGTGTAGCAGACACTGTTCTCTTCGATGGCGCCGATTTCAAAATCTGGATCATCGACCTCGAACTGCAATACCACCATGCCCGGGAAGCCGTGGTTGCTGCGCAAGGCATCGACTTCAGGCGTGATGACGCCCAGGTCTTCCGCCACGATCGGTAGCAGGCCGAGCGAATCCTCGAGGGTCTCGAACAGGGCGTCGCCAGGCCCCGGCACCCACTCGCCCTCGCGGGCGGTCGTCGCGCCGAAAGGCACCGACCAGAACGATTCGAACCCACGGAAGTGGTCAATCCTCACAAGGTGTGTCTGGGCGGCCGCATGCCTGACACGCTCCACCCACCAGCGAAACCCCGTCTGCTCGTGGTAGGCCCAATCGTAGAGCGGATTGCCCCACAACTGGCCATCCTCGCTGAAATAGTCCGGCGGTACGCCAGCCACGTGGGAGGGCCGGCCGTCTCGATCCAGCAGCAGCATTTCCCGGTTGGCCCAGGCGTCCGCGCTGTCCAGGGCGATATAGATCGGCATGTCGCCGAACAGACACACCCCCCGTTCGCCAGCATAAGCTTTCAATGCCTGCCACTGCCGATCAAACAGGAACTGCGTGATGCGTGTTCGCTCGATGCTGTCGCGCCACGCCTGCCGTGCCTTCCGGAGCGCTGCTGCTTCGCGCCTCACGTATTCCTGCTCCCAATTCGGCCACGGCCGTTCCCCGTGAGCGGTCTTGAGCACGCGGAACAGCGCATAATCATCCAGCCAGCGATCGGCGTTGCGGTGCAGGAACTCCTCGTATTCGGCCTGCAAGGCGTTGCCCTTGCGAACCTGGAAGCGTTCCGCGGCGAGGGCGAGCAGCGAACGCTTCAGCGGGATCAGCCTGCCGTAGTCGGTGAAGTCCACCGGCAGTTCACGCAGGCCGTCGAGTTCCGATCCCTCCAGCAGCCCGATTTTCACCAGTGGCGCCAGGCCGATCAGGTTGGAGTTGCCAGCAAAAGCCGAGAGCGGCTGGTAGGGCGAGTCACCGTAAGCGGTCGGCCCCAGCGGAAGGAACTGCCAGACGCCTAGACCCATTTCCACCACGCGGTCGACAAACGACAGGGCGCTGTCGGCGATATCACCGATGCCGTACTCACCCGGCAGCGAGGACAGGTGGATGCTCACGCCGGCCCGGCGGCCCATGCTCATTACGCAGGATTGTGGTCTCGTCTTACGGCTTGCGGTCATATGATTGCTCTTCTCGCGCAGTTATCACCGGCCTCGCCGGCTCAAGGGTCAGTCGGGCATCCCCCTAGTGGACGAAAATCCGATATCCCCAGGGTGGCAGCGCAAGCGAAGCGTCGGCGTCCAGCGTCGCATGCTCCCCACTGGAGAACTCGGAGTACTCCCCTTGATAGAGGGCGGTCGAAAAAGTCACCTCCACCGGCTTCGGGGAGAGGTTGAATACGCCGAATACCCGATTTCTTTCGTTAGCGCGGACGAAACTCAGCACCTGCTTTGGGGCGCTGTTGGCAACCTGGGTCATCTCGGCCCCCCAGGCGCCGTTCCACAGCGCGCTGTTCGCCTTTTTCAAAGCGATCAGGCGATGGAACAACTCATTGAGCGGGTGGTCACGCCACACGATTGGGTCCCTTTCGAAAAACGCCAGCCGCTTCGGATTGCCAGCTTCCTGACCGTTGTAGATCAGCGGGATGCCCTTGCTGGTGAAGGAGAGCACGATGGCGGCTTCGAGCGCATCATTGAAGGCTTCGAACTGCGTGTCTTCCCAGGCATTCTTGTCGTGATTGGAAGTGAACAGCATGCGCATGCCGTCCTCCGGCCAGGCGTTTTCGTCGGTGTAGTGATAAATCTCCAGCGCGCTGGCGTCGGCCGTGCCGGCCGCGATCCGGTGAACGCTGTCGTACCAGCTCCAGGCATAGGTCGCGTCAAAGGCCCGCGCGTGCAGGTCCCGGGTCTCCCATTCGGCGAGCATGAAAACCGGGCGAATGGAATCCAGATGGGCGCGCAACTGGTCCCAGAAGTCCACCGGCACGAAGCCCGCGACGTCGCAGCGAAAGCCGTCCATGCCGACGTCCCGGACCCACCACTCCATCGCGCTCGCCATGTACTCACGCAGTCCGGGGTGGCTGTAGTCCAACTGGATGACGTCCGACCAGTCGGTCCAGGCCGGAGAATGGAACTTGCCCTCGGCATTGCGCTTGTACCACTCGGGATGCTGCTCCACGAGCGGGTTGTCCCAGGCCGTGTGGTTGGCCACC
>JASFKQ010000045.1:0-21016 GCA_050118555.1 Lysobacterales bacterium
GGGAGCCTCGTCATGGGTGCGGAAGACACCCACGGGCTTGCCGCTCTGCACCAGCATGGTTTCATCATTTTCCAGGCGCTGCAGGGTTTGCACGATTTTCTCGTAACAGGCCCAGTTGCGCGCCGCCTTGCCGGTACCGCCGTACACGATAAGTTGATCGGGGTGTTCGGCGACATCGGGGTCGAGGTTGTTCATCAGCATCCGCATCGCGGCCTCCTGGTGCCAGCCCTTGCAGCTGATGCGGTTACCGTGCGGCGCGTGGATCCGGGACGTGGCGCCGGCCTTGTAATTTGATGGATTTGCACTCATCATTTTGCCTGTCGAATTCACTGAAAACCTGTCAAACCATTATAGTTGAACCCGGCGGCGCCGGCCGGGTCTATTCCCTGGGAGCGGAGCGATCCGTTCCGCAAACCCCTGGAGTGAAGCTCACCGTGTCCCTGATGTTCCGACCGAGAGTCTGGTTTCTGTTCGTTGCGCTGACCTGCGCTGGCATGCTGGCGTTCGGCCTGTATGTGCAGCACATGGAATTCCTCGATCCCTGTCCACTATGCGTTTTCCAGCGACTCGCCCTCATCTGGATCGGCCTCGTCGCGCTGGTGGCCTGCCTGCACGGGCCGGGCCGGACAGGCCAGTGGATATACGGTGTCCTGGTGTCGCTGGGCGGCCTGGCCGGGCTCGCAGTTTCAGGAAGACACATCTGGCTCCAGAGTCTGCCGCCGGACCGGGTGCCCGATTGCGGGATGGGCCTCAATTACATGCTCGACACCCTGCCGTTCAGGCAGGTGCTTGTGGAGGTGTTTTACGGCTCCGGTGAGTGCGCGGAGATTGACTGGACCTTCCTCGGCCTCAGCATGCCCGGCTGGACGTTCCTCTGGTATGCGTTCTTCGCAGCCGGTACCATCATTATCCTGACGTTGGCAAACCGGTCCCGGACCGCGTACTGAGGGAACGAACCGATATGACCGCCGCATCCTCGAACAGCCCGGTCACCCCGGCACAGGCCGTGGACCCGGCCGGAGACTGGAAGCCGTCTTCGTGGCGATCCAGGCCGGCTTTGCAGCAGGCCAGTTATCCCGACGAGGAGGCGCTGGAAGCGGCGTTGCACAAGCTGGCCGGGCTGCCGCCACTCGTCACCTCGTGGGAGATTCTGTCGCTGCGGGAGCAGATCGCCGAAGCACAGGCCGGCCAGCGCTTTGTGCTGCAGGGCGGCGATTGTGCCGAGAGCTTCCAGGAGTGCACTTCGCCGCTGATCACGAACCGCCTCAAGGTGCTGCTGCAGATGAGCCTGGTGCTCGTGCACGGTCTGCAGATGCCCGTCGTCCGCATCGGGCGTTTCGCGGGCCAGTACGCGAAGCCCCGTTCTTCGGACACGGAGACACGGGATGGGGTCACTCTGCCGAGCTACCGCGGCGACCTCGTCAACTCGGTCGAATTCACCGAGCAGGCGCGCGTTCCCAACCCGGAGCGCATGCTGGAGGCCCACGCCTACTCGGCGATGACGATGAACTTTGTCCGCTCGCTCGCCGATGGCGGATTCGCGGACGTCCACCACGCGGAATACTGGGATCTCGGCTGGCTCGATCATTCCCCGCTGGCGGATGAGTTCTACAAGCTGGCCGATAACCTCGCGCAGTCCCTGCGCTTCCTGCAAACCATCACCGGCCGCGACGTCGGCAGTCTCAGGCGAGTCGATTTCTTCACCTCGCACGAAGCCTTGCATCTGCCGTACGAACAGGCCCAGACGCGCCAGGTCCCCCGACAGTGGGGCTGGTTCAACCTGGGGACGCATTTCCCCTGGATTGGCATGCGGACGGCCGCCCTCGATGGTGCGCACGTGGAGTATTTCCGCGGAATTCGGAATCCGATCGGCATCAAGGTGGGGCCTGGAATCAGCCGCGACTGGCTGGCCGGCCTGCTGGAAACGCTCAACCCATCGCGGGAAGCTGGCCGCATCGTGCTGATCCACCGGATGGGCGAGTCGCACATCGAAGACAAGTTGCCAAGCCTGATCCGTACCGTCCGGGAGACGGGCAGCCCGGTGTTGTGGATTTCAGACCCGATGCATGGCAATACCGAGACCACCGGTTCCGGCATCAAAACCCGCCGGTTCCGCAAGATCATGCGCGAGATGGAACTGGCCTTCGACATTCACCGCAGCAATAAATCGCGTCTCGGCGGTGTGCATCTGGAGCTCACGGGCGAGAACGTCACCGAGTGCACCGGCGGCGCGCGCGACCTTTCCGACGAGGACCTTACGCGCCACTACAAGTCAATGGTCGACCCGCGCCTCAATTACGAACAATCCCTCGAAATGGCCATGCTCATTGTTCGCAAGCATACGCAGAGCGCCGTGGGGAGCTGAGCGAAGCAATTGACAGTCATATAAGAAGTTTGAGTATCCAGACGAATCCTTCCTACCTCCGGATCATCGGTCCGCTTTTTCTTGCCCTGGCGGCAATCCCGCACGCGTGGGCGGCTGAACCTGCGTCCGCGCCCGTTCCCGACCAGGCGGCCGTGCGCCATGAGCTGAGTTTTCCACGGCGTCACAACCAGTACGTCCATGTTGAATCACACTGGCCGGTCACGGGTGATGCGCTCGAACTCGCAATGCCGTCCTGGACGCCCGGGTCCTACCTGATCCGCGATTATGCAGGTCACGTCGAAGACCTCTCCGCGCGTACCGGGAGTGGACAGAGCCTGCCCGTGGTCAAGACGGCCAAGAATCGCTGGCGCATCCGGAGCGAAGGCGCCGACGAGGTGGTCGTCGCCTACGACGTGTGGGCAGGCGAACGGAATGTCGCAACGAGTTGGGTCGAGGACGCATTCGCGCTGCTCAACGGGGCCGGCATCTTCTTGTATTCGGACGACAGCCGGGATGCGGAGCAGGATGTCCGGGTCGACCTTCCGGCCGCCTGGTCGGGGCTGCAGACCGCCCTCGCGCCGGCCGGGGAACCGAACCAGTATACGGCCCGGGACTATGATGAACTGGTCGACAGCCCGATGCTTGCCGGTAACCCGGTCAGTTATGGGTTCGAGGTCGAAGGCCAGCCGTTCGCGCTGGTGCTGTCCGGGCCCAACTCCTTGTGGGACGGCGAACAGTCCAAAGAGGACGTTGCCCGAATCGTTCAGGCGCAGCTGGATTTCTGGGGCGTCAACCCGTTCGAGCGCAGGTACCTATTTCTGAACGTTTTCATGGAGCCGTTCGGGGGGCTCGAACACGACCACAGCACGGTTCTGATGTGCAGCAGCTGGCAGATGCGGACGCGCAAGGACTACGTGAAATGGCTGGGACTGGTTTCGCACGAGTTCTTCCATTCATGGAATGTGCGCCGCATGCGGCCGGAGCAACTGGCCAGCTACGACTACGACAGCGAAACCTATACCCGCCAGCTGTGGCTGGCCGAGGGACTGTCCAGCTATTACGACAACCTGCTTCTGTTCCGGGCCGGCGTGGTGAGCGTGAGCGAGTACCTGGATCTGCTGGCCGACGAAATCCGGAACTACGAGTCGATGCCGGGGCGCCGCGTCAGTTCCGCGGAACAGGCCTCCTTCGACACCTGGATCAAGCATTACAAGCCGGACCAGAACAGCATCAACAGCACGATCAGCTACTATCGCAAAGGCGCGCTCGTCGGATTTTACAGCGACATGGCGATTCGGCGCGAAACGAAGGGCCGGGCGAGTCTGGACGACGTCATGCGGGCCATGTACCGTCGCTATGGCCCCGGCAGCGGGGGCTACCCCCGTGGCGCCTTCGAAGAACAGGTGGAGGAGGTAGCGGGTCCGGAAGTACGCCGCCAGGTCGAACGCCTGGTGGAGACCACCACGGACCCCGATGTCGACGAGGCGCTGGAGTGGTATGGGCTGGAACTGAACCGGGCGCCCGACCGGGAAAGTGCTGAGAACGGTAACAGGCCCCTGCCCGGAGGGCTTGGCATCATATGGGATACGAAGTCCGGCCGCGTGCTGGCCGATAACGTCATCATGGGCCATACGGGCGCCGATGCCGGTGTGTTGCCCGGCGACGAACTGTTGGCCGTGGACGGGATGCGCGTTGATGTCCAGGACTATGCAGATCGAATTCGTCGCCTGCGTCCCGGCGACCAGGCTGAGCTCACGGTGGTGCGCAACGAGAGGCTGTTGACACTCTCCGCCACGGTGCAGGACGCTATTCCGGAAATCTACCTGATTGTTCCCAGTGACACTATTCGAGGCCGGGAGAAAAAGCGACTGGAGGCCTGGCTGGGTCGTCCCCTGCGCTTTGAGAAGTAGAGAGCGGCCTGCCAGGCCCGCATGACCCCACGCAGGACTGTAAATCCGGTCTGAGACCTCGTGGGCGCACAGGCACCTCCCCAGGAAGACAATTGGTTGAAGACAAGCCCTTCTCAAGCCCAACAGGGCTGCCTGCCAGGCTTTTGCCACCAGCTATCTGGTTCTGCCCTGCTTCAGAAAACGGTCCCTTATTGCAGCTGCCAAAAGGTTCGAGAGTCTCCGCTATCGGCCAGGAGCGGCCGTCGGCGCCTCGTTAGTAGGCGGACACAATAGAAGCTGCCCCGCACTGTCTGGACGCCACTGCGCGAGTGGTCCTGAGCGGAGCGAATCCTGCCGGGTTCGTCAATGCTGATGCGCCAACGCCGCTCCCGCAAAATTGGGCGCCTAGTGAATCTCTGCTGGCTTGTGCCGCTTCAGAATCTCAAGCACCTCGGATTTCGTCGCATGCGGAACCGTCACGCGAACCTTGAAATGATCGATGTCGACATGAATCTCTTCCATTGGAATGCCGGTCGAGCGCAAATCATCTTCAACATTCTTGACGGCAGTAACGTCATTGTAGGTTGCTACGACTGCTTCGGTCATTGTCGATCTCCTTTCGTTTCACAAGAACCATGCCTTCAGCGATCGCACAACCGACTGGGCATGGAGATGTCAGTCACGCTCTAGTTTTAGACTCTTGTGACAGCATGGAAGTTTCCAATCTGAAGGAGCCAAGGGCCCGACGCTACCTCGCTGCAGACGGGGGAGACCCGCGCCAGGGAGCCAGTGAATTTCTCGCCCCGGTGAACACGCGCTGCGGTATATTCCCGGCAAATTGCGGCTCTTCCCTGCGGGCAATGACTTCCGACTTGCCACCACGATCCAGTGAAGTCTCGATGTCGATGGCAGACTCCTCATTGAGGTATTACATCCGTATCGCCGGGAGTGATCGATAGCCGCCTCGGGTCGCAAGGAGAACTGAACAGAAGACAGGCAAAATTCCGCAAGACACCGAAAACCGGAACTGGCCAACGCGGTTCAAGCGCTCGTTATCGACGTTTGAGTCTCGTGCCAGGTCAGAATTATCTGTCTGAGGTTCTCTGGTGCTTACTGGCACATCAAGCCGGGCAAGCGCCGAAAGGGCAGGCGATGAAGTTCGCGCAGTATTGCGGGAGTCGGACAAGCGCTTGATGAACGCTGTCGCGCGCGACGGGGTTACTCAACATCCGAAAATAAGCTGACCACCTGGCGGTTTCCGGGTCCCAGGCTCTGCCCCGAGTCTATTCCGCGGGTTCCTTCTGACGCTCGGCGCGCTTGCGTTCGTGTTCCAGGAGGTGTGTCTTGCGGATGCGGATGGCCTTCGGCGTGACCTCGACCAGTTCGTCGTCCTCGATAAACTCCAGTGCCTGCTCGAGGGACATGCGCAGAGGCGAGTTGAGTTGCAGCGCGTCATCCTTCAGTACCGTCCGTATGTTGGTGAGCTGCTTGGCCTTCAGCGGATTCACCGTCAGGTCGTTGGCGCGGCTGTGGATGCCGACGATCTGTCCCTCGTAGACGTCGACGCCCGGCTCGATGATCATCCGGCCGCGCTCCTGCAGGTTGTACAGCGCATAGGCCAGCACCTTTCCCGTGCCGTTGGAGATCAGCACGCCGTTGTTGCGCGGCGAAATATCGCCTGGCTGGTAGCGTCCGTAGTGGTCGAAAACATGGAACATCAGGCCGGTGCCGGCCGTCAGTGTGCGGAACTCGGACTGGAAACCGATCAGGCCACGCGCCGGGATCAGGTAATCGAGGCGCACGCGCCCCTTGCCGTCCGGCTGCATGTTGCGCAGTTCCGCACGCCTCTCGCCAAGCCGCTCCATGACGCCGCCCTGGTAATCGGCTTCGAGGTCCACCACCAGCATCTCGTAGGGCTCCTGTAGGCCCTGCTCAGTTTCATGAATGATGACTTCGGGACGCGAAATGGCGAGTTCGTAACCCTCGCGGCGCATGGTTTCGATCAGGATCGAGAGGTGCAGTTCGCCACGCCCCGAAATCTTGAAACGCTCCGGGTTGTCCGTGTCCTCGACGCGCAGGGCGACGTTGTGGCTGGCTTCACGCATCAGGCGTTCGCGCAATTGGCGGCTGGTCAGGTATTTGCCCTCGCGGCCGGCGAACGGCGAGTTGTTGACGCGGAACGTCATGCTGATGGTCGGCTCATCCACCGTTAGCGGCGGCAGGGGTTCCGGGGCGTCACGAGCGCACAGTGTGTCGGAAATCTGCAGGTCTTCGACCCCGGTGACCGCGATGATGTCCCCGGCCTGCGCGGAGTCCACCTCGACCCGCTTGAGGCCATGGAAGCCGAGCACCTGCAGCACACGTGCGTTACGTTGGTGCCCGTCGCTTCCGACCACGCAGATCGGCTGGTTCGGCCGGACACGTCCGCGCTGTACGCGGCCGATGCCGATCACGCCGACGTAGGAACTGTAGTCCAGGGACGACACGCGCATCTGGAAGGGCCCGTCCACGTTCACCGGCGGAGGGGGCACGCGCTCGACAATGGTCTCGAACAGGGGCCGCATATCGCCCTCGCGGACATCTTCTTCCAGCCCCGCGTAACCTCTCAGCGCCGAGGCGTACACCACGGGAAAGTCGAGCTGCTCGTTGGTCGCACCCAGTTGGTCGAAAAGCTCGAAGGTCTGGTCCAGGACCCAGTGCGGACGGGCGCCATCACGGTCGATCTTGTTGATGACCACGATCGGCCGGAAGCCCATCTGGAATGCCTTCTGGGTGACGAACCGGGTTTGCGGCATCGGCCCGTCCACGGCATCGACCAGCAGCAGCACGGAGTCGACCATGCTCAGGATGCGTTCGACTTCCCCCCCGAAGTCGGCGTGACCGGGGGTGTCCACAATGTTGATGTGCCAGGTGCGCTCACCGTCATTCCAGCCGATCGCCGTGTTCTTGGAGAGAATCGTGATGCCGCGCTCCCGTTCCAAATCATTGGAGTCCATGATCCGTTCGGGCACGGCGGCGCGGTCGCCCAGTGTGCCGGATTGCTGCAGCAACTGGTCGACGAGTGTGGTTTTGCCATGATCCACGTGGGCGATGATGGCGATGTTCCTGATATTTTCGATCACGGACGATGTCCTTCCGGGCAGGGGCGCGAACACTACTGCGTTCTGCATGGTGAATCAACCGCCAATATGGGCGCCGCGGGTGGCAATTAAAAGAGGCGAGCCGCCGCTCAGCGGTCTTCCAGCCGGAAACCCAGCGACCCCAGTGTTCGTCTCGTTGCGCGGTCGTCGCAGCGCAGGCGCCATGCATGGAAATCACGGCGCGGCGGGTAATCCTTGCGCAGACGGTCGAAAGCTGCCGCCCGTTCGTCGACGCCCAGGGACACCAGGCGGCGCATGGCATCGTCGTGGCGTTTGACGAAGCAGGCCGCGTCGAGCGCCCGGGCGATGCCGGCGTCTCCGCTTTCGACCGTCAGGACGCCGGGTTCCGTTCCCGGGAACGGAATGGGTTCGGCCTCGATTCGCTGCCAATCGCAGAACGCCCGGTAAACCGCAGCCGTGCCGTTGAACCTGCCTTCGTCGCTGTACCCGGCGACATGCGGTGTCGCGACCACCGTCGACTCGATGAGCGCCCCGCTGAAACGCGGCTCGCCCGGCCAGACGTCCAGCGCGGCATGCACCCGCTTTCGCGAAAGGCTCTCGAGGAGGGCCGCACCATCGATGACATTGCCGCGGCCGGCGTTGACCAGCAGGCCCGACTGCTTCATGAGGGTCAGCCGGCGCGGCCCGATCATGCGGTGCGTGGGCCAGGGACCTTCGCGGGTCAGCGGCGTGTGCAGCGTGACGACGTCGCAGGACAGGGCATCCTCCAGACGGACGAGGCCTTCCGCGCCCCGCTCCTGGAGCGGTGGATCGTTGGCCACCACCTCCATCCCAATCGTGGCGAGCAGGCGCTGAACGCGCGAGCCGACGTTGCCGCGGCCGATCACGCCCGCGGTCATGCCGCGGGGGTGCTTTCCCAGCCGCTCACAGGCCAGCCAGATCGACGCGAGCGTGTATTGGGCGGCCGCATCGGCGTTGCAGCCGGGTGCGTTCGCCCAGTGTATTCCGTTCTTCTCCAGCCATGGAACATCCAGGTGGTCCGTTCCGATGCTGGCGCTGCCGACGAACGCGACCGGGGTGCCTTCCAGCAGGTCCGAGTCGACCCGCGTGGTCGTGCGGATGATCATCGCCTCGATATCGTGCAGGTGTTGGCGGCGGATTTGCCGCCCGTCCATGACGTGGACGGTGCCGTGGCGGCCGAACGCGTTTCTCGCCGCTTTCAGATTACGGTCGATCAGGAAGTTCAAACCCGGCTCCCGTATGAGCGGCCACGGACCCGGCGCGGCATCAGTATCCGGCTGCCTGGCCGTCTTTTCGCGACTCGGACGCGCCACGGTAAACGCCGTGGCGGTAGTCCTTCATGATCGCCTGGTATCCGCCATAAGGTCCAGTGGCGGGTTGGATCCGGTGTCCCCGCCCGACCAGGTCGCGGATCACGTCCGGGTCGAAACCGTTTTCCAGGTTGGCGATACCGCCATCGGCCATGCGGCCCCCGGCAGGCTCGCTGGAACCACGATGGTAAATACGGGGCGCATCGCCGGCCTCCTGCAGGTTCATGCCAAAATCGACGAGGTTGGCGATGACCTGAACGTGCCCCTGGGGCTGCATGGCCCCGCCCATCACGCCAAAGCTGATCCAGGGCCGTCCTTCGTGGGTGACGAAGGCGGGAATAATGGTGTGGAACGGTCGTTTGCCGGGGGCGTAGGAATTCGGCCGCCCTTCCTGGAGGGAGAACAGCGCGCCGCGGTCCTGCAAGACGAAGCCGAGACCCGGTGGCGTCATTCCCGACCCCATGCCCTTGAAGTTGCTCTGCAATAGCGAAACCATGTTGCCCTCGGCATCCGCGGTCGTCAGGCAGATCGTGTCGCCCTGCTCGAGGGCCGGCGGCTCTCCGTGCGGAAAGGTCTGCGCGGCACGCCGCATGTCGATCAGCCGGTTGCGTTCCTTCGCGTAGTCGACGGAGATCAATTGCGCCACCGACACGTCCATGAATTCGGGATCGGCGTAAAACCTCGCGCGGTCCTCGTAGGCGAGTTTCTTTGCCTCGATAAAAAGGTGGATGTAGTCGGCCGATCCGAAACCGAGTGATGCGACGTCGTGCAGCGCCAGCACGTTCAATATTTGCAGCGCCGCGATGCCCTGGCCGTTCGGCGGCAATTCCCAGATATCGTAGCCCCGGTAATTGACCGATGCCGGTTCGACCCAGTCGCTGGCGTGGGACGCGAGATCCTCCTCGCCGAGAAATCCGCCGTTGTCCCGCATGTAGTTGGCGATCACGGCGGCGATGTCCCCACGGTAAAACACGTCCCGGCCTTCGCGGGCAATTCGCTCCAGCGTGTCGGCAAGGTTCGGGTTCCGCCACAACTGCCCCTTTTCCGGGGCGCGTCCTTCGATGGTCATTTGCCTGGTGAAGCCTGGATACCGCGAGAGATGGGGAATGTCGCCGGCCCAGCTTTGCTGGATGACCTCATGCACGGGATGGCCATTGCGCGCATAGTCGATCGCAGGTTGCAGGAGGTCTGTCATCGGTAAGCGGCCGAAACGGCCATGGAGCGTGAACCAGGCGTCCACCGTGCCCGGCACGGTCACCGGCAGCGGGCCGAATGGCGGGATCTGCTCCAGGCCGCCTTGCAGGAACCTTTCGCGCGTGAGCGAACGGGGTGACCGTCCCGAACCGTTGAGCCCGTGCAGCTTGCCTTTGGCAGCGTCCCAGACCATCGCGAAGAGATCGCCCCCAATGCCGCTGCCGGTTGGCTCCATCAGACCGGTAGCCGCGTTGGCGGCGATGGCGGCATCGACCGCGCTGCCGCCCTTGCGCATGACGTCCAGGGCGATCTGCGTTGCCAGCGGGTGACTCGTGGCCGCCATGGCGCTCGGTGCGATCACCTCCGAGCGCGTGGCGAAAGGCAGGCCGCAAACGCGGTCAGCAGCCATCGCCGGCGACCCTGGCAGGGGCGGCCTTGCGGTCTGCGCCCCGAATGGCACGCCGGTTGGCGCGAGCATTAGTGTCGACAAAGCAGATCATTAACGATTGAAACAAACAGTGGTGGCTCATAATTCGGTACAATAGTAAGGCTTTGTCGCCCGCCGGGACACCGGTTTCCCGGCGGTCCGGCTGCTACTCAGAATCATCGCAAGGAGACCGCAATGAACCGTCCTGTTCGAGTCGCCATCACCGGCGCCGCTGGCCAGATAGGCTATCAACTTTGCTTCCGGATTGCAGCGGGAGACATGCTCGGGCCCGACCAGCCCGTGATACTGCAGTTGCTTGAAATCGCACCGGCGATGGGGGCCCTCGAGGGGGTCGCGATGGAACTGCAGGATGCGGCGTTCCCGCTGCTGCAGGACATTGTCGCGACGGACGACGCCGAGGCCGCATTCCGCGATGCCGACTACGCGCTGCTGGTCGGCGCCAGGCCACGCGGTCCGGGCATGGAACGCAAGGATTTGCTCTCCGCCAACGGGCAGATCTTCGGCCCGCAGGGTGCCGCCCTGAACAAGGGCGCGAGCCGCGACGTCAAGGTCCTGGTGGTCGGCAATCCCGCCAACACGAACGCACTGATCGCGCGCGCCGCGGCGCCGGACCTGGACCCCCGCAATTTCACCGCGATGACGCGGCTGGATCACAACCGTGCCCTGGCGCAGCTTGCGGACAAGCTTGGAACGCATCATTCGCGCATCTCCAGGATGGTCATCTGGGGTAACCATTCCTCCACACAATACCCCGATATCCGGTTTGCCCAGGTCGACGGCAAGGAGGTCGCCGGCGAGGCCGAGCAGGATTGGTACCGCAACACCTTCATCCCGACCGTTCAGCAGCGGGGTGCGGCGATCATCAAGGCGCGAGGCGCCTCGAGCGCTGCTTCGGCCGCTTCGGCTGCCATCGACCATGTCCGCAGCTGGGCGCTGGGCTCCGCTGACGGCGACTGGGTGTCCATGGCCGTTCCGTCCGACGGAAGCTACGGCATCGAGCCAGGCGTGATCTATTCGTTCCCCTGCGTATGCGAGGGCGGCGACTACCGGATCGTACAGGACCTGGAAATCGACGACTTCAGTCGTGAGCGGATGGATGCCACGGACGCCGAGCTGAGGGAGGAACGGGCCGCGGTCGAGCATCTGTTCTGATCGGCTGAACACTGTCTCCGCGGCCTGCCATCCGGCGGGCCGCGGTCATTCACCGGGTTGTATCGGAGCGCCGGTGATTTCGAAATGGACCACCAGGCGGTCCGCCACACGGAGCGCGCCACCCAGAGCGGAGAACGGAATCAATCCGAGGTCCGTCTGCAGAACCGGAAACTCGCCGCTTGCGACCACGCGCCCGGAATCATGTTCCAGTTGGAACGATTCGCGTGCACTGTGGACGGCCCCGTCAACGAAAAAGCGAACCTGCGCGCTGAAACCTTCGGGTTCGCGGCGGAATTCCGAGAGCTGCAACTCGATGGCGGGCCATCGTGACGGATCGAGGACATGTCCGAGCAGGTTTTCCCGGGTGCCCTCGATGTCCTCGTCATCAGGCTGGGTGTCCAGCCCGTAGCGTTCCCGGTCCCGGGCCTCGTCGATGCGAAGCGTCTCCACGCCGAACCGGATGTCGCCACGCGCGTTTTCCAGTGCGGCTCCGAGCATCAAATAGCCCTCGGCATCATCGATTCGGACGACGTGGTCATGCCCGAAACCGGCCAGGGGACCCGATCGCCGCGCGACCACGTCGATCCGGCTCTCGCCGGGCTCCAACTCAAACACACCCAGGGCCCGCATCGCGGCCGACGCGTAGTCGAAACCGGGCCACGTGGTTTCGACCGACCCGGCGGGGGTGGTCGCAGGCGTCGATGGGGGCGGGGCGCTGCAGGCGGCGGCGCCGATCAGTGTCGCCGTGGTGAGCGTTCTCGCCGTGAAGGCCAGTGCAGCGCGTGGCAACGGCCTCACACGTCAGTTCCGCGGGGCGAGGTTGACTGTGAAACGCAGCTTGACCGTGTCGGGGATATGGTCTTCTCCGGCCCATTCGCCCTCGCCGATGGACCACGTGGATCTCGATAGCTGGGCAGTGCCGGACAGCTTTGCCCTGTCATCGTCCGCGCTCCAGGAGAAATCGACGGTTGCGGGCGCGCTTACGCCTTTAAGTTCGAGTGTGCCTGCTGCGACGAAATGGTTGGCAGCATCCTGTTCGATCGTGTCGCTGGTGAAGGAGGCGGCCCTGTTTGCAGCGCTGTCGAACCAGTCCGGGGAGGCGAGCGTTTCGTTGAGATCACGGTCGTTCATGTCGGCGGAAGCGACATCGACCGAAACCGCAAGGGTTGCCGGCATGGCTTCGACGCGGTCTTCCGTCTCCACGCGGACCTCGAATTGCCTGAAGCGCCCTTCGAGTGGTTGCCCGTCGTAGGCTGTGGCGAATACCAGGTCGTTCGCGTCCCCGGTCGAGCGCCAGGATTCGGCCGCGGCCTGACCGGTCGCCAGCAAGGCGATCGTGGCGCAGGCAGCGACTGCCAGGCTGCGCACGGTCAGCCTCGCCACATCCGCATCAGCACTCGGTCGCGCTTCAGGAAGTGGTGGCGCAGGGCGGCAACGACGTGCACGCCGAGCACGACCAGGAACGTCGTTACCAGGGCTTCATGGACCTCTCCCGCCACTTCGTGCAGGTCCGGCTGTGGCTCCAGGAAGTTCGGAAGCGGCGCCAGCCACCAGAACTTCCACGGAATGGCCGAGGTCGAGGCGGCGGTCCACCCGCTCAGCGGCACGGCGACCAGCAACAGGTACAGCACCAGGTGGGACGCTTTCGCCGCCAGGATTTCCCAGCGGGGGCTTCGTTCCGGGGGTTGCGGAGTCACGTTGGTCCAACGCCACAGGATTCGCAAAACCACGAGCGCCAGCACCGTGAGGCCGAGTGACTTGTGAGCGGTCATCAGGTTGACCTTTGCCGGCGATCGCGCCATCTCACCGCCGATCCATCCCAGGCTGAGTTGGATGCCGATCAGCGTGGCGATGCTCCAGTGCAGGGCCCGCGCCACGCTTCCCCAGGTTTGCGAATCGTTTCGAATCATCTGACACGTACAATCGGGAACAGTATTCCGGATGATAGCGCACGTAAGCCGTTGGCTGACATCATATCGGGCGTGATGGCGCCGCAGCTAGCCGATGGGAGAGCCGGGTGGCACCAACTCTGGCTCGGGTTCCGCCTGCTCCGCCGGTCTGGCGAGGAAACGCGAAATCTCGTTACGAGCCGCAGCCGCTTCTGCCCGACCTTTGAACGGCCGCCGGTCCAGGCGCTCGGCGAGGCGGGTCAGCGTGGCAACAGCCTCGCCCCGCACGGCATCGGTGGCCTCGGCATTGCCGGCGACCTTCATCAGGCCGCGCAACACGCGCCAGTCGACCGCAGTGGCGATGGCGGCGAGATATTCGTCGCGGGGTTGCTCTGCGTACCAACTGGCGTCCAGCAATTCGTTGAGCAGATCCGTCGAGCCCGGTAAATCCGGATTCAGCGCATGCTGCTCGGAGAGCCGGGCCAGCCGGTGGGACTCCAGCAGCTCTTCGATCACGAGGTCCGCTCCGGCGCGTGCCGGGGCGAGGTGATCGAACGGTGCGCCGGTGGCGTCACTGAAAAATTCACGATTCCTCCCGTCTTCCTGTGGTGGAGGCGGGATCAGGTAACGCAGCGATGCCGGCAAGGCCAGCTGATCGGGCGACAGCAGGGCGGTGAGTGCATCCAGCGCCCGCTCCTGGGTGTCGGCTTCGACGGGTTTAAGCGCGCCGCCGGCTTCGCCCTTCAGACGGTAGTCGTATTGCAGGCCGCCCAGCAGCTTGGCCGCGGCCTGGACCTGGTACCGGTGCAGCAGGTAGACGGGTACCAGCCGCCGCTCCATTTCGAACAGGGGCCGCCCGTCCGGCAAAACGCCCGTGGAAAAGTTCTCGAGAGCCACGCGCCGGATGGCGAGAAGCTCGTTCAGCCGCCCAAGGACATCGCGACCATTGTCCCAGAGGTGGGCCTGGGGCTGCGCGCTGCCGGGTACACGGGCGTCCTGGTCGCTGATGAAGGCGATGCCCCGGGATTCGGCTTCATCCAGGATACCTCGCAGGCCGACCGTCTCGGCGGAGGCGTTGGAGAACGGCGTATAACCGTAGCGGATGGCAAGGATATCCCACGGGCTGACTCCCTTGCTGTAGGCCTTGTCGAGGGCCACCTTGCCGTTTGTGTCGAGGTAGAGGTCCGGGTGGGGATAGTCCATCACGGACGGGTCGCCCGAAAACGAAGCCGCGAAGTTATGGGCCAGTCCGAGCGTGTGTCCCACTTCGTGCGCCGCGAGTTGCCGAAGGCGCGCCAGGGCCATTTCCCGTGCCGCGTCCGGTTTGGCGCCACCTTCCGTAAACGGCGCGGTCAGCGCTTCGGCGATGAGCTGGTCCTGGCGGACTCGCAGAGAACCGAGGGTTACGTGTCCCTTGATGATTTCACCCGTGCGCGGGTCGGACACGCTGGATCCGTACGACCAGCCGCGGGTCGACCGGTGCACCCACTGGATCACGTTATAGCGAACGTCCAGCGGATCGGCCCCTTCGGGCAGGACTTCCACTGAAAACCCGTTGGGAAAACCGGCGGCGGTGAACGCCTCGCGCCACCAGGAGGCGCCTTCCAGCAGGGCAGTGCGCACGGGTTCCGGCGTGCCGCTGTCCACGTAGTAGCGCAGCGTATCGCCGGGCTGCATGCGGTGGCGGTAGATGAGACGCTTGTCCAGTGATTCGTCGAGGCCGGCCGCGTAATCGCGATAGTGCAGGGCGAAGTAGCCTGACCGCGGATGGTAGGTTCGCGTCTGGTATCCGTCGTCCGGCATGGCGATGAACTGGTGCAGCACCTTCAGGCTCAGCGAATCCGGCGTGGGCGTGACATCACTGACATACCCACCTGGCTTGGTGCCCGCGAACGTCAGCACAACCGGAATCAGCGTGTTTTTCGGGAAGTTGCGCACCCCTGCGGCGTCGATGGCCGAGCGGTCGGCGTCCAGCGCGAATTCACCCTGTTCCAACTCTGCCACGTGGTTTGCCAGGCGCGTGACATCCGACAAGAGGAACGGCGCGAGATCGATCCGGGTGACGGGATCCTCAGGGTTTTCGACCGGGAAACCTGCCAGTACGGACTGCGCGAAGGCTTCTTCCACCGCCTGCCTTTCCGCCGCGCTGCCCGTATCCGCGCGATATTGCAGGTTGGGTTCGATCAGCAGGACGCGCCCGCCGTAGCGTTCGAAGCGCACCCATCGCGTGCGGCCCAGTTGGCCGCGATCCAGACCGAGATCATTGGAGCCCGCACCCGACTGAAGCGCGGGGACGTAGAGAAAGTCGGCCGGCAGACTTTCGAAGGCCACGGTGACGCTGCCCTTTGCCGGATCGATTGACAGATCCAGGAGACCCGGTTCGGAGCTTGCCGCGGCAAGCCGTCCCGCCGCCAGCATACAAAGCAGGAGCAACAGATAGAGCGAAAGCGGGCGCGGCAAGCGCCCTCGGGTAGAGCGGAGCCGACTCACCGTTTCATGAAATTGAAAAATTCGGCGTTGGTCTTGGTTGACTTCAACTTGTCGAGCATGAATTCGATGGCCTGGGCCTCGTCCATCGGATGCAGCAGTTTGCGCAGAATCCATACTTTCTGGAGTTGATCCTGGCCGATCATCAGCTCTTCGCGGCGCGTTCCGGAACGATTGATGTCGATGGCCGGGTAGGTGCGGCGTTCGGCGATTCGGCGATTCAGGTGAATCTCCATGTTGCCGGTACCCTTGAACTCTTCGTAGATGACCTCGTCCATCTTGGAGCCGGTTTCCACCAGGGCCGTCGCGATGATGGTCAGCGAACCGCCTTCCGTGACGTTGCGGGCAGCTCCGAAGAAGCGCTTTGGCCGCTGCAGCGCGTTGGCGTCGACGCCGCCGGTGAGCACCTTGCCGGACGAGGGGGCAACGGTGTTGTAGGCACGCGCCAGGCGGGTTATCGAATCGAGAAGGATCACCACGTCGTGCTTGTGCTCAACCAGGCGTTTGGCCCGCTCAATCACCATTTCGGCGACCTGCACGTGACGTGACGCCGGTTCATCGAAGGTGCTGGAGATGACTTCCGCATCCACCGAGCGCTGCATCTCGGTCACTTCCTCGGGTCGTTCGTCGATCAGCAGGATGATCATCTTGCATTCCGGGCTGTTGGCCCGGATGCTGGTCGCGATGTTCTGCAGCATGATGGTCTTGCCGGCTTTCGGTGGCGAAACCACCAACCCACGCTGGCCCTTGCCGATGGGGGAGACGAGGTCGATGATGCGCGCCGTGATGTCCTCCGTGCTCCCGCTGCCGCGCTCCAGCTTGAACTGTTTGGTGGGAAACTCAGGGGTGAGGTTTTCGAAAAGGATTTTGCGTTTGGCCGCATCGGGCGACTCGTAGTTGATCTCCTCGACCTTCAGCAGCGCGAAATACCGCTCGCTTTCCTTCGGCGGCCGGATCTTGCCGGACAGCATATCGCCGGTCCGCAAGGCGAATCGCCGAATCTGGCTGGGCGATACGTAGATGTCGTCCGGACCCGCCAGGTATGAGCTGCCGGCCGAGCGCAGAAAACCGAACCCGTCCTGCAGGATTTCCAGCACGCCGTCGCCGAATATGCTTTCACCGCTCTTGGCATGCGCCTTGAGGATGGAGAAGATCACATCCTGCTTCCTGGAGCGGGCTACGCCTTCCAGGCCCATTTGATCGGCGATTTCCAGCAACTCGGAAATCGGTTTGATTTTCAGTTCAGTAAGGTTCATGGGTTGGGTTTGATTAACGGCTTGCGCCTGGTGAGGTAAGAAAAAATGTGCTCTCGAATTCGGCGATCACGAGGTATTTGCCCCGGCAAAAACGCCTGGTTCGTGGGTTCAGTCAGCGAAACACGGCTCGTCGGCCGCGACGTGTAATAACCTGCTTATGCTTGTCCGGTTCCCGGCTAGCCGATTTTCAACAATTCGGGAAGTCGTGCAGCCGGGTGGGGGCCCGGCCCAGATGCACTAAAATTAGCACGATTGGCGGGTAGCGTCCAGTACCCGCCCCGGCGGGATCGGGCGGGGCGGGGTACAACGGGTCAATCAGACAGCTTCTTCGACGAACGCTTTCAACTGTCCCTTGGTCAGGGCGCCGACCTTGGTTGCCTGCACGTTGCCGTCTCGGAAAATCATCAGCGTGGGAATACCGCGGATCCCGTAGTTCCTGGGCGTCGCCATGTTGCTGTCGATGTCCAGTTTCGCCACCTTGATCCGGTCGCCGTATTCTTCGGCAATCTCGTCGATGATCGGCGCGATCATCTTGCAGGGGCCACACCATTCCGCCCAGTAGTCCACCAGGACCGGACGATCGGAATTGAGGACCTCGTCCTCGAAGCTGCCGTCGGTAACGTGCGTAATCTTGTCGCTCACAGGTATTCTCCATGCTGCGTGCCGCCGTATTACTGGAACACAGGTTGCGGCGCGGTTAATATGATCGTCATCAAGGACCCGGCACAGGAAGCGGATTGCCGAACCCGGTTGAATTCGGCCGTCGGGTCCATCATTTCAACTGAACCGTTCAACGATTTCAAGGCGGGGGGGGCAAATTTCAAGCCTCCCGCACCGGATATCCACGAAATACCCGAATCCAACAGCCGGCGGAATACGCCGGCGAAGCACAAATGAGCGTAACATGCCCCAATCCAACGTAAGCAAGCCCCTGACCGACGTGGCTTTCTCCTCGCTACAACTGCTCCCGGCGGTCAGGCGGGGAATTGACAGCGCCGGCTTCACACACTGCACGCCCATCCAGGCCCTGACCTTGCCGCCAGCGCTCGAGGGCAAGGACGTGGCGGGTCAGGCGCAGACCGGCACCGGGAAAACAGCCGCCTTTCTGCTGGTCATCTTCCAGCGGCTCCTGCAGCACCCGGCAGATCAGCCCGCGAGGCATCCGCGCACCCTCGTCCTGGCGCCCACGCGCGAGCTTGCGTTGCAGATTCACAAGGACGCCCTGTTGTTGGGCGGCGAAACAGGACTTCGCTTCGGTCTGGCCTACGGCGGAGTCGATTACGAGAAGCAGCGCAAGCAACTGCAGGATGGCGTAGACGTCCTGATCGGAACGCCCGGCCGGATCATCGACTACTTCAAGCAGAATGTATTCAATCTCAACCATATCGAGGTGATGGTGTTGGACGAGGCGGACAGGATGTTCGACCTGGGCTTCATCAAGGACATCCGCTATGTCCTGAGACGACTGCCTCCGCGAGACAAGCGCCAGTGCCTGATGTTTTCGGCGACCCTGTCGCAGCGGGTGCTGGAGCTGGCCTATGAGCACATGAACGATCCGGACCTGTTGAAAGTGGAAACCGACCAGGTCACAGCGGACAATGTCGAGCAATCGGTCTACTACCCGGCCAACACGGATAAGCTGCCGCTTCTGATCAGCATTCTTCGCGGGATTACCGATGGGCGGGTGATGGTGTTCACCAACACGCGGGCGGCGACCGACCTCGTTGAACGGACGCTCAACGAAAACGGGATTCACGCGGCGGCCATGTCCGGCCGTGTTCCACAGAAGAAGCGCCAGACACTGCTCCGGCGCTTTCATGATGGCGAGATTCCGGTACTGGCCGCCACCGATGTGGCGGCGAGGGGACTGCACATTCCCGATGTCACGCACGTCATCAACTTCGATCTGCCGCAGGACGCGGAAGACTATGTCCATCGAATCGGTCGGACCGCCCGTCTCGGCGCAAAGGGCGAGGCGATCAGTTTCGCCTGCGAGAATTACGCGTTCCACCTGCCCGAGATCGAGGAATTCATCGGTTACGCCATACCGATGGTTCAGGTTGAGGGCGAAGATCTGCCCGAGATCAAACGGCCTCCGGCGCGGCCGCGCCGAGACAACAGGCAGCGCGGCAGAGGACGTCCTTCGTCCGGCGGCGGGCGCAAGCGCCCGAAGGCCGACGGGAGATCCGGGTCCGCGCCGGCCAAGTCCAGGCGCCGCCGCCGCAAGCCACGGTCCAAGCCGGAATAGGCGGGCATCGATCGGGCGAGGGCGATGATTACGTTCGAGCGTGTGAGCAAGCGGTACCCCGGCGGTTCCCAGGCGCTGCTCGACGTGAGTTTTCGGCTGGGTTCCGGGGAAATGGCTTTCCTGACGGGTCATTCCGGAGCCGGCAAAAGCACGCTGCTGAGGCTGATCCTGATGCTCGAGCGAGCCTCGCGCGGCCAGGTCGTTGTCGACGGCCGCAATCTCAGCCGCACCCCTTCCAGGTTGGCGCCGCGTGTCCGGCAGGGCATCGGAATGATTTTCCAGGACCACAAGCTGTTGAGCGACAAGAGTGTGTTCGACAACGTGGCCCTGCCGCTGATGATCGCCGGCATGCGCTACCCGGACATCCGCAAAAGGGTGCGCGCGTCGCTCGACACTGTGGGCCTGCTTTCCAAGGAGAAATCCGGGCCCCTGACCCTTTCCGGCGGGGAACAGCAGCGCGTCGGCATCGCACGCGCAATCGTGGGCATGCCGCCCATACTCCTGGCCGACGAGCCGACGGGCAACCTCGACCCCCAGTTGTCCGAGGACCTGTTCGGTCTGTTCAGGCGGCTCAATGCACGGGGTGTGACCGTGCTCGTGGCCAGCCATGACCTCGGACTCATCCGGTCCATGGGGCAGCGGGTTCTCGTGCTTTCAGGTGGCCGCCTGGTGGACGATATCCCGGCCGAAGACATCGGGGTGGACCGGGCATGAACTTCCGGGGCGCGAGGAGGACCGTCCGTGCCTGGGGCCGCCGCCAGCTGTACAGCTTCTTCTCCAGCCTGGGAACGCTGCTCAGCCACCGCCTGGGCACCACGATGACCGTGGTCGTACTGGGCATCGCGATGGCGCTTCCGCTTGGGCTCTACGTGACGGTCAATAACCTCCGGACCGTTGACTTGCGGCAGCAGGACTGGGGAACGGTGACCGTGTTCCTGAAAGAGACAGCCGGCCGCAAGCAGGCCGAAGCGTTGGCGGAGCGGGCCGAGACGGCGACCGGCGCGTCGGTTCAACTGGTTTCCCCCGAGCAGGGCATCGAGGATTTCAAACAGGCGTCCGGTTTTGGTGGCGTGCTGGACCTGCTGGACGAAAATCCGCTGCCCTGGGTGCTCCAGGCTGCCCCGCAGGATACGCCGCCGGGGGAGATAGACCAAGCGGTGACCAGGCTGGCGCAGTGGCTCGAGCAGCAGGGGGACGTCGACCTGGTCCAGGTCGACTACAAGTGGCTGCAGCGCCTTTCCAGCCTGCTGGCGCTCGGTGACGCGTTCATCACCGTTTTGACGGCGCTGTTTTCGCTGGCCGTCGCCGTTGTCGTGGCGAATACCATTCGTTTGGACGTCGCCAATCGCGCCGAGGAAATCCAGGTGCTGCACCTGGTGGGCGCCGGCAATCATTTCATACGCCAGCCGTTCCTGTACTCGGGGTTCTGGTACGGGCTGCTGGGCGCCCTGCTGGCCCTGGTGCTTCTCGCCGGCGCCATGTTGTACGTGCGGATTCCGCTGGCGCGGTTGCTGGACGCCTACGGCAACACGTTCCAGGTGCGGGGCCTCGGGATCGGTGAGGCCGCCGCCGTGCTGGCCCTGGGCGGCGTTCTGGGCCTCGTCGGCGCGTGGGCGTCGGTGCAACGCTACCTGCGCCAGTTCCGCCTCGAAGAAC
>JASFKQ010000046.1:0-20966 GCA_050118555.1 Lysobacterales bacterium
GGTCAGCGATATCCGGCCCTACGAGATCACCGACGCGCACAAACTGATCGAGGAGTGCATGATAGCGGCCAACGTCGAAGCGGCGAACTTCCTGTTGCGCAACCGACTGCCCGCTCCGTTCAGGACCCACGAACCGCCTCCGCCGGACAAGCTGTCGATGCTTGAAGATTTCCTCCGGGGCATCGGCATCAAGATCACCTGGAAAGGCAAGCCGAAGCCGCTCGATTTGGAGCAGATCGTGCAGAAACTGAAGGGGAGGGAAGACCAGCACCTGATCATGGCCGTGCTGCTGCGGGCGCAAAGCCTGGCCGTCTACCAGGTGCAGAACACGGGCCACTTCGGTCTGGCGCTCAGCGCCTATGCCCATTTCACCTCGCCCATCCGGCGCTACCCCGACCTGATGGTACACCGGGCCATCCGCTACAAGCTCGAGCACCGCGATGCGCGCGGTTACCCGCTCGAACGGGAGCAGGTGCAGAAGCTCAGTGAGCAGTGCTCGCATCGCTCGCGCCGGGCCGAAGAAGCGGAGCGTGACGTGAACGATCGCCTGAAAGCGCACTTCATGGAACGTCACATCGGTGACGAATTCAAAGGGCAGGTGACCGGAGTGACCTCGTTCGGCCTGTTCGTCGAGCTGAACCAGAACCATGTCAACGGCCTGGTTCACATCACTTCGTTACCCAATGACTACTATCATTTCGACCCTGTCGTGCATCGGCTCACCGGCGACCGCACGGGCAAGGTGTTCCAGCTCGCCCAGAAGGTCACCGTCCGGGTGATCGCGGTGAACGTCGACGATCGCAAGATAGACTTTGAGTTGGTGAGATGAGTGAGGAGCAGGCCTCGACCCTGCTGATCGGAATTCACCCGGTGGAATCCGCACTGGCGCGTGCGGCCGGCCGGATCGAGTCCATATCCATGGCGGACGGCGCCCGCAACCCGCGCGTGCTGGCCCTCGCGGAACGCGCCCGGGCCGCCGGCGTACCGGTGCTGACGGAGTCACGCGCGGTGCTTGACCGCAAAAGCGACGGGCAGCGCCACCAGGACGTCGTGGCGGTGTTCCGCCCCGGCAACATCTGGCAGGAAAAGGACCTGGCGGCGCTTCTCGGGGGCATCGACGGCGCGCCGTTGGTTCTGGTACTCGATGGCGTGCAGGACCCCCACAACCTCGGGGCCTGCCTGAGGACGGCCGATGCAGCGGGAGTGGATTTCGTGGTCCTTCCCCGGGACCGCTGCGCGGGATTGACCCCGGTAGCGCGCCGCTCCGCATCGGGAGCCGCCGAAGTGCTGAACCTGGTGTTCGTCGGCAACCTCGCCCGCTCGCTGCGAACCCTGAAAGAGCAGGGGGTCTGGCTTGCGGGCACCACCGACCGGGCCGAGCGAAGCCTGTTCGAAACCGACCTCACGGGGCCGTTGGCACTCGTGATGGGCGGGGAGGGCAAAGGGATGCGGCGACTAACGTCGGAGTCCTGCGACCATTTGGTTCGAATCCCGATGAAGGGCACCGTCAACAGCCTGAACGTCTCGGTGGCGGCTGCCGTGTGCCTGTACGAAATCGTCCGCCAGCGGGGCGCCGGATGAAGGATGCACCGGATATCCGCACGCAGTGCGAGTTGAGTCTGCCCGCCTGGGTGGAAGGTTTCGTCCGCGAGTGGCCGCATCCGCTCGATGCGCCCGAGGACCGGATGCGCCTCGCTGTCGCGCTGGCACGGGAAAATATCCGCAAGCATACCGGGGGGCCTTTCGGCGCCATCGTCGTCGAGGATGCGGAAAGCCGGTTGCTGGGTGTCGGGGTGAATTTGGTCACCGGCGCCGGGCTGTCATTGGCGCACGCGGAGATGGTCGCAATCAGCATGGCCCAGAGTGCGGTGGGCGGCTGGAACCTCGGCGCGGGCGGGCGCCAGGTCGAACTGGTCACGTCCTGCGAACCCTGTGCGATGTGCTTCGGAGCCGTTCCCTGGTCCGGCGTCGGCAGCCTCCTTTGGGGCGCCCGCAAGGAGGATGCCGAGGCGGCGGGCTTCGACGAGGGCGACAAGCCGGCGAACTGGGAAGAGACCCTGCGGCGCCGGGGCATCCGCACGCGCGGCGACGTGATGCGTGAAGAAGCCGCCCGCGTGCTCCGGCGCTACGCCCACAAGGACGGCGCCATCTACCACCCCGACGCCCCGTAGGAGTGTCCAATGGACATAAACCCGCTCTGCGGGCGGTCATATTTGGCTCTGGGGGAGGGAACCGGGGACCTTCTCTCAAGACACGCTCAAGACATCCCTGTGCGCTATTAAACCGTTCCCGACGGTTTAATGTCCTGAGAGAAGGTCCCCGGTTCCCTCTGGGTTTCCTGTGGCAGCGGCAAGGTGGAGCGAGGCTCTAACCCAGCGACCGTTACAGGCGGTTTGGTGTCCCTACGGTATGTCCAGATTGCTTCCGGATACCTCACCGGACGCTTCGCAGTACTTCAGATGCGCCGGTCGATAGCCGGTGCTTTCGAAGCCCCCAACGATCCGTCGCACAAAGAGATTGCCAATCCCGCGGCTCTCTACAGGATCTCCACCCGCAACTGATCGAGGTAACTTCGCATGTACCGAACGCGTCGTTCGGCTTCCTTGCGTCCGGCGTCGGTGTGCATCAGGGAAGGCAGCTTGAACAGTAACAGCCAGACGCAAGCAGCTCGCAGCTTCCATCAAGGTATTTAGGCACGAGCTCGTGGGCGAAATTGGCTCTGGTGCTGAACTTCTTAGTGAGCGTCCGATTATGCGTCTCATTTGACCGAAAGTGCCACTGAGTTTCGTGCCTGCGTCTCTCAGATTAGTAGGCATAGCCCAAGGGAAAGCCCGCGCGCATTTTGGTGCCGGCCTTTTCCTGGCAATCCGAGTTAAGAGAAAAGAGAGGCAGATGGAAACGATCCAGACACGGGAGATGGCCGGACGGCCGAAGGGCTATATCGGTCCCAATCTCAACCCCGAAGGGCTTACGCTTCGTTCCGAGAAACTGGGCAACGGCGTCTATGCCCTGCTCGCCAGCGAGATGCCCAAAGACAACAACGGCGTTGTCGTCGGCGAGAAGGCCGCTCTGGTAATCGACGCGGGCATCAACGGTGAGGTGGCGCGCCAGATCCAGCAAATCGTGAGGTCGATAACCGACAAGTCCATCCGGTATCTCGTCAACACCACGTACCACGGCGATCACACATTCGGGAACGCCGCCTTTCCGCCCGAGGTGACGATCCTCTCCTCGCACCGGAACAAACTCAGCATGTCCGATCTCGCCACTGAAAAGGCGCGCCGGTCGGGCAACCTGCGCGGAAACCTCGCCGCGCTCGACGAGGTAACCCAATGGCGCAAGCCGGACGTGACCTTCACGTCGGACCGCCTCGAGATCGACCTCGGCGGCATCGTGGTGGAGCTCTGGTATTTCGGGCCAGGCAATGCGCCGGGCGACACGACCGTCTATGTACCGTCCGCCAAGGTCGCCTGGACCGGGAACTACCTGATGGCGCAGGGCGTGCCGCCGATGCTGCTCGAAGGAGGCACCGCGCCCTACATCGCCAGCCTCGAGCGGTTCCGCGACGCAATCGACGCAGAGCGAATCGTGCCCGGCCACGGCCCCATGGGCGCGGCGCAGCCGGCGATTGAGAATTTCATCGCCTACATGCGCGAGATCCATCAGCACGTCCGCCAGGCGATCGATCACGGGCTCGACGCGGACGCCGTGGTGGAGGCCCTTCCAATGTCGCCGCTGTTGCACCCGCCCGCCGGAGTTACGCCGGACCCGAACATGGCGGCGATGGCGCCGCATCTTCATCGGCTGAACGTCATGGCCGAATACCGGGCCCTTACAAGCAATCATGAGACAGGAGAAAAGTGATGAATATCGATGGTACCTACAAGCTCACCCTGGACACCCCCCTCGGCAATCAGGATGGAACGTTGACACTGAAGACGAAAGGCGCAGAGCTCTCCGGCACGCTCGTCAATGAGCGCGGCACCACCGAGTTCTCAGGCGGCACTGTCAGTGGCGAAACAGTCCAGTTTAAAACGAAAATCCCCACGCCGATTGGGCGTCTCAAAGCGCATGTCACCGGGCGACTCACCGCAGACCACTTTACCGGCAACGCGAAACTGCCGCTCGGCAGCGCTCACATAGAGGGCGTCCGGGCCTGAGCGCCAGAACGACGATGAAGCATGTGAAAGCTCGATTCCTGCCCATGCCGTACACGCCGAGACGCGGCACGAATTGAATCTGAAAGGAGAAAACACAGTGACCACAGCTACAGCAACGCTCGAGTCGTTTTCGACTCCAGAGCGCACGATTCCGCAATTCTCTCTCGCCGAGCGCGACCGCCGTTGGAACATCGCCCGGCAGATCATGGAAGAGAAGGACCTCGAGGGCCTCGTGGTGTTCGGCTCGCGCGAAGGAGCCTTCCCGGCGCCATTCTCCATGGACAATTTCTTCACCAATGACCGGCCGGGCGCCATTGTGGTGTTCCCGCGGGAGGGCGAGCCACGCGTGCTGGCCTTCGCGCTGGCGGCCAATGATCATATGCAGGCAATGGCGCGCGGAGAGGCGGTGTGGATTCGCCCGGAAAACTACTACGCGGGCGCACCGAACGGCAAACTTCTGGCGCTGCTGATGCAAGAGGTCGGTATTGGCGAAAATCGCGTGGGCGTGATCGGGCTCGATCCCTATCCGGCCTTTTACTTCGACGGCGCGATGCCTTACCACATCTGGAAGGCAGTGCTGGATACATTCCCGCAGGGCACCTTCCTGCAAGTCGGTGACCGGTTCTACGAGCTGACCGCCTCGCGCAGTGCCGAGGAACTCGAGGTGCTGAAGTGGTCGGCTGATGTCGGTGAGGCAATGAGCATAGCGATGCGCGACACGACCCGCCCGGGCGTGACCGAGGGCGACATCTATTCGGCTATCGTGGGAACCTGCCCCAAGCACGTCGGATTCACCGCCGAGATCCTGCTCCAGTCGGGGAAGGATTTCATCAGCTTCGGCCCGCCGAGCTGGAACTACCGTCCCCGCGCCCCGCGAGTCATCGAGCAAGGGGATGTCGTCGCCGGCGAAATCTTCTCGTCGCTCGGGATGATGGAGAGTCAGCACCAGGTGACGGTCGCCGTCGGCAAGGTCCATGAGGATTACGAACGGGCCGCTGATGTGGCTCGGGCAGCCTATGATGCCGGTGTCGATGCCCTGCGGCCGGGCCGCAGCTTCGGTGAAGTGGCCGAGGCGATGCAGGTACCTCTTAAGGAAGCCGGTGGCTTCAACGTCCACCCGCTGATCCACAGTATCAATCCGTTCGGGCTGGTATGTGGATTTGGCGAAGGGTTCAATCAGCTGCCGGGAGCCGACCGCTATGCACTCGTGGCCGAAGTGCCGACCATCGGTGCTGACGTCGAGATTCAGCCGGGAATGTGCTTTTCCATGGAGCCAAGCTGCATGTTCGGTCGGCGCTACGTCAATCTTGGCGGCACCGTCGTGGCGGGCGAGGGCAAAGCGATTGAACTCAACAGCGTCACTACGCACATGATGCGGGTGTAATGCATGGGCGCGCCGAGGCTGGACCGGGCCCCCCGCACACCCGAGAATCACGCGAAGTCTCCTCAACGACCGGGAGGACAGCCATGACGACAAAGGTCTTTCTCGCGGGCGCAACAGGCGTCATCGGCAGGTGTCTCGGGCCGCTTCTTACGTACGCCGGTTATGCAGTTTTTGGAATGACACGACATCGGTCGAAGGCGGTGTCATTGAAGAGGGCAGGCGTTACGCCCGTAGTCCTCGATGTGTTCAATGTCCCTGCACTGCTGGACGCGTTGAAAGAGATTCGGCCAGAGGTCGTCATTCACCAACTCACCGATCTCCCGGCCAATCTCGATCCCGCGCTGATGGATGAGGCGATCAGGCGCAATGCACGGATTCGCAACGCAGGAACGCAGAACCTGGTCAATGCCGCCCTCGCTTCTGGCTCTGGCCGTCTTGTGGCTCAGAGCATCGCTTGGGCCTATGCGCCGGGACGGGAGCCGTGCCGGGAAAGTGATCCTCTTGACCTGGATGCCGAGGGGAACAGGGCGGTTACGGTCGGCGGCGTTGCGAAGCTGGAAGAGCTTACGCTGTATTCGCCGCCACTTGAAGGTGTCGTGTTGCGTTATGGCCACCTTTATGGTCCGCACACGGGTGCCGATGAGCCGGCGAGCAATGTCAACGTGCATGTCGATGCTGCCGCACATGCAGCGGTACTTGCGGTCGAAGAGTGTGTATCGGGGGTTTTCAACATAGCCGAGCCGAACGGCGCGGTCTCGATCAACAGGGCGCGACAGGAACTTGGTTGGGATGCCGCGTTCCGCTGGCGGGGGGAGAGTGGTCCGACCCGCGCGTTCGCGGCGGGAGTGCAGAGTCCGTCTGTGTGATTTCTACGGAAACGAGGATGTAACTTCAACTCAAGCCTGGTTCCCCAACGATTCAACCCTCGATTGGCGCTCGCGCCATTCGCCAGGACTAAGGTTGGTCCAATTGCGGAAAGCGCGGTGGAAGTTCGCCGGTTCGGAATAGCCGAGCAGGTAGGAAATTTCCGCGATGGGCAGCCGCTCATCGCGGAGCATTTGCTTGGCTCGGGCCTGCAGGAGATCGTGACGAATCTCACGGAACGACGATCCTGAATCGGCGAGGCGGCGCCGTAGCGTCCGCGTGGTGATGTTGAGTTGTCGGGCGACTGCCGACTGGTCTCTGGCACCCGCGAGAAGTCCCTCTGACAGTGCCTCGCGCACTTGCTCGACGAAAGTAGAATCTGTGCCGATGCGATGAATCACTGCTGCGGCATATTCTTCGAACATATCCCCGAGTTCCGGCGTATGCTCGGGCAGCGGCAACTTAAGCACACGCCGGGAAAACACCAACGCGTCTTCGCTTGAATCAAATCGCACCGGGCATCCGAAGAAAGATTCGAAGGGTGTAGGATCCATTGGCCCGTTCCAGCGCATGAGCACCTCCGTGGGCGTGACCTCATCGCCGATGAGCGTATGGCCCAATGTCAGCCATTGGCCGAGAAAGAAGCTTATTGCCTGCTCACGTCGCCCGAAGGGAGACGGTGTCGGATGCTCGCACTTCAGGATTAGTTGATCCCCGCTGGCCGAAAGGCTCACTCTTGAGTAGCGGAAGAAAACGCGCGAATAGCGCTCGGCGCGGCGCAGCATCGCACCAAAAGTGGCGCTCGTGCGCAACAGGAATCCCCACAATCCCAGCGCTTCGACGGGTATGGCCCCAGCGAGGTCAATACCGAGCGTCTCCTTCGGTTCCATGAATATGCATCGGAGTACTGCATGATATTCGCTGACCGGCACGACTGTTTCATTCCCGGACCACTCGCGCGTTGGCGCCAGCCGAGAGACATCCACGTCGATCTTTTGCCGGTGGGCCACTTCGGCCATCACCAAAAGTGTGCGCTCCTGAACAAAATCACCGTGCGCACTCAGCATCGTCGGACGTTGTCCCAAACTGCAAATCGATTGTCCATTTCTGCCACGGCTATCAAGGTCTTTTACCGCCACTTTTGATAATTGGCGGTCCAGGATGCGTTGTATCCGCGCTTAGGGATTTCAGACACCAAAGGCTCGGAATTGTTTCGCAGGCAGGAAAGTGAGAATAAGGAGCGTTCCGAGAGTGAAAACCCAACGCTTGTTTCACTGAACTGTGACATACGACAAATGCGTAAGTGGCCACTGAACCTGTAAACGCCGATCAGGGATGACGAGTAATACTCTACAAGCGATATATGTGAATTCTACTCAGCGATTCATGGCCATTAGGTCTTGGTCGTCCAAAAATCTCCCGGAGGGCTGCTTTTAACATCGCAGCGCTAACTCGGAGACAGGCCGTACATGCAAGAATTGGATACTGACAGCCGCTACCGTATGTTGACGCCAGACCAGATTCTGTCCTGGTCGGACAACGATGCGGAGATTATGCGGTTACGGGCCGATCGCGACGTTCTCCCTGGTGGCTGCTTGGCAGCGGCAATCCCGTTGCTCGTTGATTGGTCGGCCAGCGTTCCATACGGTGACGCAGCGTTCATAGTCCTGCGTCATGTCAATTGTGGCGGCAACCCGTTTGAGAAATCCACCGTGCTGCACAGTGTACAGGTCCCCCTCGAAGGACTTGAGTACGTCGAATTAACCCTCGTGCCGTTTGGTGAAGGAGGACGGCTGAATCCATTGCAGCATGTGCAACTGCGTTTTGTATTTGAAAAGGGTAAGGAGCCAGAATTGGTAGAATTTGCCGGTGTCGAAACCGGCACAGGTCCACATATTCCAGACTTGGTATTTGGCTGGGTATCCTGGCAGCGTCCGGGTGCCGAGTGGGAACTTTTCCAGGGAATGGATGATGATCTGCAAAATTACTGGTTGAGTCTGCGTGCTTTCTCCGGTTCACAGATGTTTCTGGAAGATGCACTGCAAGGACGTGACTGGTTTAGCTATCCCTTACGCATACCCGGAGGCAAAAAATGGGCTCATCGAGCTTTTCAAGGTGACAGTTACGCTTGGTGATAGCGTTGCGAGGGATACCTTGGCACGCATGCTGGCTCGCGAAGAAGAAGTCTGGCTGAAGCACAGCCCACCTGATAACAATGATGAACAAAGTATTCTCGCCCAGTGGGAGAAACTGTTTGAGCGCCTCAAGGCATTGGAACCACAAGCGTTGGAACCGATACGTATCCCACCGGAACAGGATACCTACCATCCCTTTGGTCAGGTCCTGCGCAACCATGGCGCGCTACGCAATTTTGCTAGCAGTCAAACGACTGGTCGCCAATGGTCAGGACAAAGGCATTGTCCGGGAAAACCTGCCCGAACCCTTATTGGGTAGAACGGAAGACTGGATGAAGGAACTTTCACACACTGGCTTGAAGGGGGTATTTCTCCGCGCACCACTTGCCGTGCACTACATTATGCGCCACCTCCAATCCGTGCCACCAGATATTCCCCATGAGCTCGATTCGGCAGGCCTTCTTCAACACCATAATGGCAAACGCCGCGAGATTCATTACAGCCTAAGAGGTGCAACACCTTATGGCCAAGCGTTCTTTGCCTAGCGAAAAAGGGCCGGAGTACAGACTGCATAAAGGCCCTCTTTCATGAAACCCACGTCCAATGTGCCGTGTTACAGGGTCTTTTCAGGTGTGTCCGAGAAATCAGAACCTAACCCACCCCGGCTCCCTCCCCCCAAGCCTGGGGTATCGCCCGCAGCGCGGTGCATGGTTTCTACAGAATCTCTCCCCGCAACTGATCGAGGTAACTTCGCATGTACCGAACGCGTCGTTCGGCTTCCTTGCGTCCGGCGTGGGTGTGCATCAGGGAGGGCAGCTTGAACAGCTTGGCGTAGAAGTGGTCCAGCGTGTGCCGCGAGTCGTCCGGCTCGCGTGTTTCGCAGAATGGATCGTCCGGGTCGCACAGCGGCCGGCCGAGATGCCCGCCCACCAGCAGGCAGCGGGCGATGCCGATTGCGCCGAGCGAATCCAGGCGATCCGCGTCCTGCACCACCCGGGCTTCCAACGTTTGGGCAGGCACCCCGGCGCTGTAACTGTGGGCTTCGATCGCGTGATAAACGCCGGGGATTCGGTGTTCGGGATAACCGATTTCCGCCAGGAACGCGCTGGCCGCCTCCGCCGCCAAGCGTGACGCACTGGGCCGTTGCGGACTGTCCTTGGGCACCGCCACGCAATCGTGGAGCCACGCAGCCGGAACGGTAATGTTGAGTTCAGAACCTTCTATTTCAGAAAGATAGAAAACATTCTTTACAACTCGCTTTACATGAGGAATGCCGTGTGCGCCGTCTCCGGGGGTTCGTCCGGCGATGAACTCCCGACAACGTTCCTGAAGTTCCTTCAGTGTCACCTGCCCCTGGTCCGTCGCTTTCCGCCGGGCGGGCGTTTTGCCGGGCGCTGGCCGTGGGTCTTCGACTTGCCGCCGGACCGGCCGCCTTTTGCGGGCCGGAGTTCCTGCAGCACCAGGCTGGCCTGGGCCGCCGGCAGGCCGACGTCTTCGCGCAGGACAGTGTGTTCCGCCGGAGTAACCTCGGACCAGTGGCCCATGCGCAAGGCGCGCGGCAGGAACGCGGCGCCATAGCGCACCCGCTTGAGCCGGCTGACCATCAACCCCTGGGATTCCCACAGCCGCCGCACTTCGCGGTTGCGGCCTTCCATGATGGTGACGTGGTACCAGTGGTTCTCGCCGCTGCCGCCGGCCTCCTGGATATCGCTGAAGCTGGCGGGCCCGTCCTCCAGCTCGACACCCTCCCGCAGGCGTTCGAGTTGCTCAGGCGCCGCCCGCCCGCGGATTCGGCAGGCGTATTCGCGGTCAACGTTGCTGGACGGATGCATCATGCGGTTGGCCAGCTCACCGTCCGTGGTCAGCAACAGCAGCCCGGTGGTGTTGATATCGAGCCGGCCGACCGCAACCCAGCGCGCGTTCTTCAGCGCGGGCAGTCGGTCGAACACGGTGGGGCGGCCCTCCGGATCGGAGCGCGTGGTCACCTCGCCCTCGGGCTTGTTGTAGATCAGCGTCCGGTGCCTGACGGCTTTCTCGGCCACTCGCCAGGTGCGGCCGGCGAAACCGATTTCGTCGCCGGGCGCCACTGTCTGGCCGAGTTTGGCGGTCCTGCCGCCGACGGTGACTTCTCCGTCCTCGATCCGGGTTTCGAGCGCGCGTCTCGAGCCGAGGCCCGCTGCGGCCATGACCTTGTGCAGCCGCTCGCTTGCCGCGGCATCCCGTTTCCTGGTGGGCCGTACGCGCACGGTGTGTTCAGTGGTTGGTCGAAGCGGGTTCGGGCCCGGCTTCTTCGGACCCGGGTTCGCTCTGGGTTTCGGCTTCCGCCCCGGTGTCGGACTCGCCGTCGAAATCGAATTCCGGCTCGAAACTGTCCATGTCCTTGATCTCTGCCAGCGACGGTAGATCGTCCAGGCTGGAGAGGTTGAAATAATCCAGGAACATCTTGGTCGTGCCGAACAGGGCCGGCTTGCCGGGGACGTCACGGTGCCCGACCACGCGGATCCACTCGCGTTCCTGCAGCGTCCGGATGATGTTCGAGCGCACGGACACGCCCCGGATTTCCTCGATGTCGCCCCGGGTGATGGGTTGACGGTAGGCGATCAGGGCGAGCGTTTCGAGCAGCGCCCTCGAATAGCGTTGGGGCCGCTCTTCCCACAGGCGGGTTACCCAGGGAGTGGCGTCTTCGCGAACCTGAATGCGGTAGCCGCTTGCGACCTCGCGCAGCTCCAGGCCGCGCTCCGCGTAGTCCTCGCTCAGCGCCTCCAGCGCCTTGCCGACGTCGGTCCGCGAGACCTCCTCTTCTTCGCCGAACAGCGAAACCAGCGAATCCAGGGACACGGGTTCGCCGGCCGCGAGCAGCACGGCTTCCAGAATGCTTTTCAGCGAGGTGCGCGGCGAATCACCGATCCTTGCCATGTGTTCTCCCGGAAATGGACTGTGGGGCTCGCCCGCCGGTCATTCGTAGGCTCGGGCGGCGTCGGGCGATTTTACGTAAATCTGGCCCAGGGGCTCGTTCTGGATGATGTCGACGATGCGCTCGCGAGTCAGTTCCATCAGCGCGATAAAGGTGACCACCACGCCCATGCGGCCTTCTTTCGCGGTAAAGAACTGCTCGAACTCCATGTACGGATTCCGGCGCAGCGCATCGATGATGGCGGTCATGCGTTCGCGGACCGAGAGCGGCTCCATCTCGATGTTGTGGTGGCTGAACAGTTCCGCGCGGCCCAGCACGTCGCGCAACGCATCCAGCATGTCCTTCAGGTCGACATCCGGCGGCACCTGGATGACCTGCCGATCGGCGACGAAAGCCCGGGCCACGGAATAGTCCCGGCCTTCGCGCGGAAGGTCGTCGAGGTCCTCTGCGGCCTGCTTGAAACGCTCGTATTCCTGCAGGCGCCGCACCAGTTCCGCGCGGGGGTCTTCCTCGTCTTCGTCCTCTCCCTGAATGCGCGGCAGCAGCATGCGGGACTTGATCTCGGCGAGAATCGCGGCCATGACCAGGTATTCCGCCGCCAGCTCGAACTGCAGTTCCTCCAGCATGGCGATGTAAGTCATGTACTGATTGGTGATCTCGGTGATCGGGATGTCGAGGATATCGAGGTTCTGGCGCCGGATCAGGTAGAGCAGAAGATCGAGGGGACCCTCGAAAGCCTCGAGGATAACCTCGAGCGCATCGGGCGGAATGTAGAGATCCTTGGGAACCTGCGTATAAGGCTGCCCCTGCACGATGGCGAAGGGCATTTCCTCCTGCTGTGTGAGGTGGTTCTCTGGATTGTCTGCCGGGTCTTCGATGATCTGCATAAATCAGCCGCGTGAGACAGAACGCTCTGCGGTCCTGTGGGAAATCGCGAGCAGGGTCCGCTCCTAGAGGAAGTCTACCACGCCCTGACCGAGACGCAGGACCTTCGGCCGGTCCCCTGTCAGGTCGAGCAGGGTGGTCGGCTCGAGCGGGCAGTAACCCGCATCCACGAACAGGTCGATCTCCCGGTGCACAGCGTCGAACAGGTCTTCCACATCGGCGATTTCGTCCGCGGCATTCGGCAGGATCAGGGAAGAACTGAGCAGGGGCTCATCGATCATCCGCAGAATTTCCTGCACGACCTTGTGGTCGGGAATGCGGATCCCGATCGTGGCGGGACGCTTGTTGCGCATGTTGCGCGGCACCTTGCTGGTGGCCGGCAGTACGAACGTGTAGGGCCCCGGAGTGAGCTGGCGAATCAGGCGATGCGCCCAGTTGCTGACCTTGGCGTAAAGGCTGATATCGGAAAGGGACCGGCAGCAGTACGCAAAGGAATGCGACGGTTCCAGCTGGCGCAGCCGGATCACCCGCTCCTGTGCCTTCCGGTTCTCGGACCGCCAGCCGAGTGCGTAGCCGGAATCGGTCGGGTAGGCGATCAGGCCGCCGCGCACCAGCTCCGCAACGATATTGCTGATCAGTCTTGGATTGGGCCCTTCGGCGCGGACCTCGATGCGTTCGGTCATCAGTGAAACAGCCACCCCCACTTCAAACAGCCATTTTACCCGAATATTGCAATATCCGGGCTAAAGCGGGAAGCGCCTTTACGCAGCCTGCCCATGACCGTAACATTCAGTGCCAGCCGACCCGCAAGCAACTGCTATTGACATGTGGTACGTGATTTATTCGAAGGACCGTGAAAACAGCCTGGAGGCCAGAAGCTCCGTTCGCCCCGCGCACCTGGAACGGGTCCAGGCGCTGCTCGACGAGGGTCGGCTGCTGCTGGCCGGACCGCGCCCGGCCATCGATGCGGAGGACCCGGGCCCCGCGGGCTTCCAGGGTTCTCTGATCGTGGCGGAATTCGATTCGCTGGAGGACGCCCGGGCCTGGGCGGAGCAGGACCCGTACGTGGCGGCCGGTGCATACGAGTCCGTCGAGGTCACTCCATTCAAACGGGTGATGCCACTGTGAACCCCAAAGATCGCCAGAAAGAAATCGAAAAGCGGCTGGCCGAGTTCTTCGAGCCGGAAACACTGGGCGTGGAGGATGAAAGCCACCTGCACGAAGGCCACGCAGGGGCCCGCGACGGCCGCAGTCATTTCCGGGTCCTCATCATTGCCGAGGCCTTTACCGACAAGTCGTTGCTGGAGCGCCACCGCATGGTCTACAAATCGCTTGGCGACCTGATGCGCACCGACATCCACGCACTGGCCATCGACGCCTGGTCTCCCGACGAACTCGACCGCCGCTGATCCCGCGGGACTGGAAGTCGTCCGCAGAGGACGCAGAAGACGCTGAAAATTTCCAGGTATGGACTTCGGTGCGAGCGCCCCGGGACGGTTGCTTGGGGAAGCCCCTCAGAATGCCGCAAAACGCGTAATTTCCGTCGAGCATGTTGAGTACGCAGAAGAAGGTAGAACGGTCAGCAAGCCGGCTTTTCCGCGATTCTTTTAATCAGTCAGCATTCTCAGCGTCTTCAGCGGAAAACAGTCTCTTTCCGCTGCCCCTAGGCGGGCAGTTGCCAGCCTTCGGCATGGTGCTCGGCGGTGACGGTGGTGTAAACACCGCCGCGGACGTTGAAAACGGCGGTCAGGCGGGCAAAACGGGGGTCGATGGCGGCCACCAGGTGATCGAGGATTTCGTTGGTCACGGCCTCGTGGAACGCGCCTTCGTCGCGGAAACTCCACAGGTAGAGCTTCCAGGACTTCAATTCGACGCAGGTGTCCTCCGGAATGTACTCCAGCGTGAGGGTCGCGAAGTCCGGCTGTCCCGTCTTCGGACACAGACAGGTGAATTCTGGAGACTCGATTCGGATGGTATAATCCCGCGACCGTTTGGGGTTGGGAAACACTTCGAGTTGTTTGCTGGGTGCGGTGCTCATGGCAACTCCTTGAAAATCCCTGTACTGTACCTTGGCCTGGACGTAAACCAACAGGTCCCACGACCAACAGAATCACGCAGTTTAGCTACTTCATGAACATATCTTCAACGTCGCGCTGCGCGACTGCCAGCCGCGGTTTCAACGGATGAGGCTGTCTGCGATCAAGTTGGCCGGATTCAAGTCCTTCGTCGACCCGACCACGTTCTATGCGCCGACCAACCTGAACGGCATTGTCGGGCCGAACGGCTGTGGCAAATCGAACATCATCGACGCCGTCAGGTGGGTCATGGGCGAGGCGTCGGCGAAGATGCTGCGCGGCGAGTCCATGGCCGACGTGATCTTCTCCGGGTCGTCCACTCGCAAACCGGTCGGAACCGCCACCGTCGAATTGGTGTTCGACAACTCCGAGGGCCGTGTCGGGGGCGCCTACGCCGGATACAACGAGATCTCGGTCAAGCGCCAGGTCTCCCGCGATGGCGTGTCGCTGTACTTCCTGAACGGCACGCGCTGCCGGCGCAAGGATGTGCGCGACTTGTTCCTCGGCACCGGGCTCGGTTCCCGCAGCTATTCCATCATCGAACAGGGCATGATCTCGGAAGTGGTGGAAGCCCGGCCCGAAGAAATCCGCGCGCACCTCGAAGAGGCCGCGGGCATTTCCAAGTACAAGGAGCGCCGCCGCGAGACCGAGCGGCGCATCCAGCATACGCGCGACAATCTGGCCCGCCTGTCGGACCTGCGCGAGGAAGTGGGTAAGCATCTGGCGCGTCTGAAGCGCCAGGCCAATGCCGCCGAACGATACCGCAAGCTGAAGCAGGAACGCCGCGAACTCGAGTCACGTCTCACGGCGCTGCGCTGGAAAGTGCTCATGGAAAGCGTCGAGGCGGGCCAGCAGGAACTCGCGAAACGCGAAACCGCCCTGCAGGAAAGCATCGCCCGGCAACGCGCGGCGGAAGCGGCACTCGAGGAGCTCCACGAAAATCAGGCCCAGGCCAGCGAGGCATTCAACGAAATCCAGGGCGAGCTGTACACGGTGGGCGGTGAAATCGCCCGGCTCGAGCAGAGCATCCAGCATTCGCGCGAGATCCAGGAACGGCAAAAAGCCGAACTCCATGAAACCGAGAGCGCGCTGCAGGACCTGGAAAAGCACATGATGCTGGACAAGGCCCAAGTCGAAGACCTCACGACGTCGCTGTCGGAGGTGGAACCCCTGCTGGCCGAGGCGCGCACGAGCGAGCAGAAAGCGCAGGCCGCCGCGACCGAGGCCGAAGAGGCGGTGGCCGCATGGCAGAAAGAGTTCGAACAGCACCACCAGGCAAGCACGGAGCGAAACCGCGAGGCGGACAGCGCGCGCGCGGAGATCGAAGTACTCGACCAGCGCCTGATGCAGGCGTCGCGTCGCATTGAAGCGCTGGAACGCGAATCGGCCACGATCGATACCGCCGCGCTGGAGGGTGAACTCGAGCAGTTGAAGGGGGAATCCGAACAGCTGGACGGGGAAGAGAAGAAAGGACAGAAATCACTCGACGGCCTGCGCCGGAAGCTGGCCGGGGCGCGCACCGAACTCGCGGAGCGCGAAGAGCGTCTGCGCGAGGCGCGCCGGGAGCTATACGTGCGCGAAGGCCGGCTGGAATCGCTGCGCGCCATGCAGGAAGCAGCGCTGGAGCAGGGCACGGGGAGCGAATGGCTGGACCGGCGCGGGTTGGGCAAGGCGCCGCGGCTGGCAAAGTCCGTGCGGGTGGACGAAGGCTGGGAGGCCGCGGTCGAGGTCGTGCTCGGGCATTGGCTGCAATCCGTGCTGGTCGAGGAAGGCAGTGAGCACGGGGCCGCCCTGGGTGACCTCGCCAACGCCTCGCTCGGCCTGATGGAGGATCGCCGGGGCGGCGTCGAGGCGCGCAAAGGCAGCCTGGCGGAGAAAGTGAAAGCGCCGGATGCCGTCCTGGCCTGGCTGAACACGGTTACAGTGGCTGATTCCCTGGAAGAGGCCTGGTCCGGCCGCCAGTCGCTGGCCGAGGGTGATTCCCTGATCACGCGCGGTGGCGAATGGGTCGGACGGGACTGGGTGCGGGTGGCGCGTGGACACGCGGATCAGGACAGCATGCTGGCGCGCGAAAAGGCCATCGCCAAGCTCGATAAGGAAGTGGCTGAACTCGCGGCATCCGCCGAAAAACTGGCCGCGCAGATCGCCGACGCGCGCTCCGGCGCCGACGACATGGAGCAGCAGATCCAGGAGCTGCAGCCGGAGGTCAACGCGTTGCACCGTCGCCGGAACGAGGTCGCCGGCCAGTTGGAAAGCAGGCAATCCCGGCTGGGGATGCTCGCCGATCGGAAGGAGACGGTTACCGAGGAGTCACGCCAGCTACGGGCGCAGGTGAAGGCTGACGAGAAGGCCGTCAAGGCCGCGCGTGGTCGGTTGGAAACGATGCTTGGCGAGATGGCCGGCCTCAAGGAACAGCGCGACGCGCTCGAAGCGCAGCGCGGCAGCCTGATGGCTGCACGCGACACGGCGCGTAACGAGCTTTCCGAAACACGCGACCGGCGCCATGAGTTGGCGCTCAAGACGGAATCCCGGCGCGCCAGTCTCGACTCCCTGCGGCAATCGCTGGAACGGATGGATTCCCAGATGAGTCAGCTGGAGCAGCGTTACCTCGGTCTCAAGGAGCAGGTAGCCAAAGCCGAGCATCCCGAGAAGGCGCATCGTGGCGAAATGGATGCGTTGCTGAAGCAGCGCGTCGCCACCGAGCAGCGGCTCGCGGAAGCCCGGGCGAAACTGCAGGGACTGGAAAGCGACTACCGGAAAAAGGACGGCGAGCGGCAGCAGGCCATCCAGCGTTCGGACGAAATTCGCCAGGACCTGGAGCGGGCGCGCCTGCAGCAGCAGGAAACCCAGCTCAACGCCCGCAGCCTTCAGCGGCATGTCGAAGAACTGGGGGGCGACGCCGCGGTGCTCGCGGCGGAACTGCCCGACGACGCCGACACGGAGGGCTGGGAAAACGAGCTGGCGCGGCTGAGCGAACGCATTACGGCGCTCGAGCCGGTCAACCTGGCGGCCATCCAGGAATACGAGGAGGAACAGAAGCGCAAGGACTATCTGGACGCCCAGAACGAAGATCTGTGCAACGCGCTCGCCACGCTGGAAGATGCCATTGCGAAGATCGATCGCACCACGCGCACGCGATTCAAGGAGACCTTCGAGAAGGTCAACAAGGGGGTGCAGGAACTGTTTCCGCGCCTGTTCGGTGGCGGGCACGGCTACCTGGAGCTGACGGGGGAGGACCTGCTGACCACCGGTGTCACCATCATGGCCCAGCCGCCAGGCAAGCGCATCAGCAGCCTGCAACTCCTTTCGGGTGGTGAAAAGGCGCTCACCGCGGTGTCGTTCGTATTCTCGATATTCCGCCTCAATCCCGCGCCGTTCTGCCTGCTGGATGAGGTCGACGCCCCGCTCGACGATGCGAACGTGGTGCGGTTTTCAAACATGGTCCGCGAAATGTCCGACTCGGTGCAGTTCATCTTCGTAACCCACAACAAGGTGACGATGGAAATGGCCAACCAGATGAGCGGTGTTACGATGAGGGAGCCGGGCGTTTCCCGCCTGGTGCAGGTGGATATCAACGAGGCGGCGGCGATGGCCGCCAGCTGAACCCGAAGCCGCCACGGCGGCGCGAACGGGAAGTGAGAGGTTTACATTGGACGCATCGACGCTACGCTGGATACTGATCGTTATCGGGGTCATCATCGTCGGGTCGATTTTCCTGTTCGGGAATCCGGACAAGAAACGCAAGCCCAAGGCGTCGCGACGCAAACCGGCACGCCCCCAGGCCGAGGCGTCTTCGCGTCGCGAGCCGACCCTGGACGCGGATGCCGCCGGGGCGTCGCTGGATTCCGCGGGGGCGGAGGACCCACCGGCCGGGCAGGGTGAACTCGATATTGACGCGCCGGCGGCGCGTGCCCCCGAGAAGACACCACCGCGCAAGCCCGCGGGTCCTCCACCGGACAAGATCATCGGCCTGTTCCTGCTGGCCCGGGACAATCACGTCATCACCGGCGCCGAGTTGCTGCAGGCCGCGGTTTCCACCGGCATGGAATTCGGTGACATGAACATCTTCCATCGGGTGGCCGAAGGCACCGAGCGGCCGATCTTCAGCATGGCCAACGCGGCCAAGCCCGGCCATTTCGAGCGGGATGAGTGGAATAGCTTCGAAACCACCGGTGTGGCCCTGTTCATGGCGCTTCCCGGCCCGCTCCCGGCGCTGGACGCCTGGGACTCGATGCTGGCGACCGCCCGCCGCATGGCGGAAATCCTGCACGCGGAGTTGCTTGACGATGAGCACAATCCGTTCACGCGCCAGAAAGAAGCCCAGATACGCGAGCTGACCAGGACCTACGACCGGGGCCGCGGCAAGTCGAACTGAGGGCGGCGCCATGAACAAGGCGGAGGCTGAATCCCGTATCGACGAACTTCGCGCCGAGATCGAACAGCACGACTACCATTACTACGTGCTGGACAACCCCATCGTACCCGACGCTGAATACGACCGCCTGATGCGCGAGCTGCAGGCGCTGGAGAGCGAATACCCGGACCTGGTAACCGGGGATTCGCCGACACAGCGCGTGGGCGGCGCCCCGATGGAGGGCTTCCCCGAGGTCCGTCATCGCACGCCGATGCTGTCCCTTGCCAACGCCTTCAGCGAAGAAGAAATCCAGCAGTTCCACGAGCGCGTGCTGCGCGGCCTGGAGGTCGAGCACGTTGAATACACAGCCGAACCCAAGCTCGACGGTGTGGCCATTTCGCTGATCTACGACAAGGGTCGGCTGGCGCAGGCAGCGACCCGTGGAGACGGCGCCACCGGCGAGGACGTCACCTCCAACGCGCGTACCATCGCGGCGATCCCGCTGCGGCTGAAACGGCGCGGCGAAGCGCCCGCCTGGCCCGATACGCTGGAAGTGCGCGGGGAGATTTACATGCCGGTCGCGGGCTTCGAAGCCTACAACGAACGCGCACGCAGGGAAGGCGGCAAGGAACTGGTCAATCCGCGCAACGCCGCGTCGGGCAGCCTGCGCCAGCTGGATCCCAGACTTACCGCCAGGCGGCCCCTGGCGTTTTACGCCTACGGTGTCGTGGCAACCGGCGATATGCCCGACAGCCATTACGCCATCCTGAATCTCCTGAAGGAGTGGGGTTTTCCGGTCAACCCGGAAATTCGCAAGGTGCGCGATGCCGAAGGCTGCCTGGCCTTCTACCGCGACATGGGCGAACGGCGCGCCGGGCTCGCGTACGAAATCGACGGCGTGGTGTTCAAGGTTGACAGCCGGAAGCAACAGGAAACGCTGGGTTTCGTGAGCCGTGCGCCGCGTTGGGCGATTGCCCAGAAGTTCCCGGCGCAGGAAGAGATGACCCGCCTGTTGGGGATCGACGTGCAGGTCGGGCGCACCGGGGCGTTGACGCCCGTGGCCCGGCTCGACCCGGTTTTCGTGGGTGGCGTGACCGTCACCAACGCCACGCTGCACAATCTGGACGAGATCCGGCGCAAGGACGTGCGCGTGGGCGACTGGGTGGTGGTGCGGCGCGCCGGTGACGTGATACCGGAAGTCGCCCGCGTGGTGGTGGAACGGCGCAAAGGCGACCTGCCCGAATTCGAAATGCCCGAAACCTGTCCCGTCTGCGGCTCGGCGGTCGAGCGCGTGGAAGGGGAGGCGGTGTTTCGTTGCACAGGCGGACTGTTTTGCGAAGCCCAGCGGATTCGCAGCATCCTGCATTTCGCATCGCGTCGAGCGATGGACATCGAGGGGCTGGGCGAGAAGTTGGTCGTGCAGTTGGTCGAGTCCGGCATGGTCGAGTCCATCGCCGATCTCTACCGCCTCGATCGCGAAGCGCTGATCGGGCTCGAGCGTGTCGGCGAGAAATCCGCGGACAACCTGCTGGCGGAACTCCAGCGCAGCAAGACCCCACCCCTGGACCGCCTGCTGTTTGCGCTCGGCATCCGGGAAGTCGGTGAGGTCACCGCCACGGCGCTGGCGCGCCACTACGGCGCCCTGGACAAGCTGATGGCGGCGGATGAGGAAGACCTCGTGGAGGTGCCCGATGTCGGACCAGTGGTCGCCAGCCATGTGCACGCCTTTTTCCAGGAGCGCCACAACCGGGAAATCATCGCCGAACTGGAAGCCGCCGGACTTCAATGGCAGCCGTTGGAACGTGCCGAGGGCGAGCAGCCGCTGGAGGGAAAGACCTGGGTGCTGACCGGCGCGCTGAGCGTGCCTCGGGCCCGGGCGAAAAGCCTGTTGGAGTCGCTCGGCGCCCGCGTCACCGGCAGCGTCTCGGCCAAAACCGATGTGGTGCTGGCCGGCGAGGACGCCGGCTCGAAGCTGACCAAGGCCGAAAAGCTGGGTATCGAGGTCATGGACGAGGACGCCTTCCGCGAACTCCTCGATTCCCACGGTTTGTCCCTGTAGGAGCCCGCTCTGCGGGCGATCATTCGAATTCCGGGGAAGGAGGGAACCGGGGACCTTCTCTCGGGACACGCTCAGGACATCCCTGTGCGCTATGAACGTGTTCCCGACACGTTAATGTCCCGAGAGAAGGTCCCCG
>JASFKQ010000047.1:0-20777 GCA_050118555.1 Lysobacterales bacterium
GGTGTTGCAGGCCTCCAGCATCACGTTGTCGTGCTTCACGGACAACTGGTCGATCCCGTTGATGGTGAACGAAAACTCTTTTCCGCGCAGGGCGCAGATCGCGTCGTTGAGCGCATAGTACCGCGGTGACGGCACCATGGAATCGAGACCGAGGTTGTCCTTGGTCAGCGTCGGAAGGATGCCAACCAGGGCGATGTCGCAATCGAACCTGTGCGCCGCTTCGCGGGCCTTCCGGTAGAGCAGCTGGGCCTCCTTCTCCATTTCGCTGAGGCACTTGCCCCCCAGGCGGTGCGGCGACAGGTTGGCTTCGAGGTTGAAAAGTCCGAGCTCGGTGGTGAATCGCTCGTCATCGACCACTTCGAGAATTTCCAGCGCTTTCGGTGCCGGCTTGTGCGCCGCGTCGATCAGGAACATCTCCTGCTCGGCCCCAATGCGATGCACACCCGACTCCACCAGCCCCTTCTCCAGCATGAGTTCGAGGGCTGTGACTTCGTTGAGCAGAGCCTTCATGAACTGCTGGCTCTTCGACTCGTCGGTGTTCCACTTGACGTTGTGCTCGCCCATGGACTTGACCCTGCTCTGTGACTTTCGCTGCCCGGATGATAATCAGCCGAACGATCACCTGGCAAACACATCGGGCCGGGCGTTTCAGACGGCGCTGGCGCGTCATCATAGCAACTGACAGCATGATACGTCTGCCGGGAAAGCGAGTGGGTGATGTCGATCAAGCCGTTTTTCTCTGTCAGAGGCATCATATAAACTCAGTATTCGACGACCGAGAGGACTCCGAGTGAACAAGCCCTGGTTGAACAGTTACCCCAAAGGCGTGCCCGCCGAGATCGACGTCGAGGCCTACTCGTCCATCCTCGACATCCTCGAACAGAGTTGCGAGCAATACCGGGACCGGGCGGCGTACATCAACTTTGACCGGACGATGACCTACGGCGAACTCGACCGGCTGAGCCGCAATTTTGCCGCCTGGCTGCAATCGCAGGGTCTGAACCCGGGCGATCGAATCGCGTTGATGCTGCCCAACATCCTGCAGTATCCGGTGACGATGTTCGGCGCGATGCGGGCGGGGCTGGTCGTGGTCAACACCAACCCCATGTACACGGCGCGGGAACTGAAGCACCAGTTGAGGGACTCGGGCGCGCGGGCGATCGTCGTCGTCGAGAATTTCGCCAACGTCATGGAAAAGGTCCGGCACGACGTGCCCGTGGAACACGTGATCACGACGCGAATCGGCGACCTGCTCACCTTCCCGAAAAGCCTGTTCGTCAACCTGGCGCTCAAATACGTCAAGAAGGCCGTTCCCGACTTCAGCCTGCCGGGGGCGGTGCAGCTCAACACGGCCCTGGCGGAAGGCGAAAAACTGGAGCTGGCCCCCGTGACCCTCGGGCACGACGACCTGGCTTTCCTGCAGTACACCGGCGGTACCACCGGAGTTGCAAAGGGCGCCATGCTGACCCACGGCAACCTGGTCGCGAACATGATGCAGTCAAAGGCCTGGATGATCCCGGCCGGCATCGGCCTGGAACCGGAAATCGTGGTCGGGGCCCTGCCCTTCTACCACATCTTTGCCCTGACGGCCTGCTGCCTGGTGTACATGTCGCTGGGTGGGGTCAACCTGCTGATCACCAACCCCCGCGACATGCGAGGTTTCATCAAGGAACTGTCCAAGGTGCCGTTCACCGTCTTTCCCGGCGTGAACACGCTGTTCAACGGCCTGCTGAACACGCCCGGCTTCGCCGAACTCGACTTCAGCCACCTCAAGGGCGCGCTCGGTGGGGGCATGGCGGTGCAGCGCGCCGTGGCCGAGCGCTGGAGGAAGGTGACAGGCGTGCCGCTGGTCGAAGCCTATGGTCTGACGGAGACTTCCCCGGCTGCATGCGTCAACCCGATGGACCTGGAGGGATTCAACGGTTGTATCGGCTTGCCCATCCCCTCGACCGAATGCGCGATCATGAATGACGACGGCGAACTGCTGCCACAGGGCGAAACCGGCGAATTGGTGATCCGCGGCCCACAGGTTATGAAAGGCTACTGGAAGCGCCCGGAGGAAACGGCCAAGGTGCTTACCGACGACGGCTGGTTGCGGACCGGCGATATCGCGCTGATGACGGAGGACGGCTTCTTCAAGATCGTCGACCGCAAGAAGGACATGATCCTGGTTTCCGGATTCAACGTGTTCCCGAACGAGATCGAAGACGTGATCGCCCACCACCCCAAGGTGCTGGAAGTCGCCGTCGTCGGCGTTCCGGACGAGAAGTCGACGGAGGCTGTCAAGGCATTCGTCGTCAAGTCCGACCCGAGCCTGACCGAGAAAGAAATACGGGATTTCTGCCACGAGGAACTGACGGGCTACAAGCGTCCGAAGTACATCGAGTTCCGCGACGAGCTGCCCAAGACCAATGTCGGCAAGATCTTGCGGCGCGAATTGCGGGACGAGGAGCTGAAAAAAACCTCGGCCACTTAGTAGTCTTCCGCAGGCACCCGGCAGAGTCGCGGCCGCCAACGCAAGCCTCCTTCGATCGCGCAGGAAACCGGAGGCATCCCCTCAGGACACGCTCAGGACGTCCCTGTTCGCTATGAAACCGTTCCCGACGGTTTAATGTCCTGAGGGGATGCCTCCGGCTCCCTGCTGAACTGTGGAACCACGCGGCACTCCACTTCTCCCATCCAACGGGGTCGATCGCTTTTGGCTTCTTCCGGCCATCCCCGAAGTGTCCAGGGGCGCCGGTAATCCGCTCTCCGGACAATAAGGCTGTCGGGAACAGATTATTAGCGCACAGGGACGTCTTGAGCGTGTCCGGAGAGCGGATTACCGGTGCCCTCCCCCGCAACCGATATGTCGAGCTACCAACCCTACGTGCTCTTCTTCCGCCGCAGGGTCTGGCCGTGGACCACGCCGGCTTCGCCGAAGCGCTGATTGATGGAGTCCAGTATGAGATCAATACGCTGCTCGCGAGGGCTGTCGAAGCGATCCGCCACGGATTCGCCGCCTTCCAGGGCGGCCTCCAGCCCCGACACCCCCATGCCCAGCAACCTGACCGGCGTGGTGCGGTTGCTCTCCCGCCAGCGCTCGAACAGGGCCCGGGCCATCCGGTACAGCGTGCGCGTGCTGCCGGAGCAGGCCCGCAGGCTGCGGCTGCGCGTTACCGTACGGAACCGCGCATCGCGGATCTTGACGACCACGGTCCGCGCCACCAGCCCCTGTGAACGCAGCCGCCGCGCGACCGATTCCGCCTGGCTTTGCAACTCCGCCAGGAGCGTATCGCGATCAAGCACATCGCGATCGAACGTGACTTCGCGGCTAATGGACTTGTCGGCACGCTCCGCGTTGACTTCCCGCTCGTCTTCGCCCCGGGCGAGCCGCTGGAAATGCTCCGTCCGGTTGCCCAGTACCGGTCGGAGCGCCGAGGCGTCCGTCCGCCGCAGCTGCCCGATGGTCAGGATTCCCAGCGCTTTCAACCGTGGTTCGGTCTGGCGCCCGATGCCCCACAGGCGGCCGACCGGCATTGGGTCGAGAAAGCCACGAACCTCATCCGGCGCGACGAACACGAGGCCGTCCGGCTTGCGCGCGTCGGACGCCAGTTTCGCCAGGAACTTGTTGTGCGCGACACCTACGGAGGCCGTCAGTCCCGTTTCGTCGCGAATTCGCTGCCTGATGCCACGTGCGATCTCGAGCGGGCCACCGAACAGTTTGAGACTCGACGTCACGTCCAGGAAAGCCTCATCCAGGGACAGTCCCTCCAGCACCGGCGTGAAATCGCGAAAGATGGCGAACACCTCGGCGGACTTTTCGCGGTAACGATCCATCCGGGGCCGCAGGTAGTGCGCCTGGGGACACAGCCGGCGCGCCCGCCCCATGGGCATGGCTGAATGCACGCCAAAACGGCGCGCCTCATAGCTGGCGGTCGCGACGACGCCCCGGGGGCCCAATCCGCCCACGATGACCGGCTTGCCGACGAGCGAGGGATCGTCGAGGCACTCCACGGCGGCATAGAAGGCGTCCATGTCGACGTGAATGATGGCGCGGTCTGGAAGATTCACGGCTGCTGCGAATCGAGGGTCCCAAAGTTGCCCATGCCGGGCAGGACCTTCATTATATCCGCATGGCACCTCCCGGCAGCCCTACCACCAGTCTGGATAACGCGCTGCGGAAGCAGTTCCCGATCCTGGAACGCCCCCCCTACCTGAACCATGCGGGTATCGCCCCCTGGCCCCGCGCCGCGGCCGAGGCCGCGCAGGCGTTCGCGGAAGAGAATCTGCGGGAGGTGGCGTCCAACTACCCGCAATGGATCCGGCGTGAATCGGCGCTGCGAGATGACCTGGCCACGCTGACGGGCGCCGCTTCCGCCGATGACATAGCACTTCTGAAAAACACCACCGAGGGCATTTCCCTGGTCGCCTGGGGGCTGGACTGGAAGGAAGGGGACAACGTGGTCCTGCCGAGGGGCGAATTCCCGTCCAATCGTCTGCCGTGGCTGGCCCAGGCGCGTCGCGGCGTGGAAGTGCGGGAGATCGACATCCGGGAAACGGAGGACGCCGAAGCGGCCCTGATCGGGGCCATGGACGAGCGGACTCGTTTGGTGACGGTCAGCGCGGTGCAATGGAGCGACGGTTTCCGGCTCGATCTGCCCGAGTTGGGCGCAGCCTGCCGCAGTCGCGGAGCCTGGTTTTTCGTCGACGGCATCCAGCAACTCGGCGCACTGCCCCTGAGCGTGGTGGACTGCGGCGTGCATTTCCTCTCCGCCGACGCACACAAGTGGATGCTCGGGCCGGAAGGGATCGCTGTTTTCTATTGCTGCGAAGAAGGACGACAGGCCCTGGACCTCAGCCAGCAGGGCTGGCACATGTTCGAGGACCCGTTCCATTTCGCCCGTGACGACTGGACACCGACCGACAGCGCCAGGCGTTTCGAGGCCGGCAGCCCCAACTCCATGGGCCAGGCGGCCATGCACGCCTCGGTCCGCATGCTGCTCGACCATGGGATGCAGAGGGTGGGACAGCGCGTGTTGCACAATACGGAATGCCTGGCGGATGCCGTGGACTCGCTGCCGCACCTGCGCCTCACCAGTCGTCGCGAACAGCGCCGCCGTTCCGGCATCCTGTCGTTTCAGAGCGAATTGCTTCCCGCAAGAGAGATCTACCGAAAGCTCTCGTCGGCCGGCGTGGCCTGCGCGCTGCGTGGCGACTCAGTCCGGCTGTCGCCCCATTTCTACCAGGGCGAAGCCGTCATGGAAGAGTTCATCGGAATCCTGAAAAAGCTTTGACGGTGGGAGAAGGCAGCGCCGGGACCGGCGCCGGACTCACATGGTGTGGGTGCTCTTGTTGCTTTTCAGCATGCTGGCCAGGTGCGATTCGATCACGGTGCGGGCGTGCGCTCCGTCCTGGGTATCCGCAAACTGCACCCCGATACCCGCCTTGCGGTTGCCGGCCGCGCCCTGGGGGGTGATCCAGATGACCTTGCCCGGGATCGGCAAGCGTTCTTCGAATTCCATCACGGTCAGCAAGAGAAACACTTCATCGCCCAGGCTGAAGCGCTTGGTACTGGGTACGAACAAGCCGCCGCCCGTTACGAAGGGCATGTACGACTTGTACAGCGCATGGCGATCTTTGATGGAAAGCGACAGAATTCCTTGTTGTGCCACGGTTCCTTCCTTAGCCTCCGGCCGCACTCAGACGGGCCCATTGTATCAGCCAATCCTGCAGAAGAAAGTCCTTTCGGACCGGAGTGTGAAGCAGGCCGCGGCTGCGGTCCGCCTCCATCTGCAGTTCCGCGAGCGGCCGCGCCAGGTTCGTGCCCGCGGAGCCGCGCGCTTCCTGCGCGCATCGCAGGGACAACCAGATCCACAGGAGCTCGGGGTCGATTTCCGCTGTCTCGGCCATCGCCTGGTCGACCTCCGCGCGGCCGCGTCGCAGCGCATCCAGCGCCTGGCCAAGGGCGTGGTATTGCCCGATCGTACCGTCACGGAGCATGCGTAAGGCCCGCAACGGACTACCGGCAGCTGCGTCCAGCGCTGCTTCAGCATCGTCCGCGTTCGCGTCCGAAGCGCCGCACAGCCATTTGAGGCTGGCTGTCCGCTCCGGCGGACGTACGTGGAGATTCTGACAACGGCTGCGAATGGTGACGGGCAAGCGGTCCGGGTTGTGGGAAACCAGCAGGATCATGCTGTCGCCCGGCGGCTCCTCCAGGGTCTTGAGCAACGCGTTGGCGGCATTGATCATCATTGACTCGGCCGGATGGATCATGGCGGCCTTGCGGCGGCTGATGGTGGTGGTGAGCTGCAGGGAATCGATCAGCCGGCGCACCTGGTCGGTGACGATCACGGTTCGCAGCTGTCCGGTCTTCGGGTGTTCTTCGAATGACAGCAGATAGCGGTCCGGGTGCGCGCCCGACCTCAGCAACTGGCAGGAGCGGCATTCGCCGCACGCCGGGTAGGTCTCCTTGTCACACAGTGCCGCCGCAACGAAATCCGCCGCCAGCTCCGTCTTGCCGCAGTCCGGCGGGCCGCTCAGCAGGAACGCGTGGGCCAGCCGTCCGCCGCGAAGGCGTTCCTCGAATTCCCTCTCCACGGAAACCAGCCAGGGATAGCTCACGCCGCGAGCCTCCTCGCCAGAACCGTTTCGATCCGGGACCACACGGCCTCGGCGTCGCGGGAGGCGTCGATGACTTCGAAGCGGTCCGGACAGGCGGCGGCCCGATCCAGGTACGCACGGCGCACCCGTTCGAAAAATGCCGGCCCCTCCCGTTCGAAGCGGTCGGACTCGCCGCGCCGGGACGCCCTGGCGAGCCCCAGCTCCACAGGCAGATCGAGCAGCAGCGTCAAATCCGGCTGCAAATCGCCGTGCACCAACTGCTCCAGCGCCGCGATCTGCCCGGACGGCAATTCCCGGCCACCGCCCTGGTAGGCCCACGTCGCGTCGGTAAACCGATCACACAGTACGGTCTCGCCGCGTTGCAGCGCCGGTCGTATCACTTCCGCGAGATGTTCCGCCCGGGAGGCGAACATCAGCAGCAATTCGGCCAGGCTGGACAGACCTTGGTTCTCGTGGTCCAGCAAAATGTCGCGCAGCTGTTCCGCCAGGCGGGTGCCGCCGGGCTCACGCGTTCGAACGACCCGGCGGCCACGGGCTTCGAGCCATTCGGCGATGCGTTCGATCATCGTCGACTTGCCGGCGCCTTCGCCACCTTCAATCGTTATGAACATTCCCTGCATTCTGCTTTTCGATCAGCTTCCTCACGGCGGCCAAATGCGCCTCGAGCGTGGATGAAAATGTATGGCCGCCATGCCCGTCGGCGACGAAGTACAGCGCGTCCTCGTGCGCCGGCTGTGCGGCGGCCAACAGCGCAGCGCGGCCAGGCATCGCGATCGGCGTGGGTGGCAGGCCGCGCCGCGTATACGTATTGTAGGGGGTATCCGTATCCAGGTCCCGTCGCCGCAGGTCGCCGTCGAAACTGTCTCCAAGCCCGTAGATGACCGTCGGATCGGTCTGCAATCGCATGCCTCGCTCCAGGCGCCGAACGAATACCCCCGCAATCCGGCTACGTTCGGACGCCACGGCGGTTTCCTTCTCGACGATGGAGGCCAGGATCAGCAGTTGGTAAGGCGTCTCCAGCGGCAGGCCCTCATCCCGGGACTGCCAGGCCCCGTCCAGGGCTTTCTGCATCGCCCGGTGTGCACGGCGCAGGATGTCGAAGTCCGAGTCGCCTCGCGTAAACACATAGGTTTCCGGAAGAAACCAGCCCTCCGGATGCTCCAGTCCCAACGCCTCCGCAGCTGCGGCCCGACCCTCCTTGCCAGTCAGGTCGAAATCATGCTCCAGGACGTCGTTTGCCGTCAGTTCCGCCGCGAAGCGGCCAAAGGTCCAGCCCTCGACCAGAGTCAGCCGGTATTCGATTACCTTGCCGCTGGCCAGTTGGCCCAGCAGCCCGGCCGGCTTCGTTCCACTCTTCAGGCGGTACTCGCCGGCGCGGTACACGTGCGGCTCCAGGCGCATCAACAGCCGCCACTCCCAGCCGCCCCCGGTCAATCCCGCGTCCGCCAACTGCTCCACGATGCGCTGACCGCTCGTACCGGGCTCCAGCTGGAAAACATAGCCCTCCGGCGGCAGGTTCAGCGGCGTCTGCAGAAACGCCTGATACCGGTGCCACGCCGTCCACAGCACCAGGCCGCCGACCAGCAGGGACAAGGCGGAGAGGATCAGCAATTTTCGCATCGTCGCCCGATCGCCATGCAATAGAATGCTGCGCTCACTGTCCCGCCAGCCATTCCTTGACTTCCCGCGTCACCGGCCCGATGTCGAATTCCCAGTGGTCTACCCGAGTCACCGGGAAGATTCCCCGAACCGCATTGCACAGGAACACTTCGTCTGCTTCCGGCAGCATGTCCACCGTGATGCGCCGCTGTTCGCAACGCTCGCGGAACGCGGCGAGGATTGCACTGCGCATGACGCCCCTGACACCGCAGCGATCGAGGCGGGGCGTCAGCAGGCGTCCCGAATGCACCAGGAAGATATTGGATGAAATGGCGGACACGATATGGTCTTCGGGGTCCAGCAGAATTCCCTCGTGCACCGACGCGTCATTCCACTCGGAGCGGGCCATCACCTGCTCCAGCCTGTTCAGGTGCTTGAGCCCGGACAACGCCGGCTGCAGTCCCAGCCTCAGGTCGCAGATGCGGGCGCGAATCCCGGTCTGCACCAGGTCGCCGGGATCGTGCGGCCAGGCATAGGAGCACACCACGCGACGGGTATGGGCCGGGATTTCGGGTGCGTAGCCGCGGCCCGAGTTACCACGGGTAAGGATGATCTTGACCACGCAGTCGCCCTGCCCGGCGCTGACCGTATGGACCTCACGCAGCAAGACCTGTTGGGGCGTGACGGGCAAACCGAGCCGCTCACAGCCGGTGGCGAGGCGGTCCATGTGCCCCTGCCAGAACCTGGGTTGACCGCCGAAAACGGCCAGGGTCTCGAACAGCCCGTCGCCGTATTGCAGGCCACGGTCGGACACCGGAAGGCGGTCGGAAATTTCGCCGTCAACAAGGCATTCAAGCATGTATCACCTCCTTGCCGTGCACTTCGACCGCTCGCAGCAGGCCGCGGGCCTTGTCCGCCGTCTCCAGGACTTCCTGCTGCGGGTCGGAATCCGCAACGATACCTGCCCCGGTCCGGAAAGAAAACCGCTGCCCGTCCAGGAGCATGCTGCGGATGAGAATATTCAGGTCCATTCCGCCGTCGAGGCCGAGATAACCCATCGAACCGGTGTAGAAGCCCCTGCCCCTGCCCTCCAGTTCCGCGATGATCTCCATGCACCGAACCTTCGGACAGCCGGTGATGGTGCCACCGGGAAACACGGCGCGGATCACGTCAACGGGGCCCGCGTCCGCGCGCAACTCGCCCCGCACGTTGGAAACGATGTGATGCACGTGGGCATAAGACTCGACGACCATCAGCTCGTTGACCTCGATGCTGCCCGGCCGGCAGACGCGTCCGAGGTCGTTGCGCTCGAGATCGATCAGCATGACGTGTTCCGCGCGCTCCTTCAGATTGCTGATCAACTCGTCCGAAAGGGTCCGGTCGTGAAGCTCCGAATCGCCCCGCGGACGCGTGCCGGCGATGGGCCGGGCCTGGACCTTGCGGCCGTGTACCTGGACGAGCCGCTCCGGTGACGAACTCAACAGGCAGAGACCCTCCCAACGCATCATGCCCGCAAACGGCGCCGGGTTCGCGAGCCGCAGCGACTCGTACAAGTCAGTGGCGTCGGGGGCAAACTCGAAAGTCCCGGACCACTCCCGGGAGATATTTACCTGGAAAACGTCGCCCGCCTCCAGGTAACCGTGTATCCGACGGACGGACCGGCGGAAGCGCTTGGGATCTTCTTCTTCCAGCGCCTGCAGCGCCGGCGCGCGCCTGCCCGCCCGCCCACTCTTCAGACGCTCTATCGCGTCGTCCAACGCCTGCAGGACGGCTTCGAGCACAGCCGGCGATTCGCCGACCGCCTCCGCCCGGTCCGTTTCGCCCGCCCCGCCAGCGTGGTGAACGACGATGGCGCCGCGGCAGCGGTGTGCTATCGCATCGGGCAGGCCGGAGTCATTGACGGGCAATTGCAGGGTGGATTCGATTCGTCCTGCCATCTCGTAGCCGAGAAAAACGAACCAGCCACCCAGGAAAGGGCCAGCCGCATGATCATCCTCTGTGGCCCGTGAGCGTTCGAACTCGTACCATTCACGCAACCGTTGAAAAAAATCATCGCCCGTACCAGGACCGGTCAGTGTACCGTCGGGCTTCGCGACCAGGGCGTCCCCGTCGGCGAACAACAGGATGCTGTGCGCGCCGAGCGGCCCGGCGGCGGCGCTTTCCAGGAGATAGGGGAATTGTTCAGGGCAGGCACGGGACAACCCGGCCAGATCCGGCACGGTATGCAGCGACAGGCGACAGGCGCCCTGCATGGGAATTGGCCCGCGCCGAGCCAGGCGCACTCAGTCCCGGAACCGGCTGAACACCAGCGTTCCGTTGGTGCCGCCGAAGCCGAAGGAATTGGACAGCGCGATATCGATCTCCATCCGACGCGACTCGTTCGGCACGTAGTCGAGGTCGCAGCCTTCACCCGGGTCATCCAGGTTGATGGTGGGCGGCGCAATTCCGTCGCGGATCGCCTGCACCGTAAAAATCGCCTCGACGCCCCCGGCCGCGCCCAACAAATGCCCTGTCATTGACTTCGTCGAACTCACCGCGACTTTTTGCGCATGACTGCCGAACACGGTCTTCACCGCATCCGATTCTGCACGGTCGCCGAGCTGGGTCGACGTGCCGTGAGCATTGATGTACTGGACGTCTCCCGGGTTGATGCCGGCGTCGTCCAGCGCGATCTGCATGCAGCGCGCAGCGCCCTCGCCATCCTCCGGCGGGGCGGTCATGTGGTAGGCGTCACCGCTCATGCCGAAACCTATGATCTCCGCATAGATCTCCGCGCCCCGGCGCCGGGCATGTTCCAGTTCTTCGATGATCAGGATGCCCGAGCCGTTGGACAGCACGAAGCCGTCGCGATCGGCATCCCAGGGGCGGCTCGCGGCATGCGGCTCATCGTTGCGGCTGGACATGGCCTTGGCCGCGATGAACCCGGCCAGCGCCGTCGGGGTTGTTGCGTACTCGGCGCCGCCGACGACCATGGCGTCGGCATCACCGTACTTGATGAGCCTTGCGCCAAGCCCGATGTTGTGCGTCGAGGTCGTGCAGGCCGTTACGACGGCAATGTTGGGTCCCTTGAACCCATAATTGATGGAAAGGACTCCGCCGATCATGTTCACGATCGAACCGGGAATGTAGAACGGCGACACGCGGCGCGCCCCCTTGTCCCGGTAGATGAGCATGTTTTCCTCGATGGAGGAAATACCGCCGATGCCCGCTCCGATGGCAAAGCCGATCCGCTCCGGATTCAACCCGTTCCCGCCATCGGCCAGGCCGGCGTCCCTGATTGCGTCCCGGGCCGCGGCCAGACCATAGTGCATGAAGCGGTCGTAGCGCCGGGCCTCCTTAGCAGAAATGTAATCCGTCACTTCAAAATCGCGGATTTCGCCGGCAATCCGGGTCGAGAGCTCCGACACGTCGAGCGCAGTAATCGGTCCTATCCCGCTGTGGCCACTGCAAATGGCCTCCCAGGCAGACTCCAGGGTGTTTCCAACCGGCGAGATGATCCCCATGCCGGTGACAACGATGCGACGCGATGACACGATAGATTCCTCGCTTCTGGCTCAGCCGCCCATCTTACAGATCAGGTCTTGAAATGAACAACGGCCGGCAGAAGGCCGGCCGCTGGAAAAAATGGGGCGAAGTGATGCAGTTCAGACGTTGGCAGTAATGTAGTCAATTGCCTGCTGGACGCTGGTGATCTTCTCTGCCTCCTCATCCGGAATTTCGCATTCGAATTCTTCTTCGAGCGCCATCACCAGTTCCACGGTGTCCAGGGAGTCGGCGCCGAGGTCGTCGACGAACGAAGCACTGGGCGTGACTTCCTCTTCTTTCACTCCAAGCTGCTCGATGACGATCTTCTTGACGCGCTCTTCAATGCTGCTCATTTGACTCAAGTCCTCCTCAGGGGTGCAGGCCCGCAATTCTAGTTAATCTGCGGTCCTGATTCCAGTTTAAACCCGAATATTACACCCTCCGGATGCGACTGACTTCACGGAGCTTTTCGGCGGGCTGTATCCGGGCGACAATTCTGCGCCACGCAAAAGTCCGCATTGCACCACGAGCAGGCACGCCGGGGGCGGCGATTCGGGTCACGACATGTACATGCCTCCGTTGACGTGCAGGGTCTGCCCGGTGATGTAACCACCCTGCACGGAAGCGAGAAACAGGACCGCTGCTGCAATGTCCTCGGGCGCGCCGAGACGCTGCAGCGGGATGTCCTTTACGAGAGCTTCGCGCTGACCTTCGTCCAGCGCCCGGGTCATATCGGTGTCGATGAAGCCCGGCGCAATCACATTGACGGTGATATTACGCGAGCCGATCTCACGTGCGAGCGAACGTGTGAACCCCATCATGCCGGCCTTGGCGGCGGCATAGTTCGTCTGACCCGGGTTACCCATCGCTCCGACCACGGAGGAAATACTGATGATACGGCCGCCCCGCGCCTTCATCATGCCCCTCAGGCAGGCTTTGCTGAGCCGGAAAACGGATCGCAGATTGGTCTCGATTACCGTGTCCCACTCGTCTTCTTTCATTCGCATCAGGATCTGGTCGCGGGTTACCCCCGCGTTGTTGACCAGTATCGTCGGCACACCGATCGCGGTCGCGACGCGCTCCACGAGGGTCGAAGCGCCTTCGGCATCATTGACGTCCAGCACTTCGCCCAGACACCCCGGCGCAATCGCTTCCAGGCGCTGAGCGATCGCCTCAGCGCCGGCCTGGCTGGTCGCCGTGCCCGCCACCTTCGCGCCGGCCGCTGCCAGACTGTCAGCGATCGCCGCACCGATGCCGCGGCTTGCGCCGGTAACGATGGCCACCTGCCCGTCCAGTCTCAAGTCCATGTCTTTCTCCTTCTACCGCCGTTCGGCACACGCCGCGTGCCGGGGCCTGTGCTATGCGGCGGGCCCTAGTAACGAATCAACGCCGAGCCCCAGGTGAACCCGCCGCCGAAAGCTTCCAACAAAAACGTATCGCCTCGCTTGATACGTCCGTCGCGAACCGCCTCGTCCAGTGCCAGCGGAACGGAAGCGGCCGACGTATTGCCGTGCCGGTCCACCGTCACCACGACGTGGTCCATACTCATATCCAGCATTCGGGCCATGGCGGCGATAATACGAAGGTTCGCCTGGTGTGGGATCAACCAGTCCAGGTCGGTCTTGTCCAGACCGTTGGCGCCCAGCGTCTCCTCGACAATGCGGCCGAGGGTGCGCACCGCGACCTTGAAAACCTCGTTGCCGCGCATCTGGATCTCGGGCCTGCCATCGTTTTCCTGCATTCCCTCCCAGCCCCTGGACACGCCCACACTCGTCGACAGCAGATCGGCGTAGTCGCCGTTCGCATGAATGTGTGTGGAAAGAACGCCCGGTTCGTCGCTGGCCTCGAGCACAACGGCGCCGGCGCCATCGCCGAACAACACGGCGGTGTCGCGTTTGCTCCAGTTGGTGATACGGGAAAGCGTTTCCGCACCGAGCACGAGCGCCTTGCGCGCGTCGCCGCAGCGAATGAACTTGTCGGCCACGCTGAGCGCATAGATGAACCCCGAACAGGCCGCATTGACGTCCATCGCACCGCAGTCCGGCAGCCCGAGACGTTTCTGCAGCAAACAGGCGACGCTGGGGAACACCAGGTCGGGCGTCGTCGTTCCGACGACGAACAGATCGATCTCGGACGGATCGGCACCGGAAGCCTCCAGCGCCTTGAGGCACGCCTGCTCGCCCAGCGATGCCGTGGTGTCCGTCTCTGAGGCCAAACGACGCTCCCGGATTCCGGTCCGCTCCCGGATCCACTTGTCGCTGGTATCCATCATCTTTTCCAGATCATGGTTCGTGACGACTTTCTCGGGCAGGTGGCTGCCAGTGCCCATGATTCTCGAATAGATCACGATGATGTCTCCAAATCGTATTCCCGAAGCGAGGCTTCGATTCTGCGCGGCACCTGCCGACGCGCCTCGCGCCCCGCTTCCAGGATGGCGCGCGTCAGGCCCTTGCGGTCCGCACCGCCGTGGCTCTTCACGGCGACGCCGCCAAGTCCCAGCAAAGGGGCACCATTATGCGCGGAGGGGTCCAGTCGCGCCAGCATGCGTCGCAGCGAACCGGATGCCAGCGCGGCTCCGAGACGGCTCATGAAGCTCGCCCCGAGGGCCGAGCGGAACTCCCCGGCGAGCATCCTGGCGAGACCTTCGGTGGATTTCAGCACGAGGTTTCCGGCAAAGCCATCGCATACCGCAACGTCCACCGTACCCTCGAAAATGTCGTTACCCTCTATGAAGCCCATGTAATTCAGCGGCAGGTTTTGCAGCGAGGCATGCGCCTCCTGCACCAATGCGTGTCCCTTGCTGTCTTCGTGTCCGACGTTGAGCAAGCCCACCCGCGGCTCCGCGATGCCCTCGGTTTCACGGGTCGTGACGGATCCCATGACGGCGAACTGGACCAGCTGCCTGGCCGCCACATTCAGGTTGGCGCCCAGGTCCAATAGCCCCGTGAAAGCGCGCGTGTTCGGAACGTAGGCCATCAGGGCAGGCCTTTGCAGGCCCGGAAGCATACCCAGAACCTTCACACCGATGATCATCATCGCGGCGGTGCTACCACCGCTCACGCAGGCTTCCGCGCGACCGTCGGCTACCCGTTCGAACGCTTTCCAGAGGCTGCTGCCGCGTCCGCGGCGCAACACGTCGGCCGCCCTGGCATCCATCGGGATCACCGAATCCGCCGGGCAGATGTCCAGACGCCCCGCGTCCCATTCCGGCGCCCCGGCGAGTAATTCCGTCAGACCCCTGTCGTCACCCACCAGGGTCACGTGGAGCGTGGGGTCGGCCCGCAATGCATCAAGGGCCGCGGGAACGGAAACGGAAAGGCCCTGGTCGCCCCCATGGGCGTCCAGGGCCAGGATTGTCTTGCCGGGTGCACTCATCCGGTCTGTTCAGGCTGTGCGCAACCCGGTATTACCGACACGACGGGCCGGGTCAGTCTTCGTCGAACTCCACGACGGGCGTGTCGACAACCTTGCGGCCCTTGTAATAGCCCTCCGGACTGACGTGGTGGCGCAAGTGCGTTTCACCGGTGGTCTGCTCCACCGAGAGGGTCGGCGCCTTGAGCGAGTCGTGCGAGCGGCGCATACCCCTCTTCGACGGCGTCTTGCGATTTTGTTGAACAGCCATGTGATATCTCCCAGCTTAGTCAAATTTTTCCAATCAGGTTCTTGCACTCACAGCGCCATCGGCTCTGTGCTCGGCGGGCCGCCCTTGACGACTCAGTCCTCCGATTTTTCCTTCAACAGGCCGGCCAGTTTTTCGAACGGCCTGTTACTCCGTTCTTCGCTGCCCGCCCCGGTGTCTTCTCCCGTCGAAACCTCAACAGAGCGGACTGCGGGATTTCGCGGTACCTGCGGCACGCCCAGCAAGAGTTCGTCTTCCACCAGGTCCAGCAGGGCCAACCGCCCGTGTTCGACCTGGACCGGTTCGTAATGTTCCGGCAGAAGGTCCTGCTCGGCAACGCTTCCCACCACGGCCAACTCGGCATGCCGACTGACCTTCTCCAGGTACGGCTCGAGACTCCGCTGGCAGACCAGGGGCAGTTCGGCCCGCACCTCGATGTGGATGATCACCGTTCCTTCATGGTCATGGCCGAAGCGCGCCATGAACCAGGCTTCCCCGGGCCAGTCCCTGCCGATGGTATCGGAGCCGACCTCGCTGCTCTCCCTCGCCGCCAGCAATGGCGCCAGGCGGAGCATGCGCTTGAGGGGCATCGTACCCTCGAAGGCTCTTTTTCCGTCGGCGGCTTTCCAAGGATCGACGAAATCCGGAAAATCCCGGGACATGGGCCTGAACCTCTCACGGCCTGAACCGCTCACGACAAGAGCCGTTGACGCCACCGTGACCACTAAAGGTAAACGTATTATTCTACTACACAAATGCCATCGCAGTCACACAAAAGAAGAATCATTCTAGCCTCTTCCAGCCCGTACCGAAGAACGCTGCTGGAGCGCCTCGGTTTGCCGTTCACGACCCATTCGCCGGCGATCGACGAGGAGCCGCGCTCAAATGAGCCCCCTGAGCAACTTGTGCGTCGACTAGCGCGTGAGAAGGCCGACGAGGTCGCCCGGCGGTTTCCGGACGCGGTTGTGATCGGCTCGGACCAGATTGCGCTATGTGCCGGGCGCATCCTGGGCAAACCGGGGACCCCGGATCGTGCCCGGCATCAACTCCGCGCGTTCAGTGGCCAGACCGTATCCTTTCTCTCGGCGCTGGCGGTGCGGTGCGGTGCGGACGATTTTCTGGACGAGCGCACGGTGGCGACCGAGGCGCGGTTCCGACACCTCACCGAGGACGAAATCCGGCGCTACGTCGAACGTGACCAGCCCGCCGACTGCGCCGGAGGATTCAAATCCGAGGAAACCGGCATCACCCTGCTGGAGGCGTTGATTTCCGAAGATCCCACGGCCATCATCGGGCTACCGCTCATCGCGCTGTCCCACGCGCTGCGCCAGGCGGGCTTCGAGGTGCCCTGAAACGCCGCGCCATGGCCGCCCGGGTTTGGGCGCGAGGCCCCGATCTGTCATAATTACGAGTTGAACACCCCGAGGTTCGGCAATCACCATACCTCACCGTACGGAGCCCGATAAATGAACATGCCCGAATACCGAAACTGGCGGCTGGAGCAAGACCTCGACAAGGTCTGCTGGCTCACCATCGATCGCGCCGGCGAGACCAGCAACAGCCTCTCCCGCGAAGTGCTCACGGAGCTCGAGCAGATCGTCACGGACCTGGAGGCGCATCCGCCTCGTGGACTGGTTCTGCAATCCGGCAAGAAGGGCTCGTTCATCGTCGGGGCCGATGTCCGGGAGTTCGACCAGGTTTCCAACCCCGACGAAGCCGAGGCGTTCATCCGCGAGGCCCACGCACTGTTCGACCGCATCGAGGCCCTGCCCTTTCCCAAGGTGGTCGCAATCGACGGTTACTGCCTGGGCGGAGGACTCGAGTTGGCGTTGTGCTTCGATTACCGGATCGCCAGCAACGTCGACCACACCCGGCTCGGCTACCCTGAAATCAAGCTCGGAATCTACCCCGGGTTCGGCGGCAGCGCCCGTTCACCGCGCCTGGTGGGCGGTCTGAACGCCATGCAGACCATGCTCACTTCTCGCATGTTGCGCGCCGGTGCGGCCCGCGGCATGGGGTTCGTGGACAAACTGGTCGGGCCGCACGCCAGCCTGCGCTGGGCGGCCCGGCGCGCCGTCCTCGCCGGCCGCAAGAGCCGTGGCGCAAACTGGCTGGCGCGTCTGACCAATACGGGACCAGCGCGCAAGTTCCTGGCCCCGAAAATCCGCAAACAGACGGCAGCCAAGGCCAACCCTTCACATTACCCGGCGCCTTTCGAACTGATCGATGCGTGGGAAGCGCACGGTGACGATCCCCGCATGATGCTCGACGAAGAGGCTCGCCGTGTTGCGCGCCTGGTCAACGGAAGTACGTCGATCAGCCTGCGGCGCGTGTTCTGGCTGATGGAACGGCTCAAGGCACAAGGCAAGGGATCGGACTTCATCGCACGTCGGGTCCACGTCATCGGCGCCGGCGTCATGGGCGGCGACATTGCCGCCTGGTGTGTGATCCAGGGCCTCGAGGTGACCCTGCAGGACCGTGAAATGAAATACATCGAACCCGCCCTCGAGCGCGCCGGGAAACTCTTTCGCCGTCGGCTCAAGACGCCGGACCGCATCGCTGGCGCAAAGAGCCGCCTGATCCCGGACCTCGCCGGCGACGGCGCCAGGCGGGCCGATGTCGTAATCGAAGCGATCTTCGAAAACCTCGAAGCCAAGCAGAAACTGTTTGCCGACCTCGAGCAGCGCGTGCGACCCGACACGCTGCTGGCGACCAATACGTCGGCCCTTCCGCTGGGCGAGATCGCGAGTGTCATGGATCGACCGGAACGCCTGATCGGCCTGCATTTCTTCAACCCGGTGGCGCGCATGCCGCTGGTGGAGGTCGTCCACGGTGAACAGACCGGGAGCGACGAGATAGCCAGGGGTTCGGCCTTCTGCAACCAGATCGGGCGATTCCCGCTGCCGGTAAAGAGCAGCCCCGGCTTTCTGGTCAACCGTGTGCTGGCCCGGTACATGCTCAAAGCATTCCGGCTCCACCGCGAACGCGACGTGCCTCGCGAGGCGCTCGATGCCGCTGCCGAGGCGTTCGGCATGCCGATGGGACCGGTCGAACTCGCCGATACAGTTGGCCTCGACGTCGGCCTGGGCGTCATGGGCACCCTCGGCGGCGAGGAGACCTCGGAAGACGCCCGGTTGCTCGAGAGCTACGTGAACGAGGGCAAATTGGGCAAGAAGAGCGGCGAAGGCTTCTATGTCTGGAACAAAGGCAAGCCCGTCAAGGACCCGGAAGCCGTCAGGGACATCAACCTCAAATCCCTCGGCGAAGAATTGATGGCCCCGTACCTGGAGGAATGCCAGGCCTGCCTGGCGGATGGCATCGTGGAGGACCGCGATGCGCTGGACGCCGGCATGATCTTCGGTACCGGTTTCGCCCCTTTCCGCGGCGGACCACTGTACTATCTCGAAGGACTGAAGGAGCAAGGCCATGACTGATTCGCTGCGCAGAATTGCCGTGATCGGCGGCAGCCGCATCCCGTTTTGCCGGTCGAACACCGTCTACTCCGAAAAGACCAACCTGGACATGCTGTCCGGGGCTATCGAGGGCCTGGTGCAGCGGTTCGGCCTGGACGGTCTGAAGATCGACGAAGTAGTCGGTGGCGCGGTCACGACCCACTCCAGGGACTTCAACCTGGCTCGCGAAGCCCTGCTGTCGACGTCGTTGTCGCCCCTGACGCCGGGGACAACCCTGCAGCAGGCCTGCGGCACCAGTTTGCAGGCCGCCCTGATGATCGGCGCCAAGATCGCCACCGGCCAGATCGAATGCGGCATCGCGTCCGGTACCGATACCACCTCCGACCCGCCGATCACGTTCAGCAGGAAGTTCGCCCAGCGCCTGGTCAAAGCCGGCGCGGCCCGCTCGGCGAAACAGCGGCTGCGCGCGTTCCGCGGCTTTCGGCCGTCCGAACTCAAACCGGTGCTGCCCGCCAACCAGGAACCTCGCACCGGCTTGTCCATGGGCGGCCACTGCGAACGCATGGCCAGGGAATGGGCCATTCCGCGCGAGGAGCAGGATCAGCTGGCGCTGGAAAGCCACCAGAAAGCGGCGCGTGCATACAACGACGGCTTTTTCGACCGCCTGGTGCAGTCATGGGGCGGTGTCATGCGCGACAACAATATTCGTGCGGACAGCTCCCTGGAGAAGCTCGCCGCGCTGAAACCCGCGTTTTCGAGAGGACCCGAAGCGACGCTCACCGCCGGCAACAGCACGCCGCTGACCGACGGCGCATCCGCCGTGCTTCTGGCTTCGGAAGAATGGGCCGAAAAGCATGATCTGCCGGTGCAGGCCTGGCTGACCGGGGGGCGGACGGCCGCGGTCGATTTCGTCCAGGACGAAGGCTTGCTGATGGCGCCCACCATCGCGGTCTCGGAGTTGCTGGAGCGGATGGGCCTGGCGCTGCAGGATTTTGATTATTACGAGGTCCACGAGGCATTCGCGGCTCAGGTGCTGTGCACGCTCAAGGCCTGGGAATCCCCCGAATATTGCCGCGACCGCCTCGGCCGGGACGAACCGCTGGGGGCGATCGACCGTGAAAAACTCAACATTCACGGCAGCAGCCTGGCGGTCGGACATCCGTTTGCCGCCACCGGCGCGCGGATCCTGGGAACGCTGGCACAGATCATCGAAGACGCAGGCGGGGGCCGGGGTCTCATCTCGGTCTGCACGGCAGGCGGCATGGGCGTGGCCGCCGTCCTGGAAAAAGCATGACGAAACACGGCTCCGGCCCGTTGTCGCCCATCGAATCCGCCGTTGCCGCCATTCGCAGCCCCTGGATGGTGCCCTTCGACGGTGGCCTGCACGAGCCACCGCGTAATTTCAGCGCGCCACCGGGCGAAAAGCACTGCAAGGACAAGCTGCACCGGGCCCGCAAGGCCATCCGCCCGCTGCAGGAACGTCTGTATGCGGGCAAACAGGCATCCGTTCTGCTGGTCTTCCAGGCGCTGGATGCGGCTGGCAAGGACGGCGCTATTCGCGAAGTCTTCGAGGATCTCGATCCGGTAAACCTCCGCGTCTCCGGGTTCAAGCAGCCGAACCCCCGCGAACTGCGGCACGATTTCCTGTGGCGCACCGTGCGACGCCTGCCGGAACGCGGAGAAATCGCAATCTTCAACCGCAGTTACTACGAAGAGGTGCTGGTCGTCCGCGTACACCCCGGGTTCCTCGATGCGCAGTACGCGGGCGCCTCGCCCGAGCCCGCGGCGCTCTGGCCGGAGCGGTACCGGGCGATCCGCGAACACGAGCGTCACCTCGCCACCGCCGGAACCCTGATCCTGAAATTCTGGCTGAACGTCTCGCCCTCGCGCCAGGCCAAGCGTTTTCTCGAGCGCCTCGACACCCCGGAAAAGCGCTGGAAGTTTTCCCTCGGCGATGTGCGGGAGTCGAACCAGCGGGCGGCCTATGACGAGGCGCTGATGCACATACTGAACGAGAC
>JASFKQ010000048.1:0-20481 GCA_050118555.1 Lysobacterales bacterium
ATGTCGTCCAGCCCGGCGTCTCGAAACGCGGCCCGGATGTGGTGTCGATATCACCCTGGCCCTTGGCAGCCGTGGCAGTCAGCGATGCGCCCAGGTCCAGCCCACCGCCGGCTGACGACCACAGCAGCCGAACAACGGCCTGCGCCGGTGAAACGCTGTTGAGCGGCGCGCCGCTATCACGATTCTCGCCTTCGGACCAGAATCCGGCCAGTTCCAGCCGCCAGCCCTCGAGGAGTTCGTTCAGCGCCCCGAGATCCCCCTGGTAACGCAGGTCCACCCCGCGGATGCGTGCGCGCCCGATGTTGCGCGACTGGAACAGGAGGTCCCCGGTTTCCGGGTCGCGTCCGATCAACGCTCTGGACTCGATGAAATCGTCATAATCCGTGCGGAACAGGGCCATTTCGAACCGCGAGCCCCGCGCGATCCTTCGAACGCCCAACTCGAAGCCTTGCGAGCGCTCCGACTTCAGGTCCGGATTGGGAATCGCCCGGTAGCCGAAGAGGGGGAGGGTGAATCCGATGTTCGCGTCTTCGAATGGAGGCGCGCGGAAGCCTTCCGCGAACTGGCCGTAGACGTTCCAGGCGCCGCCTGCCCGGAAGACCAGCCCCAGGTGGGGCGTGAGCTGGCTTTCGCTGATTCCGACCACCGGCGTCTCCGGGTTGTCCTCGCGCCAGGTTTCGTCCGGCCGCGGCGACAGGCGGTAATGGTCCCAACGCAGCGCGGGGGTGAGGATCATGCGCCCGTCCAGCAAGGTCATTTCGTCCTGCAGCCACGCGCCGGTCTCCCCCGTTCGCGAGATCGGGAAATCCCGCACCGGCATCTCCTCGCCGAGGATGATGGTGGTCGTGTTGCCGTCCTCCAGGCCGGTCTGCGTGCCGTCCCGCAACTCTTCGACGTCGCTCTGATTCCACTGTGCACCCAGGCCTATACGGTGCCGGACCCGGTTGGTCCCGGCTTCGCGGAACACGAAGCCTTCCAGCCCCTGCCGATCCTGCTGGTAGTCAAACTGTCTTCGAATCGAAACCGGACGCGGCGCCCTGGCGCGCTCCTCCAGCGTGAGCTGGCGGGTCTCCTGGCGCGTGTCGTACGCGCGGATCAGGGCCTCGCTGAACAAGGACGACGAAATCGTGTAGTCGATGGAGAGGCGCCGCGCACGGTCATGGTCGTCGCCACGCAGCGACGTGGTCCACTGAAAGCGCCTGCCGTATCCGAGCTGCGACTCGATTCGTGTCGATACGTCGCGCTCGATGCGTGTGGCCGAAAAGCGCAGGCGACTGCCCCCGGGACTGTCCCAGGTGTACCGGGCCAGGTAGTCGTCACTCGACCAGTCCTGGGGATCGGCGGGAATGTCCCCGGAGGCTGCATGATCCTGTTCGTGCCCGTTGCGAAGAGTGGCGGCAGCCAACAGTCCATGGGCACCATCCCCCCAGGCAGCCAGACCCGAATACACCCAACTGTGGTCCATGCCCTGGTAGCCGGTCCGGAGTTCCCCGTAAAACGCGTCACCCATGGCGGCGCGGAGATCTTCCGGGTCCCAGGTCGTCACGGCAAATACGCCGCCCAGCGCATTGGCCCCGTACATGACCGACGCCGGACCGTGCAGCACTTCGACCCGCTTGATGCGCTCCGGCTCGATCAGCACACGGCCCGCGTTGGAATAGGCTCCGATCGCAAAACCGTCCCGCACGGGTACGCCATCCACCTCGAGCCGGACCCGGTTGCCACCTATCCCTCGGATGTTGATGCCACCGTTGTCGAAACGCGTGCCGGCACGCTCGACTTCCAGCCCCGGCTGGTATCGAAGCACACCGTCCATATCCTCGGCCAGGGAGTTCCGTATGTCGTCGGCTCCGATGACGGTAACCTGGGCCGCAACACCCGACAGCGGCAGGGGGATCTTGCTCGCAACGACGATCACCGTATCGAGGACCGCCGGGTCCTCTGACAACTCAGTGTCCGCTCCGACCGCCCGGACGGGCGCCAGGAACAGGAGCAGTCCGGCCGCCAGAATCAAACTGTGAAAATACCGACGCATCGCCTGGATAAGCCTCGTCCGTCCGTGTGCAGGATGGTCAGATTAATGCATTATTAGCGCATCAATAATTGACGCGCATCAAGGTTCGCGAAAGCGGGCAATCCCGCAACCGCTGGTAAACGGCACATGAAGACCCGCGACCGGGTCAGATTCCGAGGAATGCGACCGCCAGCCCACAGGCCAGGATCGCGCTGCCGGCCAGGGCATGGCTGTATGGTTCCAGGCGCTTGAGTTTCAGCGACTCCAGGCCCCTGACCGCAATGGCCACCGTTGCGGTCATGGTCATGACGGTGACGACGCCGAACACAGTGGTCACCATCAACACACCGGACAGGCTTTCACGGGCCGCCGGGTACATGAGGAGAGGAATCAGCGGTTCGCACGGGCCCAGGACGAAGATCACGAAAATCACCCAGGGCGTGATCGAGCGACTGCCGGCGCCGGCGTGGACGTGCGAGTGGTCCTGATGATGAACATGCTCGTGAGTGTGGGTCATCCCGCCGTGGCTGTGCCAGTGAGTGTGGGGCTGGTTGCGCCGGGCGCGCCTCAGGCCCCACGTGGTGTAGGCGATACCGAAGCCGATCAACAGCCAGGCTGCCACGTTTCCGCGAAAACCTTCCAGCCATTGAAGGGATGACAACTGGATGCCGAAATAGATGCCCGCCAGTCCCAGGAATACCGATCCGGCGATGTGCCCGATGCCGCACAAAAACGTGATGCGGATCGTTTTCGAGATGGTCCAGTCGCGGGCTTTGGCCATTGCCACGAACGGAAGATAGTGATCCGGTCCAAGCACCGTGTGCACGAAGGCGATCGCAGCGGCCGAAAGGGCAAGCACTGTGATTTCCGGGTTCATATTCCGCTGTCCAGGTCTGTTCCAGTTCCGATCAGGACTTTCCGAGCGACCGGCAATACCGATCGACACGACGCCAATGCGGCCATTTCAGCAGGCCGATTGCAAGCCTGCAACGATCTTGGTCAAGTGTTCTTGCGACAGCCGATTGTGCCTCAGAAAGCAATCGAACGAGAAAAGAGCGGAACGCAAAGGACGCAAAGGGCCGCAAAAGACCCAAAAGTGACTTGAGGAGGTGGTAGACCGGCGACGTTCGCCGGACCGGCAAGCTCCGACCCGTGGGGCCAGGCCGAAATTGAAAATCCTTTTGCGTGCTTTGCGTCCCTTACGCGTCCTTTGCGTTCCCTTCACCAGACGCTGGCTTTGGGCTGTCGGTCGTCGACAGCCGACCGGAGCGGACGATGGGGGATACCCAGTAGATGGCGTCACGCACCGGGAACGCTTTCCCCAGCCTTTCCAGCAGGGACTCCAGTTCCTCTTCCTCCAGCACGATCTCGAACTGGATGCGATGGCGGCGGCCGGCGACCTGCTCGGCAATGCTCATTGCGCCGACCTGGCCGTGGCCACGCACCGGCACGGTCTGAAAACCCTTGATCTCACCGGAGCCCAGCAGGAAATCGACCACGTCCTCTTCCAGGCTGGGAGGTATGTTGAGCCGCAACATGTATTCCATGGTTATTCACCTTTCCGGACGCCGAAACGCCGGTACAACACGGGCAGGATGAACAGGGTGAGCGCAGTGCTGCTGACCAGGCCGCCGATCACGACCACCGCCAGCGGGCGCTGGATCTCGGAGCCCGGCCCGGACACGAACAGAAGAGGCACCAGGCCCAGCGCGGCGATGGATGCGGTCATCAGCACCGGGCGCAGCCGCCGTTCGGACCCGCGCCGCACCACTTCGTCCACGGACAGCCCGCGGGCGAGTAGCTGGTTGAAGTAACTGACCATCACGACGCCGTTCAATACCGCGATGCCCATCAACGCGATGAAACCGACCGACGCCGGCACGGACATGTATTCGCCCGAGAAGGCCAGCGCCAGTATGCCGCCGATCAGGGCCAGCGGCACGTTGGCCAATACCAACACCGCCTGTGTTACCGACCGGAACGTCGAGAACAGCAACAGGAAAATCAGCACCAGCGCGACCGGCACCACCATCATCAGGCGTTGCGCCGCGCGCTGCTGGTTCTGGAATTCACCGCCCCATTCCATGTGATAGCCGGCGGGCAGGGTGACCGATTCCGCGATGCGGGCCTGGGCGTCCTCGACGAAGCCGACCAGGTCCCTGCCCTGCACGTTCGCCATCACCACCACGAAACGCCGGCCCTGCTCCCGCTTGACGGATACCGGGCCTTCCACCCGTTGAATGTCCAGCAGGGTGGGTAGCGGCACGTGTCCGCCATCCGGCAGGATGACGATTTCTCGCGCGAAGCGGTCCAGCGGATCGTCGTCGACCTGCGGGTAGCGCAGCACGATGGGCACCCGCGCACTGCCCTCGATTACAACGCCCGCGGGCAAGCCTTCGACCAAGGCCTTGAGGTGGTCTGTGATCTGCCCGAGGTCGAGTCCGTAGCGGCCGATGATTTCGCGACGGGGCTTGAGGACCACGTACTGCATGCCCTCGTTGACCCCGGTCAGCACATCGGTGCTGCCCTCGACGCCATCCAGGGTCTGCGCCACGTCCCGCGCCAGGCCGTTGAGCGTGGGAATGTCCTGGCCGAAGATCTTCACGGCGAGGTCGCCGCGCGAACCGGTCAGCATTTCAGACACACGCATCTCGATAGGCTGGGTGAACCCGTAATTGATGCCCTTGAAGCGTTCCAGCACCTCGCGGATGGCGTCTTCCAGCTCCGACTTTTCGGCCATGCGCCATTCATCTGGCGGCCGCAGCTGTAGGAACATGTCCGTTTCGTTCAACCCCATCGGGTCCATGCCGAGTTCGTCCGAGCCGGTGCGTGCGACGACACGGCGGATTTCCGGCACGTCTTCGAGCAAGGCCCGCTGCACGGCCTGATCCAGTTGGATCGAGGTCTGGAGGTTGATCGATGGCAGCTTCTCCAGCTGAACGATGATGTCGCCCTCGTCCATGGTCGGCATGAAGGTCTTGCCGATGAACGGGAACGAGGCCACCGCCGCAGCGAGCAGTACCGCCGCGACCAGCAGCACCCGGCGCTCTCGCGCCAGTGCGAAGTCCAGTGCCGGCCGGTAGAGGGCCGCCAGCTTCCTCGGCAGCCAGGGATCTGCGTGGTCCGCCGAGCGGATCAGGAAGGACGACAGGACCGGGATCACCGTGAGGGACAGCAGCAGGGAACCGGCCAACGCGTAGACGATGGTCATCGCGACCGGGCGGAACAGCTTGCCCTCCAGCCCTTGCAGCGAGAGCAGCGGCAGGAATACCAGGATGATGATCAAAATGCCAGAGGTAACCGGTGCGGCCACGTCCTTCACCGCACGATAGATGATATGCAGTCGGGGCAAGGCCTCGCGATTGGCCGTGGCCATCTTGGTCACGACGTTCTCCACGACGACAACCGCCGCGTCCACCAGCAGACCGATCGCTATGGCCAGACCGCCCAGGCTCATCAGGTTGGCGGACAGGCCGGTCAGCCGCATCGCGATGAAGGTGACCAGGGCCGACAGCGGCAGGATCAGCGCCACGGTCAACGCCGAGCGGAAGTTCCCCAGGAACAGGCCCAGCAACACCAGCACCAGAACGACCGCTTCGATCAGGGCTTTGGAGACCGTATGCACGGCACGGCCTACCAGTTGTCCCCGATCGTAGAACACGTTGAGGGTGACGTGGTCGGGAAGCCCGGCGCGAATCTCTTCGAGTTTGCCCTCGATGCCGGCGATCACGTCGCGCGCGTTGGAACCCCGCAGGCTCACAACCAGGCCCTCGACCGCTTCGCCGACGCCGTTCTCCGTTACCGCCCCGTAGCGCTCCAGGCTGCCCAGGCTGACCTCGGCGACCATGCCAATCGTGATCGCCTTGCCATCCCGTTCAGCGACCGGAGTCTCTTCGATAGTCGAAATCCGGTCCATGGCGCCTTCCGAACGAACCAGCAGCGATTCCTCGCCACGGCCGAGCCGACCGGCGCCGTCGTTGCGGTTGTTCATTTCCAGTGCGTGCTGGATGTCCACGGTGGTGACGCCCAGGGCGAGCATGGCGTCCGCCCTGGGGGTAATCCGGTACGTCTTGACCAGCCCACCAAGCGCATTGACGTCTGCAACGCCGGGCACGGTGCGCAACGCAGGCCGTACAACCCAGTCCAGCAGGTAGCGCCGTTCGCTGAGCGAAAGTTCGGGACTGTCCACCGTGAACATGTACATTTCGCTGAGCGGCGTACTCATCGGGGCCAGGCCGCCGCTGATGCCTTCGGGCAGCGAATCGCGTACGGCCGTTAGCCGCTCGGCAACCTGCTGGCGGGCCCAATAGATGTCCGTGCCCTCTTCGAAATCGACGGTGATATCGGTCAGGGCATACTTGGCGATCGAGCGCAGCATGGTCTGGCGCGGCACGCCAAGCAGTTCGACCTCGATCAGGCGCGTAATGCGTGATTCCACTTCTTCGGGCGTCATGCCCGGGGCTTTCATGATGATCTTGACCTGAGTGGGCGAGATATCCGGGAAGGCGTCGATCGGGATCGAGCGGAACGCCCACCAGCCCGCGGGTATCAGAATCGCCACCATCAGCAGCATCAGGAGCCGCTGGGTGAGCGAAAATCGAACGAGACCGGCCAACGTCATTGCGGTCTATTCCCAGGCCCGGGAGATTGTGCGCGAACCAGCGCCATTGTGTGTTGCTCGTCTTTCATCTGGATCCCACCAAACCTCATTCTTCGCGCCTCGATTGGCGCTGTCTCAGTCACAACAGCCCGAACCGGCGTCGTCTTGACCGGCCCTGGCCCGACCGGTGCAACATGCGGGCTAACTATCCCCTCCGCCCATGCCCATGCTCATGCCCTTGAGCACCGCCGTGCCGGTGGCCGCGATGCGGTCGCCGGCTTCCAGGCCAGCCAGCACGATCCAGGCGCCGGTCCCGGTATTGCGAACCTGTACTTCACGCACGTCGAACCCGCCCGTCACGGCCAGGAACACCACGTCCTTGCCCTCGAGCTTCACAACGGCGCTGGAAGGAACGGTAAGCAGGCGGTCACCGGAGAGCACACGCCACCGGGTCAGTTGCCCGGGCACGAGCCCCGACGGGTCCAGTGGCCTGGCCCGGACCTGTACCGTCTGGGATTGCGGGTCGATCACGTCGGACACGAACACCAGCTCGGCCCGGCGGTCACCTTCCATCCATTGCAGTTCTGCGCCCTCAGCCAGCCGCACGGCGGCCGAATGCGCCAGTACCCCCTGGAGCATGATCTTGTTTGGTTGGCCCAGGCGAACGAGGGCCTCGGTTCCGTCCAGCTGGTCACCCAGCATGACCGGACGGTCCAGAATGATGGCGTCGCACGGCGCGCGAATGGTCATATCCGGGCCGATCCGGGAATCGCTGCCAAGCCGCTCCAGGTCGCTCACGCTGAATCCAGCCAGCATCAGCCGCCCCTGCAGACCGGAAAACTCGGCCTCGGCGGCATCGAAGTTGTACCGGGTTTCCTGCCAGCGCCGCTGCGAGATCGAACCGGCGTCAGCCAGTTTGCGGTCGCGATCCAGTGTCGCCCGCTGCAGTTCCAAATCCGCTCGGGCCTTCAGGAAGTCGCGCTGCAGCCCGACCATGTCGGCACTCCGCACAACCAGCAGCGGATCGCCCCCCTTCACGTGATCGCCTTCCTGCACGAACACCCGGTGGACGACGCCGGGCAGCGGCGTCTTGATGACCCATTCACCATCGGGAGCAAAACGCACCCGAAGGGTAAGCTCGCCGGTGCCGGCGTTGGTCAGCGCCGAGACCTCCTGTACACGGATATCGAGCAGTTGTTGTTCGTCGTCACTGATCTTCAGGTCAGCGGCCCGAACAGTGCCCGCAGCCAGCAGCGCGGTAAGCATTAGCAAGTGATGCATCCATTTCATAGGGACTCTCCGACAGCCTGGTTGTAGGCCGCGATGGCAGCGCCGCGCCGGACCTGCAACAGCTGGTGCGAGCGCTCGATCTCCTTGTATTCGGAGAGCCTGCGCAGCCACTGGTTGGTTGAAATTTCACCGAGTTCGAAGGCCAGCCGGTCCAACGCGTACTTCTCGGTGGCGGTCTTGATCATTTCCTCGGAGTTGGCCAGTTGATGGCGCACGGTTTTCAACTGGTGCCTGGCTTCGTGCAACTGCAGTTCGACATCACGCCTGGCCTGCAGATAGTCCGACTCGGCCTTCGCGTAAGCCTCCCGGGCTCTTGCAATTTCCGGGCCTTTGCGGGGCGACTTGCCCAGTGGAACCGTGAACCCGATGCCCAGCGAGTCGACGTCGGGCGCGTTCCGGTCACCCTGGAATCCCCGCCAGTAAACGTCCACAGTCGGCCGGGAGCTGCTCGCCTGGATCACGACTTCCTGCGCGGCGTCGGCTTCCGCCATGCGGTCGGATGCCAGCTTCAATGCGGGGTGCTCGGGACCTGCGTCCTCCACCGTACTCAGCGGCTCATCCAGTTTCTCCGGCATGATTGAGAGGCCGGTCAGGGCCTGGTAGGACCGGGCAGCATCCTGGTACGCGGCCTCCAGGGCAATGGTTTCAGCCTTCCAGACCGCCAGTTCCTGCATCGTGGAAAGCAGGTCTGCACGGGACAATTCTCCCGCTTCCTCGAAGCGCGACACCTGTTCCAGAACCTGCTGCAGGCGCTGCTCCTGCTCACCTGCGAGCTGCCACTGCCGCCGTGCGAGACTCAGATTCCAGAGCTGACGGCGTACTTCGCCGCTGAGCTGCCAGCGGAAGCCGGCCTCGCGCGCTGCCTGGCTCTCTGTCGCGGCTTCGCCGAGGGCTTCCTGGGCCCGCTTTTCACCGGGCATCCAGATCGGAAACGAAACGGCCAGCTGGCTTTCCACCGCGCCGGTGTCGTCGAATGGCTTGTCGCTCAGGTGATAACCGTTGAGCTGCGTGGCATCCGGCATCCACCGGTTGCCGAAACGCACCTGCGCTTCGCTGGTGGCCGCCTGAGCTGCCAGCAGCCCACGCTGGGGGTGCCGCTGCACGGCGGCTGCCATCACATCGGACAGGCCGAGATCCGCGGCCACGGCCAGTTCCGTTTCATTGTGTTCCGGAGCGGCCCGAACCGCACTGGCCACAAGCAGACACACCCCGGCTAATAGCACGCGAGCCCGGCCTCCGCTGGACAGCTTGATAATGTTCTGTAAGATGGCCACCTGATAATTCGTTCGCTACGCAAAGCGCGCCAAGATAGGGCACGCGGAATGCCGTGGGAATCGGACATGTGCCCGTTTTTTCGCCCGGGGTACAAATGTCCCATGGCTGCACATGGAGTTCTAAGGAAAAGACGGCCTGAAATGCTGTACATCAAGGAACTGATCTTCATGGCGTTGCTCGCGGCCGTCATCGTCGGTGGCGCTGCCGACGTCATTTCTGATTATTCGGAGGGCGCCAGCGCCATGCACCTGGCGATGGAGGTCACGGTGATCCTGGCGTCCCTCGCCATCATCGTGGTCCTGGCGACGGGCATCGTACGGCAAAACCGGTCCAACCAGCGGTTGCGTGTCGAACTCGCCTCGCTGGAGGAACAGGCCGATGCGACCCGGCTTTCACCCTCCGTCGCAGCGACCCGGCACGAGTTCGCGGAGATGCTTCAGCGGCAATTCGAGGAGTGGGGGCTAACGCAGACCGAGAAGGAAGTCGCGTTGCTGTTGATCAAGGGTCTCAGCTTCAAGGAAATGGCAGCGGTGCGGCAGACACTGGAGAAAACGGTTCGCCAGCAGGCTTCATCCATCTACCGCAAGGCAGGGGTCAGCGGCCGCCACGCATTTTCGGCCTGGTTCATAGAGGATTTTCTCTAGCCCGCAGTTTTCGCCGGTGCGACCGGCCGGTTATTCGAGGAAAGTCACGACCCCGGTTTCCAGCGAATACTCCGCGCCGACGATCATCAGCCCGCTGCTGTGGATCAGTCCTTCGAGCACTGCCGAGCCGTGCCGGAGGTGTTCCACCGAGGCACGGATATTTTCTTCGACCGCTTTCTCGACCAGTCTCTTCGGATTACCCCTGTGACGCTCGAGCAGGGGTTCCAGGCTGGGTCTGATCGCATTGACGATAAAACCCAGGTTTGGCGAACCGTTCATGCTCGGACGCTCGAGCTCCTCCAGGCAAGCCTGGACCGCCCCGCACTGGGAATGTCCGAGCACCACCACAAGCCGTGTCCCGAAGCGCTCGGCGGCGAACTCGATGCTGCCGATATGGGACGGAGCCACGATGTTGCCCGCGACCCGGATCACAAACAGGTCTCCGAGACCCTGGTCGAAGACGATTTCCGCCGGAACGCGGGAATCCGAACAGCCGTGAACGATTGCGAACGGCGCCTGGTTGTCAACCAGTTCAAGCCGCCGCCGGTGGTCGCTCGACAGATCCCGGGTGCCCGTCCCGGAAACGAATCGGCCATTGCCCTCTTTCAACCGTTCCAACGCTTGCGCTGCCGTTAACATGCCCGGAGCCACCCTGGTCCTATTTCCTGCCCGCCTCGGAAGCCGCAAGTATGGCGCAAATCAACGCCACTGTCGCCGCCGCGCCTGCCACGGCAGGCGTGGATACCTGCCCAACCATGATACCCACAGCCGCCCAGGCCACCACCAGTGGAAACAGAACATCGCCCCTTCGCAACGCGAAGGTGGCTCCCAGGGAGGCGGCGAGCGCGAGCTTGACGAGGGTCCAGTTGACGGCATCGAGCCAGAGGTCGCTCAAGTCGAAAGCCGCCTGCACGGCGCTGATGTTGGCGAGCGTGGCCACTGTGATCCAGGCCGTGTACAGACTGAAGGGGCCCTGGGTGAAGATGCGCTGCGCTCTCGGGGCCCAGGCTTCGGCCACGTGCAGGCGCCGGTAAATGACCAGCAATGCGACCAGCAGCACGGCCATCAATGCCAGCGAAAGGAGCAGGAGTTCATGGTGCCAGGCGAAGATCCAGGCTGTGTTGGCGAGGCAGCTGAGCACGAACGGCCGGCTGATCACCGCTAGATCGGCATTGCTGCGTTGCGCTGGCGTGGCCTGGTAGATGACGAACGCCCCAAGCGCGAGGTAGATCACCGCCCAGATGGAAAAGGTGAAACCCGCCGGTGTGAATAGCGACGCATAACGCGCAGACACTGCCCCCGTGGTCACGCCGGCGATCGGCAGCGCGTTCGCGAGAACATTGACCGCCACCATCAGCAGGTAGGCGGCGATGATCCCGCCCCAATCGGTGAATGATCGTTGCATCAGGTTCCCGGGGAGGTGGCCGTTCCAAGCGGCTGCCATGATACCCGAAGTGCGGCCCGGTCAGGGCCGTGGCTGCATCAGTTCCCGCTGGCCTTGTAGGCTTTCAGGGCTGCTTCGCAGCTCTGCATGGTCATGTAGCAGGGATTTCCGATCTGCCCGCGGTCATTGATGCTGTGTTGTTCCTTGCCGTTTCGCATGCGGGTGACGGCGAGCAGTTTTTCCGGCCGGAATGCTTCGATGTAATAGACACAGTTGTCCCAACTGGAACCTTCCGGCAGATCGACCACGAGCACCGCGTCGTCTCCGTAACGGCACTTGGCGTAATCGATGAAATGGGTCTCGCCGGCCTTGTATTCGCAAGCGGCCATGGCGATGCCTGAGCAAGCGAGCAGGGCCACGGCAAAGCCCGCGCGTAGCAGTGTGTGTCTCATTTCCGTTCCTCCTCTGTGCAGATACCGGCGTTTGAACGGATCCGTTTCGCCCCGACTGCCAAACGGCAGCAGGGCCAAAAGCGCTCGCTGCAAGTTGTGGCGGTTTACACGAAGATCATGCCTCAAGAGGCTCCAGCCATGAATGATGTGCGTCAACGAACGAGAGTGGTGGATAATGACCTGGAACAGTTGTGAGGCAGTCGGTCCGACGGAGACTCCCGGAGAATTCGCCATGGTTACACAGGTACTTCGGCGCGTAATGCTTGGCCTGACGAACAGGATCTCAGCTTCACAGGGTTATCGGCTGGTTCGCGACGGGATTTACAGTCCGTTGCCCGAAATTCCTTCCGACGACTCTCCCGACTGGGAGCGAAAGTCCAGCCTCGCGGGCATCGAGCTTGACACACGGTCGCAAATCGAATGGCTCCGCGCAACGCTCGCTGCTTACTTTGCGGAATTCTTTCCGGCCGAGCAACGCAACACGGACGACTGGCGGCAGTACCACGGAAACGGTTACTACACCACGGGCGACGCGGAAGTCCTCTACGCCATGCTTCGCCATTTTAGGCCGCGGCAGGTGTTGGAAATAGGGTCCGGCTTTTCCACGATGGTCGCCGCAATGGCCGCGGCTCGCAACGCCCGGGACGGGGTCCAGGAGCGCTATGTCAGCGTCGACCCCGAACCGCGCATCGATATTTCATCCCGTTTGCCATTCGACGTTGAGCACCGCGCCTGCAAGGCGCAGGAACTTCCCATGGATGCCTATCTCTCCCTGGGACGGGGAGATTTCCTGCTCATCGACAGCACGCATACCGTCAAGATGGGTAGCGACGTCAACTTTCTCGTCCTCGAGGTATTGCCCCGCCTTCGCAGGGGCGTCATCGTGCATTTCCACGACATCTTTCTCCCGTGGGAATATCCCCGGAAATGGCTCACCCAGGGCCTGTACCTGGCCGAGCAGTACCTGCTCCAGGCCTATCTGGCCGAGAACCAACGGTACCGCGTGCTGCTTTCAATGCATGCGCTGGCGCGAAACCACTGTGAGCAACTGCAGGTGCTCATTCCGGACTATCGCCCCTATTACCATGGACCCTCCGCCTTGTGGATCGAAAGGCAATGAGATGGAGGATACCGGATCAGGCATAATGCCCGGCATCGTGAACATGTCAGGGGAATTTTCGCTTGGCAGGCGCTGACATTCTGGAAACCAGGCTCCGCCGAATATCCGGCCGGGGAGGGAACGCACGAGCGGCGCGGTGGGAGTCGACCGCCCTGGTGGGTCTGATCGCGAGACGGGAACGGCAGGTGCCCTATTGGCCGCCCGAAGAGGTCCGGGCGCTTCAGAACCGGCGACTTCGGCTGGTCGTGGAGCACGCCTTCAAGACGGTTCCCTTTTACCGGGCCCTCGGGCGGGACGGGTTCGATCCCCAGACCATCAGGACCGTTGAGGACCTCGCCCGGTTACCGATGATCGACGGTTCCGATCTCGCAGATGACCCGATGCAATTCGTATGCGACACGTTCCGCGCGCAAGGCCGTGAAGTATTCAAGACCAGCGGCTCCACCAGCGGGTTGCGAAAGCCCATTTTCTGGGACCATGCCTCGCTGCTGTTGCGGGCCGCCCGCGGCGAACGCGATCGGCGAGTGATTGCCGAACTATCGGGGGAAAGCTGGACCGCGATGATCGCTCGCGAATTTCTGACCTCGGAATTGCGCCATTTCGTAGCCCGGCTGGCGGGCATCGACACCGAACGGCACCAACGCCTGTTGATCCTACCCGCGGATTTTTCGAGCCGGACCCAGCGCACGATCTACAGTGAAAAAAGCCTCATTCCCAGGCGGCCCGTCCACTACCATCACCTGCCGCCCACCGTCCCGTTCAAGGTCGCCGTCAAGCACGTACGCGCGATTCGTCCCCGCGTCGTCTTGTCCTTCGGGTCCTACGTAGACCAGTTCCTGCACTACGTACACGCCAATGGCCAGAACCTTCCCATGCCGAGGTTATGGGTTTACCTCGGTGACCGCATATCACCGGGCGCCCGTGCGCTGGCTGAGGAACTCGGTTGCAGGCTTTACTCGGTCTATGGCGCCATGGAAGCGGGCACCATCGGTTTCCAGTGCGAGGAAAGAGAGGGGTTCCACCTGAACACCGATTTGTGTGCGGTGCGCGTTGTGGGGGACAGCGGCGAAGACCTTCCGCCCGGTGAGTCCGGCGGGGTCGTCATCTCTCCGCTGGACAACCGCGCGATGATCCTTCTCAACTACCAGCTTGGAGACCGCGCGACATTGTCCGAGGACCCCTGCCCGTGCGGACGGACACTGCCCCTGCTGACACAAATGGAGGGACGGCAATCCGAGATGATCCGCCTCGGGGACGGACGGGAAATCACCTCCATTACGATCGAAGCGATGTTCAGTGCCCTGTTGCGCCGCACCGTGCAGGCTCAGCTGGCACAGGATGTTCCTGGAACACTGTGTTGGCGAGTTGTGCCGATTGCCGGCGAGAGCAGGGGAGACCTGGAAAGGGCCATGAAAGAACGGGCGCTGAGCGTGCTTGGGAGCGATACCCGGCTGGAGGTCAGTTTCGTCGACCGTATTCCGTTGACCGGGGCCGGCAAGTTCCTGAGAGCGGTTGTGGGAAGCACCGATCATGAGGGTCCGGCTCGTGACGGTTAGGAAATAGGTGGACAAACGGATGCGCAAATGACGGGCTGGCTTCTTCACCCAGCGGTCTGGATAACCATACCCGCCTCCCTGCTCGTGCTGGCCAGTGCGGCCACGTTGCGACGCATATTCCGAACGGGCAAAGCCAGGGAGCTTCGACCCGCGGACGCCATTGTCATTTTTGGCGCGGCGGTCTGGGACGATGGGCCATCGTTAAGCCTTCGGGCGCGGCTTGACGTAGCCGCTGACGTGTACCGGCAGGGCTGGGCTCCTGTCGTGCTCTGCAGTGGCGGCAGGGCTCGGGGCATGTCGGAAGCCGTGGTCATGCGGAACTACCTGGTTGCCGCGGGTTTGCCCGCCGAAGCGGTCATTCCGGACGATAGCGGACAAAGTAGCCGCGGCACACTGATCAGCGCTGCCCTGTTCGGCGGCGGCGCCTGGAAACGCATCCTGTTGGTTACTTCTCCATACCACATGTATCGCGTCTGCCGCGAGGCCGAGCGGCAAGCGCTGGAGCCGCTCCGTTGCCCATCAGCCGCGCCCGACCATTCGCTCAAGGGCGTGCGCTCCTATCTGGCAAGGCAGTACGCACGGGAGTTGGCTGCGGTGACGTGGTACGCCGTCAGCGCATCACTGGCGCGCATGATGCAGTTGCCGCACCTGCGGCCCGTTGCGACAGCGTGGCGCCATGCCATCTGGCGCATTCGGTCCCTCTTCTTCGAAGCGGACGCGGTCGCTGATTCGATGGAATTTCTCGGCCGGCGCATCAAGGCTGCGGCCCCGGACATCCCGGATACCCAAGCCATTACAACGCCCGCCGGCGGACTGTTGAAACCCGTCCGTGGAAAAGTAGGCAGCCGCTTCGGCATGCGGTATCGACGACTTCACTCCGGCGTCGACTTGCGCGCCCCCTACGGAACACCCGTCACGGCCGCCGCCGCCGGCACGGTGATACTTGGTGATGATATCGGGCCTTACGGCAACACGGTCGTGGTGGACCATCACGGCGGGCTTGCCACTGTCTACGCACACCTCACGGGCATCACCATGTCAGAAGGCACCAGCGTCCGTGCCGGAGACGTGATCGGCTACGTGGGGACCACCGGGAGATCCAGCGGTCCGCATCTGCATTTCGAAGTCCGGGTGCACGGCAGCCCCGTGGACCCCGAGGTCTATCTTGAGGACCCGAGATCACCCGGTCGAAGCCAGTAGTCCCCTCCTGGGCTGGAAGCGCGCAGTGCACTCATTCGCACTTCAGCGCTTCGTTCTCTTGCGCAGCGTCTCCAGGGCCCGTAGCTCCTCCAGGGCCTTGATGAGCTGGGCTTCCGCCTGCTGGAACTCGAGTTGTCCCGTTCGTGTCGCGAGAATGCGCTCGGCCTCCTCCTTGGCCCGCAGTGCGGCTGCCTCGTCCACGTCATCCGCACGGATGGCCGTGTCGGCGAGCACTGTCACCAGGTGTGGCATGACCTCCAGGATGCCGCCGCCGATGACGAAAACGATCTCCTCGCCATCGGTCTGCAGCACCCGAAACGGGCCCGGTTTCAGCGTCGTCATCAAAGGTGCATGGCGGGGATAGATGCCGATCTCCCCCGACCCGCCGACGGCCACACAGAGCTTCACGTCTCCGGAGTAAATCTGCTCATGCGCGGAAACGATATCGCAGTGGATCGTGCTGGCCGGAAGGTCCATGCCGTCATCAGTCCTGCTGAACCCAGATCAACTGGTCCGTTTCGAATCCGAGTGCCTCGGCGCGATCCAGGAAACGCTGTTTCAAGCTGTCGTCGACCTGGGGCGTGCGCGCCAGCAACCACAGGTAGGAAGTGTCGGGACCGCTGACGAATGAGTACCGGTATCCCACCGGGTCGAGCCCAAACACGATGTATGAGCCGTAGAAAGGACCGAAGAACGATACCTTGAGGTAGCCCTTGTCCGGAGAATCCACGAAAAAGGCTTTGCCTTCCGCTTTTTCCCACTCGCCCTTGCCGCTCGAGTAGCCCCGGTTCACGACCCTGACGCCACCGTCCTCGCGCATGCTGTATTCGGCTGTCACGCGCGTCAGTCCGCGCTCGAACGGATGATCGAGGCGCGCGATCTCGTACCAGGTGCCAAGATAACGGTCCAGCTCGAAACCGTCGACAGGCTCGATGCCGGACGGCTTGCCCAGGCAGGCGACCAGCAACAGAGCGCAGGTCAGCGCCACTGAGCCCGTGCCTGCGGTGCGGGCCAGCCGGACAAGGGGCCGGCGTTCTTTGCCTCGCATGCGATTCTCCTTGGTCTTCGATTGCCGTTAGCCTAGTGTCGTCACTGCCCCGAGGCAAGGCGCGAATCTTGCAGCCGGCGCGCGGAGCGACGATCATCGAGTTGACCTCAATCGACGGTGGAAATCCATGGCACAGATCAGCAACGTTACGTATGACGAAATTTTCATTGGTCAGAAAGCACGCTACACGCGCACGATCGGGCGCCGCGAGATCGTGTTGTTCGCGGCGGCTTCCGGCGACGTCAACCCGCTGCACCTCGATGCGGCCTACGCGTCCGGCACGCCGTTCGGCGAACCCATCGCCCACGGTATCCTTTCAGCCAGCCTGATCTCGGCGGCGGTGGCGCTCGTACTGCCCGGCCCCGGCGCCGTCTACGTCAGCCAGACACTCCGATTCCTGCGTCCGGTAAAGGTCGGGGACGAGCTGACCGCCAACCTGGAAGTCACCGCGAAGCGCGATGACAAGCGCTTCGTCACACTGGCCTGTGAGATCGTGAACCCGCACGGCAAGGCGGTGGTCAGCGGCGAGGCGGTGATCATGGCGCCGGCGGAGAAGCAACAGGTGGAAGAGCCGTCGCTACCGCGCATCTCCGTGGAGGAGACCGGCGACTGAAAGCTTTCAGTCTTTCCGACGGTCGCTCCCGGCGCGCCGGGGGCCGATCGCATCGAGAAAGGACTGCTGGAGCTTTTCCATCCACTCAAGATTCTGCCGGGTTGCTTCACGCGTGAGGCGGGATGCCGCATCCACCGGCGACTCCATCAACTCCTGCATCTGGCGGCTGAGGCCGTGCTGGTGCTCGCGCAATTGGCCAAGCGCCGCTTCCAAATAGGCCGAGGCCAGCTTCTGCAGCGGGTGGTCGTAGTAACGGATCAGCGAGATGAGGATCGCCTCGTTGAGTATCGGGCGCCCGGCGGATTCCTGCTCGGCGACGAGTTGCAGCAGCACTTCCCGTGTGAGGTCCTTGCCTGACCTGGCATCGGTGACGCGGACACTCTCACCGGAGACGATCAGGTCTTTCAACTGTTCCAGCGTGATGTACTTGCTGATCTCCGTGTCGTAGAGGCGACGATTGGCGTATTTCTTGATAATCCGGGCCATGAGCGTGGTTCTCGAACCAAAGGGAAAGCCCGCGGTTGGGGGCGCCGCGGGCTGTTCCTCGATTTGTCAGGCCTCAGGCGGCCTTGGCTTTCTTCGCTTTCGGGGCTGGCTCCGCCTTCTCGACGAGGTCCGCCGCCGCATCGCCCAACGCGAATTGCAGGCCGGATGCCACATCCTGCAGTTCGGTCGCCGCCTGGCTGGCGCTCCTGGCGACATCGAACGCGAGGTCCTGATATGCGGCAACTGCCTCCATCGGGGATTCGCTGCCGACCAGCACCTCGAAACGCTTGGCGTTCAGGTCGAGCAATTCCTCGGCATAGGCCAGTTGCACGCGGGCCGACTTGTCAACGGCGTCGAACAGCATCTTATGGGTCTTGCGGGCCGATTGCAGAATCGGGTTCTCGGCCGAAAACAGCACTTCCGGCTTCATCAAATCAGTAAATTGCGACACGGGTTTGCTCCTTCACAGGGAATTGAATATGGGTATACAATAGCATTTTTCATTGTGCACTGCAACATTCTATATATAACTGTTTTTAATATATATTAAGTTCCATATGATGCGGCGCAAAAGGGAAGGGCTGAGCCACGCGCGGCGGATCAGCCTTCGCCCGGGAAGTTGATTTCGACGCGGGTGCCGGCGGGATCGGTAACGAACAGCTGCGTGAGGCGGATGTCGCTCACAACGAATTCCTGATACCCGACGCCAAAAGCCTCGAGCCTGCTTTTCATCGCTTCCAGGCCGCGGGAGCGAAATGCGACGTGATCGAGGGCGGCGAGGCCATCCTGGATCTTGCCGGTACCGGATTCGATGAGATGAACAACGGGCCGATCGTCCGCATAGAGCCAATAGCCCGGCCGGCTGAACGTGGGCCGGTAGCCTTCGGTAAGGCCAAGAACGTCACGGTAAAAATCGCGCAGTTCATCGAGCAGATGGCCCGGCGCGGTGATATTGATGTGATCGAGCTGCATGGGTGCGCCTTTGCCTGGGTCCCCGCTCAGGTATCGGGCGAAGGCTTGCGCAACATCAGCGCGGACCGTTTGCAGACAGCTACCAACTCGTCCTTCTGGTTGAACGCGCGGTGCTCGAAGATGACGATGCCGTTGGCTGGCCGCGACTTGCTGTCGCGCATCTCCACCACCTCGGATTCCACCCTCAGGGTATCGCCGTGGAACAAAGGCCGCGGAAAACGGACCTCGTCCCAGCCAAGATTCGCCACTGTCGTGCCCAGCGTCGTATCGCCGACGGAAATGCCCACCATCAGCCCGAGAGTGAAGGCGCTGTTCACCACGCGGGTTCCGAACTCGGTGTGCTCCCGGCAATATTCCTCGTCAAGGTGCAGCGCGGCCGGATTGTGTGTCAGCGCCGAAAAGAACACGTTGTCGGCCTCGGTCAGCGTGCGGCGAATCGCGTGCCGGAACACCTGCCCGACGTGAAACTGCTCGTAGAAGAGACCGGCCATGTTTTGCTCCACACCTTCTCGATGAACCCCTATTCTAGAGATCGGGAGCCGACATTTCGATACGGATCGAGTTGAATGGCAGCATCTCGCGGAAGCACTGTCTGCACTTCATGCACGCCACCTCCCGGCAATTCCGCGCACGAAGACTTTCTCTTTCAATTACGGCGACGATTGCGGTAGGCTTATTCGGCCTTGTCGGTGGCTGCCCTCTCGGGTACGCCTGAAAATAAGAAGGTCGAAAAAAGGGAATAAATCCAGCCACCCACGTATAACTCGGGGTCGTCAAAATGGAAGCTCTCGACTGGGTCGTCATTTCCGCCTACTTCGCTTTGCTACTGGGTCTCGCCTGGTGGGTGATCCTCAAGGGCAAGGACTCCGCGGAGGACTACTTCCTCGCCGGGCGCAACCTCGGTTGGTTCGTCGTCGGCGCTTCCATCTTCGCCTCGAATATCGGTTCGGAACACCTCGTCGGCCTGGCCGGCTCCGGCGCCACGGACGGCGTGGCGATGGCGCACTACGAATTGCACGCCTGGTGCCTGCTGGTGCTGGGCTGGGTGCTGGCGCCGTTCTTCATGCGCTCCAGGGTGTTCACGATGCCCGAGTTCCTGGAACGGCGTTTCAACCCGACCTCGCGCACCGTGCTGTCACTCATTTCCCTGTTCGCCTACGTGCTGACCAAGATCGCGGTCGGCATCTTCGCGGGCGGCATCGTGTTCGGCACCCTGCTCCCGGAAATGTCCCTGGGGCCACTCAACGCGTTCTGGCTGGGCTCGATACTGGTGCTGGTGCTGACCGGCGTGTACACCATCCTCGGCGGGCTGCGCGCGGTGGCCTACACCGAGGCCCTCCAGACCTTCATCCTCGTCTTCGGCTCCGCGCTGGTGACGTATTTCGGGCTCTCCGCACTCGGCCACGGCAGCATTTCGGCGGGTTGGGACAATCTGCACAAGATCGCCGGCAGCGAGATGTTCAACCTGTGGAAGCCGATCGTGCGCGCCGGCGCCGAGGGCACCTGGCTGCCCATCCGCGAGGTCAGCGCCAGCGGCGAGATCGTCAAGGAGGCCTGGTATTTCAACAGCAACTACCCGTGGCTGTCGATGCTGTTCTGCGCCCCGGTGATCGGCCTCTGGTACTGGTGCACCGACCAGTACATCGTGCAACGCATGCTGGGCGCGAGGGACGAAACCCAGGCGCGTCGCGGCACTATTTTCGCGTCCTGCCTGAAGTTGCTTCCCGTCTTCATTTTCATCATTCCCGGCATAATCGCCTTCGCGCTGGCCAAGAGCGGAACGATCGCCAGCCTGCAGGCCCAGATGATCGATCCCGTCAGCGGCGA
>JASFKQ010000049.1:0-20244 GCA_050118555.1 Lysobacterales bacterium
CATGCTGATGTACAAGCCGTCGTTCGCCGAGCCCGGAGACCGGGTCTGGATCTCGGGGCTGTTCGGCTTCTACGCCGAGAACGAAAGCTGGGGCGCCGGCCTGATGCAGCGGATGAGCTTTGGCGGCGACAAGTGGCGCGTGATGGGATCGCTGTTCCATGCCGAGATGAACTACCGCTACTACGGCATCGGCGGCGGCGACCGGTCGATCGTGCTGGACCAAGACATGGACCTGTTCCTGGGCGAAGGCCTGCGGCGTGTCGCCCCCAACCTTTACGTCGGGCTTCGCGGCGTCTACGCGGACACCCGGGTCGGCCCGCGGCTGCCGGATATCGAACTGCCGCCGGGTTTCGACCCGGATCGCCTGAAAGTCGACCTGACGCTGGCAACGATCGCGCCGCGACTGCAGTACGACACGCGCGACAACGAGTTCTACCCCCGTTCGGGCCTGCTGATCGATGCGAACGCGGCGGTCAGCCGCGACACGTTCGGCGCCGATCTCGACTACGAACGCTACGACGCGTCGCTGAACCACTACCTGCCGCTGGGCGCAAAGAGCGTGCTCGCCAGCCGCGTCGCCACCCAGTACACGTCCGGAAACACGCCATTTTTCCTGTATCCCGCCTTCGGCCAGGGCGCCGATTTGCGGGGCTACGAGATGGGCTCCTACCGCGACCGCTTCCTCGTCGCGGCGCAGGCCGAGTACCGTCACCGCTTCACCGAGCGGATCGGCGCGGTCGCCTTCGGCGGCGTGGGCAGCGTCGCGCCGGATTTCGCCGGCTGGGAGGAGACACTGTGGTCGGTCGGCGCCGGGTTCCGCTGGGTGATCGCCCCGAAGAACAACATCAGCCTGCGGGTGGACATCGCGCGCGGCCGTGACGAGACGATCTACTATGTCAGCATCGGCGAAGCGTTTTGAAGAGTTCAGAGAGCTCGATCGATTTCAGATTCATGATCGCCGAGTTCTGAATAGGGTCGACAAGCGAAACCGGCGGGTAAGAAACCCATGAGGCCGCTAATCCGTCATAAACAGAACGTGGAAATTGAAAGCAAATCTATTTCTTGCTGTTTTCTTCCTTGGCAACGACGTTGACCACGTTTCCCTCTCGGTCAATCTCGATCCATTGATCTTTCTTGAATTCGTTAACGTCTTTGGAGAGCCGGCAACCTCTGAGTCGTCCGTTTTCGTGAAACCTGATACCTGAGGGTCCATTAAGCATCCATTTCCAGAACGTCGATACGCCGCTGGGCACACCTTGATTTTTCATAGGTTCGCGCAAGTTGCCGAACGCGAGCCAGCCATTGGGATGCAAGCAGGTTTGATAGTTATTTCCCTCGCCACGCAACAGGTACCCTTGCACTTTGCAGGCACGCGAGAGAAAGGCACATTTCAGTACACCGGGCGGGTCGAAGTAGGGCCAACTCCCTTCCGGAAAAGTGTGCCCCCACATTGGCATCCCGGGCCAGGCCCCTCCAAGTGGCCATCGGGGTACAACAACGCCTCGTGCTTGCAAGGGATACCATCAATCTCGGTTGGTTCGGTGAGTTCCAGTTTCTTCAACCCCCCGGTGAATTCGGCATGAGCCGACGGGAGCAGAGTCAGCAACTGCAAAGCGAACAACAACTGTTTCATCGTGAAACTCATCCGAAGAGAGCGGGTAGCTGCTGACTTTTGTTATAGAAGAATCCTTAAAGCCGTTAATTCCGAAACGGGTCGTAAGCGGCCACTCGCAGCGGTGAACCCGGACCAGGGGCAGGTTCCGCATTTGGACAAATTGCTGAAGTCCGCAGGTGAACTGTGCCGACCACCACTAACGTGGCAGGGGTACAACGAGCCCAAATCTGAAATCTGGGCTGTCATGGCGAAACAAGCTCGAGTGGTCTAGGCTTAATAATGGCCAATCCCGTCGAGAGACGCCTTTAACGAAGGGAGGAAGTCATGAGTCTCTTTGGAAATCTCTTTTCCAGCAAACCGGATTACCCGGCGATCGATCCCTCCAGTACCGCAGCTTCAAGGATTGCGGAAGTCGAGACCCAGCTCGGTAAACTCGCAGATAAGACCAGGGACCCCCTGGAAGTCGTACCTGCCGAGCATGCCGCCTATGTATTCATCGGCAAACCGCCGAAAAAGTTCGGTTTGGCCTGGATCCACGATGGCGAAATCAGCGGCCTGAACACACTGGTGGAAGAACACGGCCTGAAGCCGGAAGAAGTGGCGCATCTGCTGGATGAGCTGCGCGACACCTACGAGCGCAATGCGGACGTCAGCCGATTCTCGACGACCGTGGCGGATCGGCAAGTGGTTGTTACACCATCGACCAGGCTGGAAGCTGAAGTGCAAGAGATCATCGACCGAGTCGTACACCACTGAACACGCTGGTAACGGCCATTCGCGGCTTTGCGTAAGGCATCGGCCAGCGCAGTACAGCCTTGTTGCGTTTCGGGCGTGCTCCAATTCGTGAAGCTGATGGAGCCCCAGGAGCCGGGCTGCTGGTCCGCGAACCACCTTCTACCCGTCAGGTAAAGACCCGGTCTTTCGTTCAACCCGTCGGTGCAGGGAGAATGACGTGGAACAGTCGAAGAGTAATGTGGAGTTCGTGGTCAAGCCAGTGCTCTCCAGCGGCGGTCCCCACGAGTTCCGACAGTCGATGGCGCCCCACCCACTGGTGCGCCAGGAGCTCCCGTATGACCCGCATTTCGGCGTCTACAATCGGCGGCTGCGATCACTCGAATACGGCAACATTCGCACGGAAGACCTCTACTGGCGTTTGCGTCGAGAGGTTGGCCTGGCGCATACCGGCGAACTGACGACCGAGATCAGCGGGCCCGATGCCGAAACCATGCTCAACCGTGTGTTCACACGAGATGTGTCGCGCTTGCGGGTGGGGCGTTGCAGCTATCAGATCGCCTGCTTTGCCGACGGCGGAATGATCATGGATGGGGTTCTGCTTCGGCTCGCTCCAGACCGCTTCTGGTACGCGCAGGGTGATGGCGAGTTCCCTGTCTGGCTGCGTGCCCACTCGGAGGGCTTCAATGTCCGGATACTCGATCCCGATGTTTGGATCAGCCAGGTCCAGGGCCCACGCTCGATGGACGTGCTCGCGCAAGTCTCGGATGAAGGGATGCCAGAGCCCTTTCGATACTTCGACCTGGCCCGGATACATATCGGTGGCCAACCCGTGGTGATCAGTCGTACAGGCTTCACCAACGAGTTGGGCTGGGAGTTCTATTTCGGGCGCGATGTCGACGCCGATGTGCTCGGGGAGAAAATCCTGGATGTGGGTGAAGCCCACGGGATGCACACAATACCGGCCGCCGCGATAAACGCCCGGCGCATCGAAGCCGGACTGCTGTTTTCAGGTGCCGATTTTGACGAGAGTGTGACCCCCTTCGCCGCGGGACTTGGGGCGTTTGTAGACCTGGAAAAAGCCGATTTCATCGGCAAGACTGCACTCGCTCGCGCAGACCCGAGGCGACTTACCTGGGGGCTGAAATGCGCTGGTGGTGTCGCCCGTCGTGGTGAGACTCTCTCCTTCAATGGCGAGTCTGCTGGTCGCGTCTGCAGCAGCGCCTGGTCCCCCTACCTGCAATGTGGTGTTTCTATCGTGCGCCTAAAGGACCCGGTGCTTCAGCCGGGGGCGGTAGTGCGCGTCGAATGTGTTGACGACCATGCTCGCGACGGTGAAATCTGCAAGTTGCCGATGTACGATCCCGCCGGTGACATTCCACGCGGTAAGTGCATGGACATTCCGGCGATCCCAGCCAGGCAATGACATTGCAAGCCGACCGCTGGCCAGCTGGTGATCAGTAGCGGCCAGTCGCAGCGATGAGACTGGATCAGAAGTGGGTTCCGTTCTTGGGCAAGTTGCATATATCCGCTGGTGAAATACCATTCTAGTGCGGACTAGCAGACGCATAATTACTCTGGTACTTCGTTTTGTATGGAAAAATGTGAACGACACGCCTTTTGTCATTGCTATATATTTCTGCATTTCGTCCCCCAGCCGCACTTTCTCGATCAATGACAGCAGTTGGCCACGAGGCGGAACTGATTCTGGATTGAACTGGGCACCCGCCGGGTACCGCAAACGGCCGGGACCAAGACTTCCCCTCCGCTGGTATTGCAGCTTATGCTCACCAAATGTCGATTACTGTTCAGCGTACGTTCATGCTTGACCAGATAGCCTGCGGGTCGCAATCTTCATCAGGATTCAAGGAGGACGGAATGCGCTTTGACTCATCCAGTCACCACTTTCAATCTCCAGTAACGACCAATTGCCCGCTGATGCCGCTTTCCGGGGAATCGACCCGGTCTCCAGGGCACGAAAGGCTGTTCATTCTTTGCCTGCTCATTGTGTTCAGCTACTGTTTCGCGAGCACGGCTGTTGCCGATAGCCGGGTGGTCTACATTCCGGATGGTGATTTCACCTCACTTCAGGATGTTCTTTGCGATGCCTCACTGGGGGACGAAGACCGAACCGTCATACACCTGGCGGAGCGTGGCTACTACACACCCACCCGGCGCGCCGATAATCGTCCGTCGCGCTGGATAGCCTGCCAGTACGGGGGCATGACCGGCAATATTCCGCTCTCCGCGGGAGCAGGAACGATCCTCTCGAACGTTGTCATCAAGGGCAACAACGCCACGCTCGACTTCGAAGGCCAGACCGGGCTGAGCGTCGCCGGGGGCGCTCGCTTGCGCCTCGAGGCCGTCGAAATTCGAAACACCCGATGGGCATTGGCAGTCGACGGGCACGCCGACCTGGAGCGTGTCTCTGTCGTATACAGTCAACCGGAATTTCCAGAGCAACGTGCCCCGATTCACAATCGGGGAGAGTTGGTCATGCGCAATTCGGTGGTCGCCGCCAATCGACTACTGCACGTTCCGTCGGAATTGCTCGTTTTCTCTTCGTCTCTCGATACATGCCCGGACACCGCAAGTGCGGGGATTCTCAACGAGGGCACACTCGTCGCGAACAACGTCACGCTGACGCACAACGATTGGGAATCCATCGAGTTGCCTGTGCAGCCGACAGGCAATTGCGTTACCCGTGACCTGACGAACATGCCGGGTTCCGAGGCCTGGATCGGCAACTCGATGCTGACGTCCGGACTGTTTGCGAATTGCGCCGGCACGGTTCAATCCAGGGGCTATAACTCGGTACCAGAAGGCGGGGCCTGTGGTTTTCTCGGCCAGGGGGATACGGTCGTTATGGAGGATGGCGTGTATCCTTTTGTGCCCCACGAAGAAGTCCGCCAGATGGGCCGGCAGCTGTTTCTGCCCGACAGCGAGCGGCTCCAGGCGGGCAGTCCCGAAGCCATCGGCGAATCGGCTTCAGCCTGCGAAACGCTGGACGTCCGTGGCCACACGCGCGGCGTCGTTTCCGACAGATGCGACCGCGGTGCAATGGATCTCTCTGCCGCCCCGGCGCTGGACTCGGGCCTGGACGGACTCTGGGTCGATCTGGATAACGACGGACAATATTTGCAGGTCAGCCATTTTGGCCATGGCCGGGTTCTGCTCACATGGCTTGGCATCGGCGCAACTGGCGAACCCTTCTGGGTCTATGGGTCGGCGCTCCGTACGGGCGGTAACCGCGTTCAGACCAAAGCGTACGAGAATGCCGGGGTACGGCTTGTGAACGGTGTTCTGGAGGGAGACGTCGAGGCCGATTTATGGGGAGAACTGACTGTGGAAACCCTGTCTTGCGACCAACTTCATTTCCGTTTCGATTCCCTGAATCCGTCACTCGGGACAGGCGACTATGTATTGACGCGACTCACCGACAACCCCGTTGCGGACTGTTCAGACTAGCGGCGTCGCACAACTCGGCGTGACATTCTGGTTGGCGGCCGGTCACGCTCGGATGCGGTTGGTGGGGTTGGTGGGGTCGGGCCGTCTAACCGGCCTGAGGAAATGGGCTACCGCCCGCGGTCAATTTCTGCGTGCGTTTTTCTCTGACAACACGGACTTGACCATCTTGCCGAATCGTTTGTCCCGGGCGCGCTTTTCGGCCAAGGTGGCGCTGTTGAACTCCTGCTCCCGCATCAGCTTCTGGTAACTGGCCAAACGCCTTGCGCTCAACTCACCGCACGAGATGGCGTCCTGCACCGCGCAGCCCGGCTCGTTGCCGTGCGTGCAATCGCCGAAGCGGCACTGTTCGGCAAGGGATGTGATATCGGCAAACGTGGCGCTCACCCCTTCGTCACAGTCCGTCAACTGCAATTCGCGCAACCCCGGCGTGTCCAGCAACAGCCCCCCTCCCCTCATTTGATGCAATGATCGCCCGCTGGTGACGTGCCGTCCCGTGCTGTCCTTTTCGCGGATGGCGCCGGTAGCCTGAATGCTGTCGCCCAACAGGGTGTTCACCAGGGTGGATTTGCCGACGCCCGACGAACCCATCAGGGCCACGGTCTTGCCCGTTCCGCACCAAGGCAGCAGCTTTTGGATGTCGCCGGCATCCAGGCAATTGATGGTTTCCACCATCAGCAGTGGATCCAGGGTTTGAACCTCACGTTGAAAACGCCCCGGGTCATCGCAAAGATCCGACTTTGAAAGAACCACCACCGGCTCCACCCCGGCCTCGTTGGCCAGGCTCAGATACCGCTCGATACGGTTCAGACTGAAGTCCTCGTTCAGCGAAGTGACGATGAACACGGTGTCGATGTTCGCCGCGATGAACTGCTCGTCGACCTTTTTGCCCGGAGCTTTGCGGCGAAACAGGCTCTGGCGCTCCAGCACACGAAGAAACTGACCTTCGGACGTAAGCAATAACCAGTCGCCCACCGTGATCGCCGGCATGCCGGGATGCATGGCCAACCCAAACGCACCGCTCTCGGATAGAAGCTCGAGCCGGTTCCGGTGCTGGGCGACCACACGGCACGCGGGATAGTCCCAGTGCTCCAGGCCAACCTGTTGCTGAAAGAACGGTCGCCAACCCAGTTGCGCCAGGTTCACAGTGGTCATTCCTGATCTCGTGACGGCAAATCGAAGACACGACTATCTTGACACAGATGGGGCGATCATTTCGGATTCCGACCGGTGGCCGGCAGCCGTGGGCAAACCAGGTTGGTTTGTCCCTCGTTTGCTCACTAACGCCGTCCGTCGTTCAAAATCGTCTGAAATATTATTGAGTGTAATATCCCGGCAAACCCATTTGTTCCCGGAACTCATTGAAACGTGTTTTTTCGATCGGAAAATCCTTCAAATACGGCAAAAAGGATCTGAGAAAAAGTAGGGGGTTGCCCAGTCGAATCATCTGCTCCATTGACCGGTTTGCGGCTTCTATATCGCCGAGATACAAGGCAGTGATCACTATGACCGAATTAGGTGCGCCATACCTGTTGGCAACCTCATCCGGGATTTCCGGGATGGCGTCAAACAATGCGCGTGCCTCCGATATTTTTCCTTCGTGTAAAAGAACAAAGGCTTCGACATAAGGCTGCCAGCGCGCAACAACCGAACCGCTAATAAGTCGCAACGCACCTTCCGAATCGCCTGTAAGAACCCGCCAGATCGATTGATTTGCATTGTTGAGTGGTATGATTTCATTGGCTGCGGCAAGCTGCGCCAAACCTTCCCGGGTCATTCCCAACGCCAGACAATAAAAGCCAAGATAATCGCGGTAAACGGCAACAGATGGGTCGACATCGGAAGCACGCTGTCCCAGTTCTCTCGCCTTTTCATATCGCCCATACGCGAATTGCACGTTCCCAAGTAGATGCAGAGCCAGTCCATTCCTGGGTTGCAACTGCACTGCCTGACGAAGTGCGCGATCGGCCTCGGCAAAGTCGGCTGATTTCGTAGCCAACCAGCCCTGGGCGATCAATGTAATGGGCAACTCCGGAGCGAGTTCGATGGCGTGTTCGACAGCAGTCTGCGCTCCCGGTATATCGGTCACTCCGTGCCCCACGGATTTTGCAATCGCCAGGAACGCATAGGCCTCTCCATAGTTCGGATCGGTTTGCGTCGCCTGTTGAAACAATTCAACCGCCGTAGACATTTCTAAGCGCCGGTTGAAATAGTAGCGGCCTTTGAGAAACAGGTCGTGCGCCAGCACACTTTGGGTGCCCGAGATATTCGATAGCCGCCCTCGGCGGTCGTCTAGCTGAATGTTGAGCGCAAGCAGAATGGCATTTGCAGTTTGGTCCTGGATTTCGAACACGTCGCCGGCTTCGCCGTCGAAGTCCTTCACCCAGAGTTGCTTGCCACTCGCCGCATCGATCAGCTTTGCGACGATTCGCAACTGATCGCCGGCTTTTCGAACGGACCCCTCGACCATGTACCGAACCCTGAGTTCCTCTGCGATCCGGGCCAGCGTCAGGCTCGTTTCCTTGTACGCGAACGAGGATGTCCTGGAGGCAACCACGAGCCCAGGTACGCCAGAGAGAACATTCAGAATTTCCTCGGCCAATCCATCCGAAAAATACTCCTGGTCGGGATCTGCCGACATATTGGCAAACGGAAGCACGGCGATCGAATTTTCGGACACCTGGGTCAGTGCCGAATGTTCGTAAGTTTCAATCGTGAAACTGACCAGTTCTGCTTCGCGTTGTGGATTGAGCACAAACTTGTCGAAAGCGAAATATCCGAGGGCCAGTGCCAGCGCGACCATGATCATCCGGTCAAGCTTCTTTCCGGTATCCCGCGCGATGGAATGTGCGCGATTGACTTCAGATTCCTTCTTCAGACCCTCGGGTGTCAGCTCAAAAGCCCAAGCAAAAATCAGTGTCGGGACCAGGCCGATGGCAAGAACAGTAATGACGATCCGTATAGATGCATCCGACAGACCATAGACAGGAAAAAGGGTCTCCACCACCTGAATGACCAGCCATGCCGCGACCACGTAGGCAGTGCCCACGCGGAACACGTTTCTTCGCTTCAGTTCGTTGAAAAAGTCCAAAGGCTGCCTTCTTGGCAATCGTTATTAATATCGAGCGTAGTCTTTAAAGCAAAAGAAATCCAAACAAAGTGTTTTGTGACGGCAGATAGCATTCAACACGGAGGCTGCCGGGCGGGCACAGAAATCCCTCGATGCGTGCGGCCACTACTCGCGGCCTGACATCTTTGCCCTTGCCGTTATTCGCAGTTCGCATGAGCCTGTTGGCTTTGACGAGTGACCTACCCGCCTGGTGAGGAAGGCCACGCAGCGACGGCAAGGCCGAGAGGCCTGGGTACGCAGCGCCACCTTCTCTTCCGGGGCGTATAATTCAATGGTATGGCGAGCAAACGCTCGCAACACTCCTCGCTGCAGCCAATCGAAGCGACTGGCCAGGGAAACCATGATGAAAGAACTCGTCTGGGACGAAGTACTGAGCGTCGAGAACGACGAAATCGATCACGATCATCGTATCCTGGTGGATCTGTTCAACCTCCTCGGCCACTCCGTCGAAAGCGGGGAGACCCGGGAGTACGTCGAGGCCGTCCTGGAAGAGCTGATTCGCTGCACGGCGTGGCATTTCAGTCACGAAGAGCGGTTGATGCTGAAATCTGCTTACCAGGAACTCGAAGAACACCGGCAGGAACACCAGGAGCTGATGGAGGACGTCCGGGAAATGCAGAGGGAAATTCTGCTGACGGGAAAGCTCGAAGAAAAGGAACTGGAGCGTCTTGAAGTCTGGTTGACCGGACATATCCTGGTCGCCGACATGAAATTCGGCGAGTACCTGATCGGCGCAACTTGACTGCATCGGCGCCAGGGTCTTCCGCCACGTTGCTCCCCTACGAACCGTCGCCTGCCGACGCAGCCTCCACTCGGCTGTTGACCATCTGCCGGAGTTTCCGGGCGAACTCCAGGCGGTCACTTCCAATGAGCCGGGCAACCCGCATCGTGGACATCCAGTACCTCAGCTCCGACATCAGTTGCGAATTTCCGCTGATCGTCGCCACCAGCCGCGCCGCTTCTTCCGGATCGACGGCTGGATCGCAGTCCAGCAACGTCTGGGAATCTCCGTTGGACCTGTAGCACTCCTCCCAGATAGGGTTCTGGATGCGAAGCGGGAGCAGTCCGCGCAGGTGCTCCCGGTACGCGGGACGCTCATTCAGAACCGGGTTATCGGCATTCGTGTAGTAAACAGCCAGCTGTTTTCGCAGCTCCAGGTCCCTGATCAGGCCGAGCTCGCCGCCGCTCTTGAGCTCATCGTAGGTCGACCGGGTGGTGTAGAACAAGGCCATCTGGCTCGCCTGAAAGTAGGCGAGCAGGAGGTCCTGTGCCTGCGAACCCTTCAGGTCGCCATCGTTTGCGTAGCCGAGACCCAAAGCGCCGTAATCCGAAACCTGCCGCCAGAACCTGAGCCGATCCTGGTAGCTGAGAATATCCGCGTCCAGATCGGAGCGAATTCGCTCCAGGTAGGAGTGTGCACGTATTCGATCCAGTCTTGCATCGTTCCAGCTGGAGACCTGGATGCCGATGAATACCCCAATGATGACGACAAACAATTCAATGGCGAGCGTGGAAAAGTCACGCATTCTGAGACGCTCCACCATGCGATGAATAGCCAAGTTGAAATCCCCTCCAATGGTTGCCCCGGGCTGACCGTTGCACATCGTACCACCAGGGAACCAAAATCCCCTCGGGCCAGAAGCGAAACCGCGCATCGGGGGCCCGGGGACCGGCGGTGCTGCCCGGCAACGGCCGTTGCTATACTGGCTGTGCACGCCCCATCGCGCAGTTCATTGGGCGACCCGGAGGATGACAATGCCTGTTCAGAATGTCCACGGCGCCAACTTGTACTTTGAACAAACCGGAAACGGCACGGAAACGATCGTGTTCTCGCACGGCCTGCTGATGAGCGGCGACATGTTCGGCGGCCAGGTCGATGCGCTGGCCACAGACTATCGCTGCATCACTTACGACCACCGCGGCCAGGGCAGATCCGAAGTGTCCAAGTCCGGTTACGACATGGACTCGCTCACGCAGGACGCGGTTGCGCTGATCGACCAGCTGGGCGCCGCGCCCTGCCACTTCGTCGGCCTGTCCATGGGTGGCTTCGTCGGCTTGCGCCTGGCCATCAGGCACCCTGAACTCCTCAGGTCGCTGATCCTGGTCGAAACGTCCGCCGACCCGGAACCCGAGGAGAACCAGGGTCCATACCGGCGTATGGCCTTCGTAGGCCGCTGGTTCGGCTTCCGCCCGTTGGTCAACCGCGTCATGAACATCATGTTCGGCCAGACCTTCCTGACGGACCCCGCCCGACAGGCCGAACGCGAGCACTGGAGGCGCCACCTGCTGGGCCTGAACCGGGTTGGCACCGCACGGGCCGCTCACGCAGTCATCGACCGGAAAGGTGTATACGACCAACTGGACAGGGTCTCGACACCTACCCTGATCCTGGTCGGCGACGAGGACGTGGCGACGGTTCCCGCCAAGGCCGAGCGCCTGCACGCGGCGATCACGGGTTCTGAACTCGTGACCATTCCGGGCGCAGGGCACTCCTCTTCAATCGAGCAACCCGGCCTCGTTACGGCGGCCATCCGGGAGTTCCTGGCAGCCCTTTAGGGAGCCGGGAACCTTCATACTCCGCCCTGCCCTACGCGGCCGGTCGTATGTTCTGGTTCACATGGAAGAAGTTGGTGGGGTCGTAGGCTTTCTTGACGGCGGCGAGCCGTTCGTAGTTTTTCCGGAACGACGCCGCAACACGCTCCTCGCCCTCGTCCATCAGGAAATTGACGTAGGCTCCACCTGCTGAATACGGATGCAAGGCGTCAAAATAGTCCTTGCACCAGTCGGTAATCTGATCGGTGTTGGCCGGATCGGGGTCCACGCCCACGATCACTTCCGCCCAGTTGGCTTCCCGGTCGATGAAGGCCGTGTCGGTATTGCCGACGCGATGTGCAGCGCCGTCCATCGAGCGGAGATGCATCGTTGAATGCACGGACGATAGCCTGGCGGCCTGTTCGACATGCATTGTGACCGGTCGGTCCGGTGCTCTTCAGACCGGAAACGCAGACGGCCGCCGATCCTCTCGGCGGCCGTCCGGATCGCCTGTCAACTCAGGCGCGCTTCTCGAGGGGCACGTAGTCGGTCTCGGTCTGTCCCTGGTAGACCTGCCGGGGCCGCGTGATGCGATGGGTCGGATCGTCCATCAGTTCTTTCCACTGGCCGATCCAGCCGGGAAGCCGTCCTAACGCAAACATTACCGTGAACATGTTCACAGGGATTCCGATCGCGCGGTAGATGATGCCGCTGTAGAAGTCGACGTTGGGGTACAGCTTGCGCTCGACGAAGTAATCGTCCTGTAGCGCGGCCTCTTCCAGTTGCTTAGCGAGATCCAGAATCGGGTCCTGGATACCCAGCTTCTCGAGTACCTTGTCGCAGGCGCCTTTGATGACCTTGGCCCGCGGATCGAAGTTCTTGTACACGCGGTGGCCGAAGCCCATCAGGCGGAACCCGGAGTCCTTGTCCTTGGCCATGGCGACGTACTTCTTGATATCGCCGCCGTCGGCGCGGATGTTCTCCAGCATCTCGATGACCTTCTGGTTGGCGCCGCCATGCAGCGGACCCCACAGCGCCAGGATGCCGGCGGCAATGGACGCATACAGGTTCGCGTGGCTGCTGGCCACCGTCCGCACCGTCGCCGTGCTGCAGTTCTGTTCGTGGTCGGCGTGCAGAATCAGCAACAGGTTCAACGTATCAACGACGACCGGATCCGGCTCGTAGTCAGTCGCCGGGACCGCGAACATCATCTTCAGGAAATTGGCGCAGTATGAAAGCGAATCGTCCGGATAGATGAACGGCTGTCCGATGGATTTCTTGTAGGAAAACGCCGCCAGCGTGCGAATCTTGGAAATCAGGCGCGCGGCATTCAGATCGAAATCGTCCGTGCCGTCCGAGGCCGACGCCTCGCCATAATAGCCGGACAGGGATGCGACCATCGCGGAGAGTATCGCCATCGGATGCGCCTGGCCCGAGAAGCTCGAGAAGAAGTGCTTCATGTCCTCGTGCAGCAGCGCATGGTGGTTCAGGTTACTCTGGAACCCATCCAGTTCGGTTTGGTTGGGTAAATGACCGTAGATGATGAGGTAGCAGACTTCGACAAACGACGCCTTCTCAGCCAGTTGCTCGATCGGGATGCCCCGATAGCGCAGGATGCCCTTTTCACCGTTCAGGAAGGTGATCCCACTTTGGCAGGATCCGGTATTCCCGTAGCCCGGGTCCAGAGTGATGTGGCCGGTCTGGGCCCTCAGCTTGCCTATGTCGATGGCTTTCTCGTTTTCCGTGCCGGTGAGCACGGGCATTTCAATGGTCTGGCCGTCGGGCAGGTGAAGAATTGCGTTGTCTGATACCGCTTCTCGAATCGCTTGTTGAGTCATCTTGGTGTTCTCCATATCGTAGGCGTGCGAATAGGGAATTCGGCACAAAAACTTTAGTGCACTTAATTATCACGCCGGGATGCTTTGCCAATGGACATGAATCAAGAATAGTCCAATTTTCGGCAATTATTCCCGTCAGGGTTGTGCGGAATGGCATATATGCAGAATTGGACTATGCTTAGTCCGTGCCGGTTCAACCGAGCCGGCCGAACAGGAGTCCTGCCATGGCGGAAGAACTGACGCGTCGTCGTTTCATCGTGGCCCTGATGGCGCTGACGGGTGCCGCAGGTCCGATCCTCAAGCCAGACCTGATCTTGATGAGTCGCGCATGGGCCGAATCTGACGGCGCCTCCGGTGCGGCTTCGCACGAGATGGCAATGCGGTTTGCGCGGCTGCTCTATCCGCACGATTCGCTTCCTGACGAGGTTTACGCTGGCATCATCGACCAGGCCCTAGGGAACGTAGCGACTGGAAAATCGTTCGCCGCTCAGCTCGATGCAGCCGCGGCCGAACTCGACGAACGAGCAGGCGGCGACTGGCTGCAGATAGACACCCCAGCGCAGGTCGATGCCATGAAAAGCATCGATACCCTGCCGATCTTCACCGCAATCCTCAACCAGGTACGATTCGGCCTCTATTTTTCGCCGGCGTACTGGGCGCACATCGGCTACGCCGGTCCGTCCAAGGACTTCGGCGGCTACCTTCACCACGGGGCCGGCGAGATTGACTGGCTGCCGGAGGAAGTCTCATGACGCGCAGGTACGATCTGGACGACCACACCGTCGTGGTAGTCATCGGATCCGGCGCCGGCGGCGGCACCGTTTCGAACGAACTGGCGCAAAAAGGTATCGACGTCGTCTGCCTCGAGGCGGGAAACCGTCTCACCCTGGCGGACGTGGTCAACGATTTTGTCGCGATGGACCAGAAAATGACCTGGCACGACAAGCGCCTGGGCGCGCCCACCTGGCTCTGCAAGACCGTGGGCGGCACTACCATGCGCTGGTCGGGAGTCACCCCGCGATTCCGGGACTTCGAGTTTGGGGCGGGAAGCACCTATGGAGGCATGGGCGATACGAACCTGATCGACTGGCCGCTGACCCTGGAGGAACTCGAGCCCTTTTACGACCGGGCCGAGGACAAGATGGGCGTCAGCGGCACCCACGGAACCCCACCCTCCTTCGAGACTGCCAACTTCAAGGTACTGAAAACCGGCGGACGACGCGTCGGTTATCGCGAGATCACCAGCATGCATTCGGCAATCAATTCGGTGGCGCGCGATGGCAGGCCAGCATGTCAGGAGATCGGATTCTGTTTTTCCGGCTGCGCGATCGGCGCGAAGTGGTCGACGCTGTACACCGAGATTCCCAAGGCGGAGGCGACGGGCCATTTCGAACTGCGCACGGGCGCCATGGCGCTCAGAATCGAACACGACGACACCGGCAAAGTGCGCAGCGTGGTGTATGCGGATGCAGCCGGCGCCGTGCACGAGCAAAAAGCCCGTGCAGTTTGCGTGGCGGGCAACGTCATCGAAACCACTCGACTCCTGCGCAACTCGGAGTCCCCGATGTTCCCCGATGGTCTCGGCAATTCCTCGGGCCACCTGGGTCGCAACTATATGCGCCACACGATGAACCTCACCCTGGCCATCATGCCGGGCGCCGTCAATTTTCAGCGCGGACCCCGTCAATGCGGCATCATCCTGGACGAACAGCGCCACGATGAATCGCGTGGGTTCGCCGGCGGCTACGTGATCGAAACGGTCGCCGACCAGCCGTTCAACATCGCCTCCTATCTCGGCGACTGGGGCGAGGTGCCGGCGGAGTATCTGGAAAATTACCCCAACCTGGCCGGATGCTGGATCACGGGCGAGGATCCCCCGGAAGCGGGTAACCGCATCACGCTTCATCCGACCGAGAAGGACGCGTACGGCCTGCCCGTTCCCGTACTCGAGTACCGCGACCACCCCAACACGATCGCCATGAAACGCCACGCCACGAAGCAATGCGAAAGCATTTACGAATCGCTGGGCGCGACCCGCATCACGTCACGGCCCGATGCCGGCGGCGGCTGCCACAACATGGGCGTCGCGCGCATGAGCGAACGTCCCGCAGACGGTGTCACCAACCGCTGGGGACGGGTTCACGACATTCCAAACCTGTTCGTCGGCGACGGCAGCGTCTTCTCCGGAAGCGGCGCGCCCAACCCCACGCTGACCATTGTCGCCCTGGCCATCCGCCAGGCCGGGCACATCGCGGATGCCATGGCGCGACGGGAACTCTGACACCCGCTTCCGTTGCCAGCCTCTGCTGACAGTCGCCGATGAGGGCAGCGTTTGCCTACATGCGCACGCCCGGATTCAATTACAAAGCCGGGAACGACCGGGGCGAAAGCTACTCGTTGGTATCCAGGTAGTGGTCGAAACCGAACCATGGGGCTTCGACGGTTTCACCGGCCTTCACATCGACCTCCTGGGTGATGGGCGTGGTCGCCTGGAACCCCGTGCACATCATGTCCACGTGGGGCATCACACAATAACGGCCCGGTTCGAGCCGCAGGAAATGGAAATGGCCTTCCTTGTCCGTTTTGACCGTCTGCACGATTAGCCCCGCGCAACGGTCGCGGTACAACCTGATGGGAATATCTTCCAGGCTGCAGTCGCAGTCGCATTCCTTGAAATAGGTATCCGCGTTTTCATCGAGAAAGACCCGACCGGTAATGTTCCCGGCCGACGCCGCCGCGTGCACGGCGCCGATGACGCCCGCGCCACCGCAAAGGGCCAGCGCCAGGGAGGCCAGGAGCATCGCTCCGAACCGGGTTCCAGGCTTTCTGTGCCTCATGGTTACACCTCCTTCAGGCTCTGAGGGCCTTTCCGTCCCGCGCCGGCGGGTGTGGATTCGCCATCAACCGCCATGTTTCTGCTTCCACAATTCGTGGTGCTCGGACCCTACCCGCAGCATGCGCGCTTCGCAGTTCGGGCAGCGCTCGTCCTGGCACGGAACTCCGCGCCGGTGCGAAACGGTCGTGCCGCATTTCGGGCAGACGCATTCCCCGCCGGCGCCCATCGTGTGAGTGCGACGTCCTTCTTTCATAGCCATTCCTCCGTTTGGGGTTCAATTGGGCCCCTGTCCGCCACCGGTCGTTTTCACCAGCGCGATGGTTGCGATGCCCAACACCAGCAAAACGGTCTGCAACACTGAATCCATGAACGATGAGCGCTTGTGCAGGCCGGGAACGAGGTCGGCCAGGGCAATGTACACGAAGCTGGCCGCCGAGACGGCGAGTACATAGGGGATGACGGCCGACGTCCGCTCCAGCCACAACCAGGCGAGAAGCGCGCCTGCCACGGTAGTCAGGCTGGACAGGGTGTTCAGTAACAGGGCGCGGACACGAGTGTAACCGCTGTCCAGCAGGATGGCGAAATCGCCAACTTCCTGCGGAACTTCGTGCAGGATCACCGCAATGGCGGCCGTGATGCCCAGGGGCACAGAAACCAGGAACGCGGCCGCGATCACCACACCATCGACGAAATTGTGAAAGGCGTCCCCTATCAGTATCAACGGCGCTGCCTGGCCGTGGACTTCGCAGGCCGCATCGTGGCAATGGCGCCAGATGACCAGCTTTTCCAGTACGAAAAACGCAACCAGCCCGGCCAGCACCACTACCAGCACCGAGCGCATGGGCGCGGCGCCCAGTGCGGCTGGAATCATTCCCAGGAATGCAGCGCCCAGCAACGTGCCACCGGCGTAGCTGACCAGGTACGGGACCATTGTCCGCCTGACCATTTCCGGGAAGGCCAGCAACACGGCGGCACCGATGATGGCGCCCACGCTGCCCAGGACACTGAACCCGGCAATCCAGGCGATGAGCATGTGCTGCTCCGGTTACCTCTGCTACCTTCGATTTTACGGGTGCGCGCGCGGACCGACCACACGGGAGATCAAGCAATATGCATTCGTGAGCGGTTCGCTTCAAACGGCGGAACCGGACCCCGGTCGCCCCATGGCCAACGCCAGGAGGATCATCGTGGCCCCTGCGCCGCACAGGTCCAGTCCCACCAGTACGCCGATGACCCAGGCGGCCGCCACCGGCCATTGCCACCACAGCAAGCCCACGAAGAGCAATGACACGATGCCGCTGAGCAGCAGCCATCGCCAGGCAGGAAGCGGCCGGAACCGTGGAGCCATCATCAGCTTCCAGCCGCCATCCACCAGGAAGAAACCCATCAGCAATGCGGTCAAAAAGCCCGTGCCTACGTGCGGATTGAGCCACACCAGCAGACCGAGCGCGGCTACGATGACGCCGAGCACCATCGTGACAGTGCGGTGCATGGAGCGCGCCGAGCGGAAAGCCTGTATGAACGCCACAACGCCGGCCAATGTCAGAACCAGCGCCACGATCCGCACGACGACGTTACCGGCGGCCACCGGCGACACCAGCAAAATCACGCCCAGCGCGAGCAGGGCAATCCCCATGATCAGCAACGTGGTTCGGCGCGTTTGTGGTTTCGTCATTCAGGGCCTCGATGTCGGGGTGGCTTGAACGTCCATCCCCATTATAATGCTTGCTGCCTGCTTGCAGGCTGGCCCCTGAGACCACCGACAATCGACCATGCGCAGACCATCACTGACACGCACGATTCTATGTGCAGCGCTCTTCGGCCTGCCCGGATCGGTGTTCGCCTGGGGCCCCGCGGGCCACGCGGCGATCGCCAATGCCGCATTTGACCTGCTGGACGACCGGGCCCGGTCGGCTGTGGTGGATATCCTGGGCAGCGACTCGCCTTACGCCATGGACGAGGCTTGCAATTGGCCGGATCGCGTTCGCGAAACGCCCGAATGGGCGTGGAGTGCACCCCAGCATTTCGTCAACATTCCCCGCAGCGCCACGCACTACGACCGCCAGCGGGATTGCCCCGATGGCTTGTGCGTGACCGAGGCGATCAAAAAGTACGCCTCTGCATTGTCCGGACCCCAGCGTGACGCGCAGCATCGCTGGCAGGCCCTCGCCTGGGTCTGCCACCTGGTCGGCGACCTGCATCAACCTCTTCACGCCGGATACCGGGACGACCGCGGCGGCAACCTGGTCGAAGTCACGTTCCGCGGCCAATTGACGAACCTGCACGAATTCTGGGACAGCGAGTTGATCCGGGAACGCATGAACGAGGGCGCGGACCTGGAAAGGACCGCCGCGCCCGCGGTGTGCAAAGCGGCGCGACAGCGCTGGAATCCCGAGTCGGTGGACGCCTGGACGGACGAGTCGCATACGCTCGCTGCCACAGTGGCTTATCCCCCGAACCCTGCCATCGACGAGGACTTCGCGCAACGGAGCTGGCCCGTGGTGGAACAGCAGCTGCGCCGGGCCTCCTGTCGCCTGGCCAGTGTACTGAACGCAGTGCTGGGCGACTCCGGCGTCGTGCAGGAGCGCTAACCCGGATATCCGGGCTACAGATCCCGCGCGATGCGGAATCCCACTCGGGCATCCCGGCGGTCGGGTTTGGCGGAAACCCTGTACGCAGACCGCGCCTGGTCGGGCGAGCTCGCCCAGAGGCCGCCGCGGACCACGCGAAGGTTGCAGCCCGGGTTCACCCACGCGGATCCGTCCACGGGCGCCCGCAGATAGGAGTCGTGCCAGCAATCATCGACCCATTCGGCGACGTTGCCGCCGATGTCGAACAGGCCAAAAGGATTGGCTTCGAACGACGCGACGGGCGCAGGCCCCCAGTATCGGTCCGTGTACCCCTTGAAATAGGTCTCCCATTGCCGTCGGCTGCGGGATTCGTCGCCCTGCCCGGTCACGTTCTCCACCACCCTCGTCGGCGCGCCGTCACCCCACCAGTACTTCGTCGCCTTGCCGCCGCGCTCGGCGTATTCGAACTCCGCCTCGCTGGGAAGTCGGTAGGCCTTTCCGGTGCCCCGGGCCAGCCATTTGACGTAGGCCTCCGCATCGTTCCAGGAAACATGGACTACCGGGTCATCGGGGCCGGCCTTGCCGCCCTCGTAGTCGTTTCTCCAGCTGACGTTGTCCCTTTCCACCAGGCGGCCGGAGTACTGGTCGTAGACGGTGGAGTTGCCGTGCTTCTCGGCATCGGTCTTGTACCCGGTGTGCTCGACGAATGCCTGGAACTGCCGGACGGTGACCTCGGTTCGTCCAATCGCGAAGCCGCGCAGGAAGGTGACCCGATGCTCCGGGCCCTCGTTGTCGTTTCTGCCCTCTTCGAGGGCCGATGAGCCCATCATGAAGCTGCCGGCGAGAACCACCACGGTTTCCGGCGTCCAGTACCCCTTGTTCATGAAATGGTCGCGCAACGTCTGACCCGGCTTGAATCCACCGTAGATCCGCGCCTCTTCCATTCGTCGGCGGAGCTGATTCACCGTTACGTCCATCCCGCCCAGGGCAATCATCTCGATCAGATAGCGCTCGGCGCTGTCGAAGTCCCCGGAGTCCATGGCCCGTACGGCTTTGACTTCCAGCGCCTGCGCATGCTGTTCCCTGAACGTATTGATGTGTTCGTTGGCCGCCTCGATCAGTTGTGGATCTTCCCGGACCAGGGCGGCTTCCTCCAGCAGGCGCTCAGCCGACTCGAAGTCCAGTTCCTGCGCGAGATCCATCGCCCGGCCAATCATGCGATCCTGGACCTTCACCAGACCCTGCTGCGCCTCGGGGTTGTCCGGATCGAGTTCCAGCACCTTGCGGTAATGGTGCCAGGCGCTGTCACCGGCCGGCTCGTTCACCCGACCCTCGCGCAACGCGATGCCGCCAGCAGTCAGGTGCATGTCGATTTGATATTCGGGGCTGGTGTCTTCCGACTTCGGTGGTTTGGACTTGGGCGCGGCCTCCGGCTGGACCTGTTTGATCTTCGGAACGGTGAGATCGAGCTGCAGTTCGTGCTCGATAGGCTCGTCACCCAATCGCTGAATGGAATCTCCGGAACC
>JASFKQ010000050.1:0-20150 GCA_050118555.1 Lysobacterales bacterium
CGGCCGGTACCCCAACCTCGGAGCCAAGTACCAGCCAGGCCTTATCATTCTCCAGCGAGAAGAATTTCTGATCCAGCTGAATCTGTTCTCCGGCGTCCGTCAACAGGAAGCCGTGCACGCTCTCCAGCGGAATTTTCTGTCGCAGCAGGTCGATCGAATCCTGCAAGCCAGCATTGCGGATTGCCGCTTCCGGTACTGACCCCGCCAAGTTTATGTGCACGGCCGCCCCGGGAGTAATTGCCGAAATGGGGTCGTCAGGTGTAATCGTTAGTGTTCCTGACAGGTCAACTGGTATCGGGGTGAGTTGCACCCATTCGGAAAAGAGCAAAATCAGAAAGAACTCTTTCATCGGTCTAGTTAAAGCATCTCGGGCAATTCACGCTCTCCAGATATTTTTCTCTTGCCAAAGCGAGCACGTCGTCCACCCAAGTCTGGCAATTCCGTGCGCCTAAAGCATGGCCCAGAGTTGCCGGCAAGGCAAATAAGCAGTACTTTGGGGCACCAATCGTTTGTGCAGCTTCGAATACGAATTCGTCAAATGTGTCGTCCCCGCAGACCATAGGGCAGCTGCGATTGGGGTCCTCCCCAAAGGTGTCAATGCGCCCTTGGCTCCAGAGCCAGTTGTCTCCCGCCTGGAAACTGAGAATAGCACCGCTGATGACGAGATAGTCGTGTCGTATTGGATTGTCTTGGCTTCGATTTGGCCCGGCAGGATTGCCGAGTTGGCGGCTACAGCGCTTAACCCAGAGCCCAAGTGGATCTGCATAGTTTATAGGGCTCTGCTCTGCGTAGCTGTACGGGTTCAATCCGCCTTCCAGTCCCAACGGATCGCTCCGCATGTAGCGACCTACAACCCGATCGTAGTACCGGAAATAGTTGTAGGACAATCCTGACTCTTCGTCGTAATACTGGCCGGGGAACCTCAGATTGAGTTCGTAGGGGACGCCGTCGCCGTCCACGTCGTCTTCGATCGTAGCCTGTCCGAAGGGCAGATAGCTGGCGCGCCAGACGACCTGGCCCGAGAGATCGGTGACCGCCTGGGGCGTACCCAGGTGATCGCCGTGAATGAAGTGGACAGTGGACGATTCCTCCTGGATGAACGTCGGTACCAGGCGAATCGCATCGGCCTCCAGGAAGGTCCCCGCAGAACCGGTCCAGTTATCGAAACCGGTGAGCGTTACTCGCTGCCGCCAGTTCTCGTTACGCGGTTGGATCTCGAAGTTTCCGAGCAGTACCCAGTCGCCCTGCTGGACTTCGTCATGCGACACCACGACATCCGTGCTCTGGTAAGCCGTCTGGGCAGTATTCAACACGTCGACCCCATAGCGGGTCGCATAGCCGTCCCCCTCGGGGTTGAGCCAACGCACGTAAATGTCATACGCACCGCTGGACCCGGTCTCATCCAGGTACCAGTAGATGCCCCGGCCGTCGAGCTTGCGGTTCTGCAGATAGGATCCGCCAACCGCGAGATCGCTCCGCTTGCTCTGCCAGTTCGCTCCGAACACCTCGGCTTGATCTGTATCGATGATTACCTCTTCCGCGGGCGGTCCCGGTGGTGTCTCCGAGCCCGGGCCCAGGTCGGCCACTACCTGGCCCCCGAGATAGACGTATTCGTGCCGGACCACGCTCGAGCCGTTGAGAACGGCCAGCAGTTCGCCGTTCAGTCCGTATAAGAACTTTTGTGTTTCGCCACCGGAGGTCTTCTCCACCCGCTGACCGAGTGCGTCGTAGCGGTAGGTTGCCAGGTCTTGCGAGGACCCGGTGTCCACCATTTCGGACAGACGATTGTGCCGCGTGTACAACAAATCCAGCGAAGGTGAGGTCCCTCGCAGGATCGAAGTGGTGTTGCCGTTCAAGTCGTGGCCGTACTGTCGATCACCAAAGGCCGCCAGACGGTTCGTGCCGGTTACGTAGCTGGCGTCTTCCGCGATACCGTTGGTATTCAGTGACAAGCGGTTGCCGTTGTCGTCGTATGTGAAGCCCAGCGACAGGCCGGTCAAATCAGCTGTAACAAGCCGGTTCAGCCGATCGTAGCCGAAGGTGGCCGTGCTTCCATCGCGTAACAGGCCCAACAGATTGCCATTGCCGTCATAGCCGGCAGCCTGCCACGACAGGGCGCCCTGTACGTCGATGTCCTGGACCCTGCTCCTTGCGTCGAGCTGGATGTGGGTTTCCAGACCGTTGGCGAAGCGCCAGGCGATCGGCCGGCCCATGGGCGAATAGCGGATTTCGTCCAACAGTATGGACTCGCCCTGTCCTGGAGTGAGCAGTCGAATCTGCCGTATGAGGTCGGCCGCGTCGCGATTGAAGTGAACCTCGCGACCGGAGGGGTACCGGATCGAGGTCAGCGAGCCTTGCGGGCCGTGGGTGTATCCCAATTGCCCGGCCGCCGTGGTCACGGTGGCGATCTCGCCCAGGCCGTTCCAGGCATACGCGGTGGCGTGCCCCCAGCCGACGGACGCACCGCACAGGCGTCCCTCGCCGTTGGGGCAGTCGTCGTACCGGTATTGCACGTCATCCGCCAGGCCTTCGCGGTCCACCGAGGTGAGTCGGCCGCCTGGGTCATAGGCCAGGTGACTGTGTTGCCCCATGGCGTCGACCTGGCCCATGACCCGGCCGGCTTCATCGTATTCGTAGCCGGACAGACCGGTGTCTGGGCTGTCGAGTTGCAGGCGGTTGCCGAGATCGTCGTACCGATAGCGGGTCGTATGGCCTTCCGGATCGGTCAGCGCTGTGGCGTTGCCGTGCGTACCGTACTCCCGGAGGGTCGTGACCTGGCCGAATTGCTCGGTCGAGATCAGTCGTTTGAAGGCGTCGTAGTCGTAGCGGGTGGTGTTGAGGTTACCGTCGGTTCGGGCGGCGAGTGTGCCGTCGGGACTGTAATCGAAGTCCTCCGTAACCCCACCTTGCGTGATCTGGTCGAGGTGGCCGTAGGCGTCGAATAGCCGCTGGATGAGAACCTGGTTCAGTGCGCCATCTTTCGACCAGTGCTCCTCGCCAATGACGTTTCCGACGGGGTCCAGCGTGTAACTGACGCGCAGGTCCGGCCCCTGCCGTGAGTCACCACCGAGACCGGCTTCCACGCGGGTCAGGCGCCGCGCCTCGTCGTAGTAGAAACGCGTGACGGTCTGCTCGCCCGCCTCGTCCTCGACCGCGATCCGTTCGACTTCGCCTGTCGGGTAATAGGTCCATTGCGTGCGATTGAACAGCGGCCCACCCGTCGTCGTCAGGGACGCGATCCGATCGCTGCCGGGTTCGTAGTCGTATTGCAGCATGACGCCGTTTGGACGACGCTCCGAGAGGATCCTGCCGGTCGGGCTATAGTTGATCCCGTCCCGGATGCGGATGCCGTTCGGATCGACGATTGCCCGCAGCCGCGCCCGGTTCGGGCCTTCCGCCATGGTGTCAGGGTAGTACTCGTAGGTCGTGACGTCCGCCACGTCCGTTCTGGGCCCGTCCATGGAGGAAACCTGTCCGTACGGACCCTCGAAGGTCCAGGAAGTCGTTCTGGAAACTGGCCCCCCGGAGGGATCGAATCCGGTTATGGACTCTTCGACGAGGTTGCCCGCAACGTCGTAGGTCCGGTGGGTGATCTTCGAGGCGCCCGGGTAAACCGAGGGTTCGGTCATCTGCGTGATGCGGTTGCGCAAGCCGGGATCATACTTGTAATCGATGCGCGTCTCCTCGGGGGTGCCGGCCGCCCGCACGATGAAGCCGGGCTGGCCCTTGTCATCGAAAGCCCCGTACTCGGTGATGATCCCATGGGTGGTCTTGCGGATGATGTTGCCGTCGGCGTCGTAATCGTACTGCGTTTCCGTCTCGCCGCAGCCCTGCGAACAGACGGGGCCGCTGATGGCGTCGAGGAAACCGCGCTTGTTTTCGATGCTCGTCTCGTACACGGTCGCGTTGCCGAGCGGATCCACCACGACGCGGCTGCCGTCGTCCTCGTACTGGACGTCCACCCGATCGATATCGCCGGCGTGCCAGGAGCCGATCGCCCGGCCTAGCTCATCGTAGGCATAGGTGGCGTAGCGGTTGCCGTCTTCCAGGGTGATGCCGGTCAGCGCATAGGCGTGCCGCAGGTCTTCGTAGTGATACTCGCGCGTGGTGCCATCGGGCCGGTCCACGAAGGCCAGCCGGCCCAGCGTGTCGTATCGGTAGGCCCAGCGGCGGCCGGCCGAATCGGTGACGGACGCCAGGCGATCCGAGCGGTCGTAATCGAAATCCAGGCCGTCGCCGAGGCTGCTCTCGATGCGGACCAGGTGGCCGCCGGAGTCGTGAACCGCGATCTGCCGCATTCCGGACAGGCCGGTGATCTCCAGCAGCAGGCCGTCTGCGTCGAAGGTCTCCACGGTCAACTCTTCGTCGGTGTAACGCCAGCCGTCAGCGGTCTGCTCGAGCGACGAATAAACGCCCGGGTGCGGCTCGAACCCGCTGCCGGTCCAGAAGAAATTCACTTTCCTGCCATCCGGTCGAACCACCTTCACCGGCTCCTGTTGCGGATCGGCGGGCAGTTCGAGGTAGCGGTCGTAGCTGTGCGTCCAGTAGTTGTTGAACGAGCGCGACAGGAAGCCGAGGCTGTTGTGATAGCGAATGAACTCGATCGGCGACAGGCCCGCCGCCTCGAGATCGACCTCGCGCTGGAACTTGTTGCCGACGGAAAGGGTAATGGGGTTGCCGACCCGGTCGCATTGCTGGCCGTGGTTGCCGCCGACACCCTCCTCGGTCTCGGGATGCTCGTCCACGGGATCGGTATCGTCGATGTCGTCGATGGCAGTGAACGAGAAGCTCGGCCACGATTCCTGGGTGATGCGGCGATTGTTCAGGGTGACGGTGTACACCCCCGGTTTCGATCCCAGGCGTACCGTTGCCGTATCGATGCCGTCCGTATTGGTTTCGCTGCCGCTTCCAATGCCGTAAACGGCGGCGCCCTTGGCCCCGCCAGGCCCGGAAATGTCCCAGCCGATGACTTCGTCTTCGATGCCAACGCCTTCGAAGGATTCGAGCTGGAGCACCAGCGGCTGTGGGAGGTTCTCGCCGACCAGCCCCATCTGCTGGCCCCCGCTCAGCGCGGACAACTCCAGTTCCCGCACTTCGAAGTTGCGCGATTGAAAGACTTCGCCGTTGCGCAGTTCGGAGTAGGTCCACGACCCCACGTCTTCGGCCAGAAGCGTGCCGACCAGGAAGGGCCAGTGCTCCTGTTGCACCCAGCTTGGCGGGTACAGTTCGCAGAACTGGCTGCCGCAGATGCCCTCGTATGCGCCCGTCTCGGGATTCCAGGTGTAGTCGTTCTGCTGGAAGTAGCTCGGCCCCTGCCAACGAAGCGCATAGCTGTCGTAACCGCGGTACAGGTAGAGCTTACTGATGAAGGATTCGTCGGAGACCGACGCCTCGTCGACCAGCGGCGGGCAGGCCGAGAACAGGGGTTCGGTCAAGAGCTGCTCCCGCGTCAGGCAGCGTTTGGTCTCCGGCCCGGTTTGCGGGCTGGCCGGGCTCGGCCAAACGGATGTGATGACGATGAGCGCCGTGACGGCGCAACGGAGTGCGGATTGCAGCATGACGATTCCCCTTCGATACGGCCAGAATTCGGACGCCGCCGGAAGCCTGCGTGAGGGCCGCTCGGGCGGGTGTCCTCCCCTGGGTACCAGCCTAGGGTTTGTGCCGTGGCCTCGTCAGTGGGAATCGGAGGGGTGTGCGGAGGGGAAACGCCGAAAATGCTGTAGGAAAACCGGAGGCGTTGGATGACGTGCCCATCACTTCGAGAACAGATAGTCTCCGGCTACACGGATTTTCTGGAGCGCCTGAATGCCTGGCGGCCGCCCAAGGACACGGCCGTCCGAATGGCCGCGGTCCGGACCCTGCCTTCGGAGTATATTGTTCGCGTTGCCCCGGAATGTCTGGTGGATCCCGATACCGGAGAGTTCAGCCCTGCGATGCAGGCTTGTGAAACCGTTCCAGGGTCATATGCGCCCCAGTTCTGGTTTGAGAAGCTGATGACTCGGCCGGACCTCGAGGGCGCCCTGTCAGAACGGGCCTGGCAGGTTTGCGACTTCGGGAGAAGCATGGCCGGTATCCGAAGCCACCTGGCAGGCCTCATCAAGGAGCTTGAAGCGAACAAGGGGTAGGGCCGTAGCGGGCCGAGGATCTCGGTTGAGGTCAGGGCTATTCAGCCTTTGCTCCGGGCCGGCCCGGTTTCCCGAATCCCGGACTGGCCCGCGTTCATTCGTGTCTGACAATATCGACCGATATCTCAATGGCTTCGACCGTTCCCCTGTTTTCGAGCCAGTGCAGGGTGTCCCTGTCTTCGGGCCAGCCCACCCCAGGCCCATAGTCCGTAGCGACTCCATCCCGATGGTCGGTGATCGTTCCCTGCAATATGTAGACGATACCCGGCCTGTCCTTGTGGTCGTGAATCGGCCCGAAGATGCCTCCGGGCGCGATGGTCACCATCCGCATTCGCAGTTGACGCCCAGCCATGCCTTCGATCTCGGGGCCAAGGTCAACCGTTGAAAGCAGTTTTACCACCACACCTTTCGTTTCAGGTCCCGCCTTGCCGTTGCTCATCGTGCTCTCCTCGCTGCGCCACCCGGGCCAGAAATTAGAGTCTGGCTGTCCCGGTTTGTTCGCTTGGGTCAAAAAATTGTTTGTGGGGAAAAGTGCTGGCTACGTTCTTGACACTTAAAACAGGTCGCGGCAGTTGGGGACGGGCTCTGCAGTTGGGAGGCCGCAGATAAATTTGGGAAATGGGTTCATTTCTCTCCGCAACCCGCTATAGTAAGGGTTGCGGGAAACAGGGAGAGAATCTGGAGTATTTGCCCGCCAAAGGGGGTGCCTGCCTCTTTATCGCCTCCTGCACAAAGCGGATTTCCAATTCAAGGACTGAGGAGGAATTCAATGAATCCAGTCATTTTTGCAATTTCAGCAGTGCTTCTGTTCGCCACATCCGGCCTGGCAGCGAGCCAGGACAAGGTGCTGGTTTGCCACGTCGGCAGCAAAGCGGGCCCAAACGGTGAAACCTACCTCGACGACCCGGATTGTGTCCCCGGCGAGGACAACGATTACTTCTGCCCGGACGCGGGTAAGATCGACTTGATCGTCGTGCCGGAGAAGGCCGCGTCCTCCCACCTGGGCGACCCAGGGCACGAATGGGACGGCATTGAAGATTACGAGCCGCTTGCCTTGGGTGCGAGTGGTGAAGGCACTGAGGATGCCGACGGGGATGGGATCGACGAAGGGTGCGAGCCGCCGTCGGCGTGCCCCTGTTGGGATGCGATCGAATTGCAGCAAGTCACTGCGGACAATCAAGACACGGACAATAGTTGCAGTTCCGGTAGTACTTACCCCTTTCTTGCAGTGATTCAAGACACCGTCGGAGATGGGGACAGCGTAGAAGGCGGATTCTCAGCAGGAAACGCTGGCGCCAACGTTTTCTGCTCGACAAGGGACACTTTTCAGGTTTTGCCCGTTACGGCCGATGAAGCGAATGCCTGTATCCAGCAGATTGCCGATCGGTGCGCTGCAATTGGAGATCCGATCAACTAGTCCGATTGCCGCGTTTATGCAGGAATATTGTGCAAAGGCCCGCTCATTAGCGGGCCTTTTGCTACTGGAGTGCAAACGCCGGCCCGCGGCCCGGCAATTTTGCCAAGCTCTGCCGTGTTTGAAGGAGCGGGCATTGAATAACCGGCGCTGGGCCGCGCACCGCCCGGAAACTTGGTATTGCCAATGCCCAAACGTAACGGGCACCGGGGCTGCTCTACCAGAATACGGTCCTGGTCATCGGCTTTATGGCGAGCAGCACGATTAGCCCGAGATAAATCCACCACGCCCCGCCAGCCAGTGCCGGCAGCAATGCCGCCACCGTGAAGGCCACGAATAACTGCGTCAGGAACAACAGGACCTGAAGCGCCGGAGAATTGCTTTCGAGGTAAGCGCGGCCCTTCGCAAGCCAGCTACCCGCAAAGCTGAAGAAATGAATGACCAGCGGAAACCCACTGATGATTCCCAGCAACAGCCAGAACCACCAGTCCGGAGCGGTTAGCGGCGGATAAACCGAGTACACCAGCAATCCGAACAGGAAGTACACCGCCTTCACGAAGCCGATGTCCACGACAGAGAATCTTCTCAGTTTGCCGGAGAGAAACTGTTCAACGCCCATCGCTGCACTCCGGTGGTGGCTTGGCCCCATTTTGGGCCCCGGCTACCTTGTCGGGCAAGGAAAGGGCCGCGGGCCCGCGGGAATTCCTAGCGGATCATGATGTTTCCACCCGAGAGTTCGGCGGATTCGACGAGCGTGAGTGCCGGCCTCATGTTGGTGCGTGCCTCATCGCGATAGGTACCGAACCAGATCATGTCGGATGCGCCAGGGACGCCGTCACAGTCCCAGGCTTCGACGGTGAAGTACTCCGGCCGTATCGGCTGGTTGACCCAGGTCGCATGCAGCGTCATTTCGCCACTCATTCTGACCCAGGAACACTCATCGAACCCCCAGTCCATTTCGGTGATTTCTGAACTGATAACCGCCCTCACTCCGTGCCCGGGATATACCCGTTTGAACGAGAAATGGCCCTTGAATTCACCGTGTTTGTCATACCCGGCGTGCAGTGAAAAAGTGGCCTCAGCCGCGATCGGTGAATTGGGGTTGAAAAGCGCGTCGTCGATGGAACCCCCTCCCATTGCCAGTACGACCATCCCCGGATCGCCCGCTACGGCGGTTGTCGCTGCGCCGGCCGCCAGACAACACGTCGCTGCCAAAGCAAGGCCGGTCACTATTCTGTTGAACATGAAAACCTCCCCATGACTGCCATGATGACTTAACCCACATTTTTATCTCGTTCTCCTGCGCCGTGCTTGTCAATGACGTAAATCATTGAACATAAACAATTTAATTCATGCAAAATATCTGAATGGGTTGATTGTCGATGTGGCATGGTGTCTCCGCGACCGGGCGCAAGCGCTCAGGCAGCAGCCCACAACTGAATCAACAGCTTCTGATGGTCCGACCCCGGTCGGACCGCTGCCCGACGCCGATTTGATCATCCGTCACTTGGACATCGCTACGCAGCCGCGATCGAATTGGTGGGGCAATTGAGCCAGGTCATTGTGCGCACCGATTTTTGCGACCTACGGTGAAAATGAGACTCTCGAAATTTCCTGGAGCGCTTCGGCTCACAGCGAACCGCTCCTGACACGGGAGGGTACGATGAAGCGAAATACCAGCTATGGGAAAGTTCTCGCCGCAACTGCGACAGCCTGGGTGTTCGTTTTCGCATACGCTTTCGCCCTGGCCGATGAAAAGAACCAGCAGATGGAAGAAATCGTCGTGCAGGCTCCGGTTAGCGTAGAGCGCACGGCGATTCATAGCGCGAGCGACCCGACGGTTAAAACCGAAGTGGTGGAACTGACGCGCAAGGTCTACATTGGTGACCTCGATCTGTCAAAGTACGCCGACGTGCAGGAACTCGAGTCGCGAATCAGACTGGTCGCGCAGGACTCCTGCAAGAGGCTCTCCGACATGTTCCCGCTCAGCGACATGCACGGAGACGACAGGCGCTGTGTTGAGAAGGCCATCAAGAGCGCGTTGTCCGAAAAGGAATCGGCGATCGCTGCGGCGCAGTAATTGCGGTAGTAACAGAGCAGGGCTGCGGACGTTATCCGGTGGGCGCCGGGTCTTCAATCCCGGGCTGTTAGGACTGTTCGGAAGAATGCCTGCCCCTGAAAAGGGGGCTTCAGGGCGCGGTTGCGGTGCCCGGACGGGCGGGTTGATTCGAATACGTCTGCAACAGCCTGTTCTGCAGCGACATGCCCCCGAAGCAGCGAATCAAGCGGCAAGGTAGGAGAAAACCAACGCGTTGCGCCGGTCACATCGCCTCCAGATTTCCGGCTGGCCACCAGAGCCGTGGATCAGGGGAAATATTTCCGGTAATCTCGATGGCCTGATCCAATGCCAGAGGCTTCCATGTCGAAACGAACGCCCCACCCCGTTGCGGCTGTCGTCGTTTTGGCGCTGCTGGCAGGGTGGACCACGTTCGATCGCTACACCCGCGAAGAAAAAACGAGCAACGCCACTATGAGGGCCGCCATCGGCGCGGCGGCCTGATCAGCGGAGACAACTCCAGCGAGCGCACGAAGCGCGCCCCGGGTGGTGTGGGCGCGCTCATCGGCGCCGGTGATTATGCAGAGGGAGCATAGAAGATGAGATCGTTCTTGATTGCCATGTTTATGAGCTTCGGGTTGTTGCTTGTACAGACGGTGCAACCCGCATCCGCGGAAGAGAACCCGGAACTTGCCGGAATGGCCGGCGTGTCCAGCCACATCGAAGGTCTGCAGCCCTATCCCCCAGCCGGTAAAGGCGATCGTACTCCATTCGACATCTGGCGCTACGCGGGCAGGAACGGCAGTTCGTTCGGCAGTCCAACGCTGCCGGTTGCGTGGGACGAATGGAAGCGGATGAATCTCGATCGGAAGGAGGGATTCATGGCGGAGGTCGATGCGTACATGGCGAGCCGCTACGCGTTCTCGGGCGAGGTGATTCCCGGCGCAATGATGTCCGGTGGGCGTAAGCCGGTCATGAAGGGCCCCATCGCGGTTCTGCGCGACGTGGCCACGTACGAGGAGCTTTCGTCCCTGTCCCCGGGCGAGATTCGCGAGCGTGACATTTTTCCGTACAAACCCCTCGCCCATCCGATTCACACCACTGCGCACATGGTTTTTCCCGACCAGTGGAACAAGGTTCACCCGGAGCATGTCCGCATGGACGTGGACCATGATTTCCCCGACGCCTACCTGCCGGAATTCCCACCGCCGATGTTCCTGAGCAACCACAAGGAACTCGGCGATGTCACTCGCGGCGTCGAGGTCACCTTCGACAACTACTACCAGATATTCGAGGGGCTGCTCACCCCGGAGCAGATGGAAGGCCTGAAGGAACTGTTGCGGCCGACTCCCACAACCTGGTTCAACCACACGACCCATCGCATCACGGAGGAGCCCGGTGACGGCGTCGCCTGCTTCTCCTGCCACGTCAACGGCCATACCAATGGCGCGTTCGAACTGGCCCCGGACGCGCGCCCCAACGAGGCGCGTCTGCGGGTGGATACACCCAGTATGCGTGGCAACTACAACCTGATGCAGCTCGCCAGCAAGCGTTCCATCCGGAGCATGGATCACTTCGCGGAGGTCGAGGAGTACTTCGATGGCGATCCCGGCATGCAACAGGCGATCGGTCCGCGTTCGCAGCAGCGTCCGGTAACCAACCGAATGGGTGACTTCAACTCCATGCTCGATTTTCCGCCGGCGCCAAAGCTGGACCCCCTGGGCCAGCTGTACAAGGACAAGGCCACCGAGCAGGAATTGCGCGGCGAGGCGCTGTTCCACGGTAAGGCGAAGTGCGACAGCTGCCACTATGGGCCGGCTTTCGTAGACGATTATCTCCACGACCTGCAGGTCGAGCGTTTCTATGTCGGACGCCCGGAAGGACCGATCAAGAATTTCCCGTTACGCGGCATCAAGGACAGTCCACCCTACCTTCACGACGGGCGTCTGCCCACGTTGCACGACAGCGTGGAGTTCTTCAATCTGGTGCTCGGCCTGGAGCTGACCCGGAATGAGAAGGACGACCTCGTTGCGTTTCTGCTTTGCCTGTAGACGCGAGACGGCCGCCGATGGCAACGGTGATCAGGACTGTGGATCGAGGAACACAATTCCGGTAATCTCGATTGTCTGATCCAATGCCAGGGAGGCTCCCATGTTGAATCACACGCTCCGCCCGGTTGCAGTTGTCGTCTTTGTGGCACTGCTGGCAGGGTGCACCACGCTCGATCCCTACACCCGCGAAGAAAAGACGAGCAATGCCACCATGGGTGCCGCGATCGGCGCGGCGGCCGGAGTCGCGGTCGGCCTGATCAGCGGCGACAACTCCAGTGAACGCAAAAAGCGCGCCCTGATCCTGGGCGGCGTAGGCGCGCTCAGCGGCGCCGGGGTCGGCTATTACATGGACCAGCAGGAAATGAAGCTGCGGCAGAAGCTCGAGGGCACGGGTGTCAGCGTTACCCGCAATGGCGACAACATTACGCTCAACATGCCGGGCAACATCACATTCGCGGTGGACAGCGCCAACATCAACGCGGATTTCTACGAGATTCTCGACTCGGTCGCCGTGGTGCTGGATGAATTCGACAAATCCGTGGTAGAGGTGGCGGGCCATACCGACAACACGGGTAGCGAGCAGTACAACCAGGCGCTGTCCGAACGGCGCGCAGCCAGCGTGGCCGCGTACCTGCGTTCGCGCGGCGTGGCGGGCGAACGCCTGATGGTGGTCGGGGGCGGAGAAAAGTACCCTATCGCCTCCAACGATACGCCCGCCGGACGGCAACTGAATCGGCGCGTGGAGATCACCATCGTGCCTTTGACGCAGAACTAGGCAGGTCACCGGAGTCGGTCCATTCTGTATCCCAACTGGATCGGGTAATTTTCTGGCTCGCCGGCACCTGCAGACCGGGCTCGGACAACGGTGAAGGATAAGACGGGAAAATTGCTGTTCGTGGTTCCACTGGCGAGCCCGAACGCCGTATCTTGCTGGCGTCAGGTGGAGCAACTGTTTGAGCGCACGCTTCGTTCCATCTGTGCCCAGACTTCACCCAACTTCGCAGTCGTCGTGGCCTGTCACGAACGCCCCCGGATCGGATTCGATCATCATGCGGTGCGATACCTGGAAGTGGACAAGGAAGTTCCCGAGGACGACCACGAATCCAGAGTTCTGGACCGGGATATCAAGATCCGACTTGCGCTTCATCGAGGGCTCGGATGCGGCGCGACGCACACGATGGTCGTGGATGCCGATGATTGCGTGAGCTGTCGCCTATCGAAACATGTTTCCCGTCATCCGACAGCCTGCGGCTGGTATTTCAGGAAGGGCTACTTCTTCTCCGAACACACCGGAATGCTGTGGCTTCGCACCGGCGATTTCCATTGCTGGACGGGCACCAGCTACATCATAAGATCGGACATTTACAGCATGCCCGAGTCCCTGGTTGCAGCCGATTTTGCTGACGAGTCACTGTTCGGCAGGACATACTACGTCAGGCACTCCCGGGGCATTTCGGAGTTGCGGGAACTTGGCATTCGGCTACGTCCTCTGCCGTTTGCCGGTGCTGTTTATGTCGTTGACCATGGGTCGAACCTTGGCGCCGTCAAAGAGTCGGTGTATCACCTCAAAGGACTGCCATTCCGGATCAAGCAAGCCATCTTCAACAAGCGACGTTTGACGAATCGTATTCGGAGCGAGTTCGGGCTGTATGACTTCGCCGAAGCGATGTAATTGCCCCGAAATTCAAAAATCATTTTCCGATGCTGTTGGCATCGTGAGTGGTCAGTTCACAAAACAGTAATGAATTCTCCGCCTGTGCACGCATCGGGGATCCGTCCTGGCGCCGAAATGCATGCGCCAGGTCCTCCAGGTGGCCGCCTCCAATCCACAACAAAGCCCTCAATTGCAGATTGCGGTTTCAGCCGCGTTTTCAAAACGCAAAACTTTATGAAAAAGAGTGAACCGTCGCCCACATGACTTCGATCGTTCTGCTATCTGCCATCCTGGGGCAAAATGAGCCCAGTCTGCAGCCGCGCCTTACGACGTTCCCGTTGTGGCAGCCGCTGCGCCAGACCCTGAACAGAGACGCCAGGTGCAACCAGCGCCCACAAGCAACTCCGGGACCGCCAGCAGTCAGGTGACATTGGGCGGTCAGAACCTCTTCCGCGGCGATCCCGTGCGCCGCGTGCACGTAATGGTCAAGGGCATCGGCTCCAAGTGCAATCTCGACTGCACCTACTGCTACTACCTGTCGAAGGAAGAACTGCTGGGCAAGCCGCGCCACTGGGCGATGAGCGACGAGACGCTCGAGACCTTCATCCAACAGTATTTCGAGGCGAACAACTACGAGGAAGTCGTGTTCACGTGGCAGGGTGGCGAACCGACGGTCCTTGGCCTGGACTTCTTTCGCAAGGCCGTGGCGCTTGAAAAGAAGTATTGCCCCCCGGAGGTCCGTTGCGAGAACGATCTGCAAACCAACGGGACGCTGCTGGATGATGAATGGTGCCGGTTCCTGTATGACAACCGGTTCCTGGTAGGACTGTCCATCGACGGTCCGCAGAGCCTGCACGATGCTTACCGGAAGGACCGGCAGGGCCGCGGCACCTTCCAGCGCACGTTCAAAGCGGCGAGATTGCTGCGCAAGCACAAGGTCAATTTCGCCGTGTTGTGCTGCGTCAACCGCACCACGGCCAAACACCCGCTGCTGATATACCGCTTCCTGCGTGACCGGGTGAAGGCGAAGCGGATCCAGTTCATCCCGATCGTGGAGCCGGTCTCGTTCCGCGACACGGCCCCGCAGCACTGGGATACGACCAAAATGCCCATCGTGGGCACGCCGCACGCGCGGCCCGGGGTCGAGGGTTCGGTGGTCGAGGACTGGTGCGTCGACCCTGCGGACTGGGGCAGGTTCCTGTGCCAGGTGTTCGACGAGTGGTACCGCAAGGACGTGGGGCGGATTTACGTCAACTTTTTCGAGACAGCCGTCGAAACCTGGATGGGCCACGTGTCGCCGTTGTGCATCCTCGCGCCCATGTGCGGCAAGGGGCTGGCCTGCGAACGAGACGGCAGCGTGTACTCCTGTGATCACTATGTTTACCCCGAGTACCGCCTTGGCAACATCAAAGAAAGGTCCCTGGCGGAGATGGCATTTTCCAGCCGGCAGGAACACTTTGGAATCATGAAGGAAGGTTCGTTGCCGCAGTGCTGCCGGGATTGCGACTGGCAATTTGCCTGTTTCGGAGGATGCCCGAAGGACCGCTTTACACGTTCGGAAACGGGAGAACCGGGCCTGAACTACCTGTGCGCGGGCTGGAAGAGATTTTTCGGCCACATCGACCTACCGGTGCAGCGGTTGGTCCGCAGCTTGGGGGCGGAGGTCATCAAACAGCCCACTATGACAGCCGCGAAACAGTGGGTGCCGCAAAAGAAGCGCTGAACGGCGGGTAAACCGGCCACGGTTTGAGGATTGTCCGCGCGGATGCGCGGTCAGTTCCCGTCCCGCTCCCGCCGCAGGTCCAGGCGGCGAATCTTGCCGGCTTCGGTGCGTGGCAGTCGCGGAATGAATTCATAGCCGCGCGGCACCTTGTATCCGGCGAGCTTTTCCCGGCACAGACCGTCCAGGACTTCGGCCGTCGGGCAATCGTCCATGTCGAACGGCTCCACAATCGCGTACACACGGCGGCCCAGGTCGTCGTCCCTGAGGCCCACGACGGCGACGTCACGGACGCCCGGATGACTGCTGATGATGGCTTCCACTTCGGCCGGATAAACATTCGCCCCGCCGGTGATGATCATGTCGACGCGGCGGTCGCTGAGATACATGTAGCCCTCTTCGTCGACATAACCCATGTCGCCCACGCTGGCGAAGTGATCCTCGGTCATCGGCAGCGGGTCGGCGCCGATGTATTCGTAGCCGGGCGGCGCGCCGCCGAAACGGGTGAAGATCTCGCCGACATCGCCCACCGGCAATTCGTTCCCGTCTTCGTCCAGTATGCGGACTTCCGTCATGGGGTGTTGCCCAACGCTGCCGCGGTGCGAGAGCCAATCGCTGCCACTGATCGTTGTGACGCCCGTAATTTCGGTTGCGGCCCACAGTTCCCAGACCGCGTCGGCGCCCAGCAGGTCGATGAAACCCTGCTTGGCCCAGGCCGGGCAGGGCGCCGCCAGGTGCCAGACAAGACGCACGGAGGACAGGTCCCGCTCCCCGACGTCGGCTTCCCGCAGCATGCGCTGCATGTGGGTCGGCACCAGGTTGAGTACCTGTGGACGGTATTTCTCGATCAGCCGCAGTGCGCGGCCGGCGTCGAAGCGATCGTTGATCAGCGCGCGCCCGCCGCTGTAGAGCGTGATGAACGTGAACAGGAAAGGGGCGTTGTGATAAAAGGGCCCCGGCGAGTACATCATGTCGTTGTCCTGCAAACGCAGAATGGACTTGAAGGGGTGCTGCCCTTCAGGAAACGCGAAGGCGCCCGGTGACACGATGAGCTTTGGCCGCCCGGTCGAACCACCGGAGGCCACAGCCTTGGTGGGCTGCGGGATCACATCGGGCGGCAGGGTGGAGGGCCAGGCGCCGGGATCGGCCATGGCCTCGCGGGTGACGCCGTTCAGGTCTTCCAGGTCGGAGAAAAGTACCCTGACCTCAGCCATCGCCAGTAGTTCGTTGCGTTCCGCGGGCGGCATCCGGTAGGAAACCGGCATCGGGGCGCCGCCCGCCTTGAAGATGCCGAAGGTGGCGACGATGTGTTCCACACAGTTGGGCAGCAGGATGCCGACGTAGTCACCCACTCCCACACCGCGATCGATCAGCATGTGGGCGATACGGCTGGTCCACTCGTCAAACTCGCGTCGCGTCAGGGTGACGTCATCCGTGTTGCTGTTGGCGCAGACCAGGATCACTTCGTCCGGATTTCGGATCGCGTGGGCGTGGATGGCCCGGCCGGGGCTGATCAACTCTTCGGTCACGGCGTTCTCCTGTGTGACATGCCGGAAAATCGGGAAAATTCAGCGGTGTCATGAAGCTTTTAGCATTTCTCCCAACGTATTCCAATCGCCGGGGTTTGGCCGTGCCCCGCCGCGGCGCCTGGCCCCGATGGCTCCGCAAGGGGTAAATACCGGTCCGGAGTGGCTTGCTGCCACTGGTCAGCTGCAGTAAGTTGGATTTCCATCCCAGGAGTTGACATGATCGCCAATCCTTCACTGCTTCCTGTTTTACTCACCGGTGTTCTGCTGGCTTCCCCTGCGGCAGGCGCCGCCACTGCCCTCCGCGTCCAACCGGAACGGATCGAACAGCACATCATGGAACTCTCCGCTTTCGGGAAGAACCCCGAGGGCGGAGTCAGCCGCGTTGCGTTCAGTCAGGCTGATCTGGACGCACGCAAGTATGTCAGCAGCCTGATGGCCCGGGCGGGCTTGCAGGTGACCGTCGACGCGGCAGGGAACCTCATCGGTTTCAGGGACGGGAGCGAGAACCTGCCGCCGATCATGCTCGGTTCCCACATCGACTCGGTGCCGGGAGGCGGCAATTACGATGGCGACGTGGGTGTGATTGGCGCCATCGAGGCGGCCCGGGTTCTGCACGACAGCGGGGTCGCCCTGCGTCATCCGCTGGAAGTGGTCGCGTTCGCGGACGAGGAAGGCGGACTCACGGGCAGCCGTGCCATGAGCGGGCAACTGGGCGCCGAAGCACTGCGGGAGGTCAGCCACAGCGGCCTGACCATCGGCGAAGGCATCCGCCGTATCGGCGGCGACCCCTCCCGTCTGACTGAGGCGAAACGTTCGCCCGGCGACATCGCCGCCTATCTCGAACTGCACATAGAGCAGGGAGCGGTACTGGACGAGGCCGGGTTGGATATTGGCATCGTCACCGGAATCGTCGGTATCAAATGGTGGGACGTCGTCATTGAGGGTGTAGCCAACCATGCCGGCACCACGCCCATGAATAAGCGCCATGACGCCCTGCTGGCTGCGGCGGAACTGATCCAGGCGGTCAACCGCGTGATTCGGCGGACCCCCGGAAACCAGGTGGGGACAGTGGGCAGGATCGAGGCCGAACCCGGCGCCCCTAACGTGATTCCCGGCAAGGTCGTGATGAGCCTGGAAATCCGTGACCTGTCCGAAGCGGTGATCGATTCCATGTTTCAGCAGATCGAGCGTGAAGCGGAGGCTATCGCGGCACAGGCCGGCGTCAGCATCGCCTTCCGGCCGATTCCCGTCGATGCCGTCCCGGCACCAACCGATGAACGGGTCCGGCGTCTGATCGGCGAAGCAGCGGAGAGTCTGGGCCTGAGCAGTCAGGAAATGCCCAGCGGCGCCGGGCACGATGCCCAGGATATCGCCCGTATTGCCCCGATCGGGATGATCTTTGTCCCCAGCGTGGGAGGCATCAGCCATTCGCCAAAGGAATTCACCGAGCCCGGCGATATGGCAAACGGGGCCAACGTGCTGCTGCAGACTTTGCTGTCGATCGACGCTAAGGGGCTCGAACAGTGAAATGACTCCGACACCCGGAATGCATTCCGGGGCATTGTCGGCCAGGTATTACCGGAGCCGGGCCGCGGGACCGACAGGTCACCACACCTCGTTCGCTTCGGTCTGATCTCCGACAGCTTCCTTCACGGTTTTTTCGTCCGTCCCGCAAGGTTCGGAGCTCGCCTGATCTTGATCAATTTCGGGCCAATCCGATCCCTATAGAATTGCCCTGACTTAAATTTAGAACTCTCTAAATTAGTAATGAATCAATTACCTTTTCCTGCCGGGAATTGCCTCGGCGAAGGATACTGGCCATGAACCGCGCTTTTTCTTTTTTGGCCCTGGCGCTCGCGCTCTGGCTGCTCTGGCTGATTTTTGCGGGCAGCCTGGATTCCCAAGAAGTTCTTGCCGGCGCGGTGGTAGCGGTGATCGTTACCCTGTTGGGCAGAAGCCGGAACCTTGAGGTGAAACCGCAGTTGCTCAATCCGCGGCGCATTCTCTATGCGCTGGCCTATCTCCCGTACCTGTTCTGGTCCATCGTGCTGTCCAATCTGGACGTCGCCCGGCGCGTGCTCAGCCCGAAGTTGGATATCAATCCCGGCATCGTGAAGGTGCGGACCCGGCTGAAGAACCCCGTTGGCCGTTTGATACTGGCCAATTCCATCACCCTGACCCCCGGCACGCTTACGGTCGATATCGTCGACGACCACTTGTATATCCACTGGGTCGACGTCACGGCGCAGGACGTGGAACAGGCATCCCGCCGGATCGCGGCCGGCTTCGAGAAGTTCCTGGAGGTGATCTTTGATTGACCTGATGCTGAAAGCGGCGTTGATTTTCGCCGGGGCCGGCCTGGTCCTCGCGGCCTGGCGCATGCTCAGGGGGCCGGACGCTCCGAACCGGGCCGTCGCGCTCGACGTCATGACCCTGATCACGACGCCGCTGATGGTGGGCGTCGCCATGGCCAGCGGCCGCGCCATCTACCTGGATGTGGCCCTGGTGTACGCCGTCCTCGCGTTCCTCGGCGTGGTTGCCCTGGCCCGCTACTACGAGAGGGGGCTGTGACCATGGAATCGCACGGCATCCTCGCCTTTATCGGCGCCGCCCTGACCCTTTTGGGATCCATCTTCCTGTTTCTGGGCGCGCTCGGCATATTTCGCATGCCGGACGTGTACAACCGCATGCAGGCAGGCACGAAGGCCACCACGCTGGGCAACATGCTCACGCTGCTTGGCCTGGGCCTGCTGATTCCCGGGTGGCTGCCCAAAATCATCACGATCATCCTGTTCGTTCTGATCACCAACCCCATCAGCAGCCACGCCCTCGCCCGTGCGGCCCATCGCCACGGCGTGAGACTCGCCAGCGGTTCAGTACTCGACGCCTTGAGTGACGATGAAAAGGCCGCCGGCATCGAACCGGGTACTTACGGCCAGCCGGGTTCCGCACGGCAGGCCGCGGAGGTTGAAGGATGATTTACCTGGATATTCTGGTCAGCCTGATTCTCGTGCTGGCGGCAGTGGCGGCCATGACGGTGCGCAATCTCGTGTCCGCCGCCATCCTGGTTGGCGTGGTCAGCCTGATGGTCAGCTACCTGTTCCTGCGTATGAGCGCCCCGGACGTGGCGATGACCGAAGCCGCCATCGGCGCCGGTCTGACCACGGTCATCTTCCTGATCGCCATCCGCCGAACCGGCGAGGAGGAGGAATGAAACAGATCTTCTCCGTCCTGATTTTGCTGGTCCTGGGCTGGTTGCTGCTCGGCCTGGTGCCGCTGGCGCAGCCAACGGAGCCCGGCGCGGTGGCGAGCCATTACATTGAACACGGCATCGAGGAAAACCGTGCCGCCAACCTGGTCACCAGTGTCATCGTCAACTACCGCGGTCTGGACACGCTGGGCGAGGTGACGGTGCTGTTCCTGTCCGTGGCCGGCGCCGGCTTCGTGCTGCGCCGGCGTGAAGGCAACGTGCGGCGCGAGTGCCGTCCGAGCAGTGAAATCCTGCAGACGGGGGCGCGCATCCTGTTCACACCCATCATGGTGTTCGGCGTCTACATTTTCGTCCACGGGCACCTTTCACCGGGCGGCGGATTCCAGGGCG
>JASFKQ010000051.1:0-19880 GCA_050118555.1 Lysobacterales bacterium
GCTGGGTGCAGAAAAGGCCATGGTGGTCTACCGCCGTAGCGAAAACGAAATGACCGCCCGCGTCGAGGAATACCAGCACGCCATCGAGGAGGGTGTGGAATTCCACTGGCTGACCAACCCCGTCGAGGTATTGGGGGAGGAAGGCTGGGTGACGGGTCTGAAGTGCGTGAAAATGAGGCTGGGCGAACCGGACGATTCCGGCCGTGCGCGGCCGATTCCGATCGAGGGTTCGGAATTCGTGTTTCCCGTCGACAACGTCGTGCTGTCCATCGGCACGCGGCCGAATCCCCTGCTGGCCAAGGCCACGCCGGGCCTCAAGACCCATTCCTGGGGCGGCCTCTTGGTCGACGAGCGGGAGGTGGAAACCAGCGTGAACCGGGTCTACGCAGGTGGCGACGCCGTGACAGGGGCCGCGACAGTGATACTGGCGGCTGGCGCCGGCAAGCGTGCAGCACAAGCGATCCACGCCGACCTGGGTGGGGATTAGGTCTGGCAGGGGAACGCAAAGCACGCAAAGGGCGCAAGGGAACTGAAAAAAGGTGTACTCGGGGGAAGCACGGACCGCCCGGCTTGGTCCGGCTGCCTTGCTTCATCGGTAACTCCGCGACCAAAGTTACGCGTCCGCTCTCGGGACTGAGTTCCCGGGACACCCTGATTTTCCCCTTGTTTACGTGTTTTGCGCCCTTTGCGTTCCTCTTTCATAGTCTCTAATCTGCTGCTTTACCGCCGACGGGACGCATCCGCAACGTGAACGAGCTGCGCAAGAAGCTGGCCAGGCGACCGGAGTACCTGCTGATTCTGCTGGCGGTCGCCTCGTCGCTGGCGTTTTCGGTTTGGCAGGCGCTGCTCAACAATTTCGCGGTGGAGCAGGCCGCCTTTACCGGTCGTGAAATCGGGATCCTGCAGACACTGCGTGAGGTTCCGGGCTTCCTGGCCTTCACCACCGTGTTCGTATTGCTGATCCTGCGTGAACAGACGTTTGCGCTGCTGTCCGTCGGGCTGCTCGGGGCGGGGGTGGCCCTGACGGGATTCTTCCCGGGCGAGCACGGGCTCTATCTGACGACCCTGCTGATGTCCACGGGTTTTCACTACTTTTACACCTTGCAGCAATCGCTTACCCTGCAGTGGGTGGAGAAGGAACGGACTCCCGAAGTCCTGGGCCGACTGTCCTCCGCCAACTCGATCGCCGCGCTGTTGGCCTTCGCCGTTGTCTGGGCAGGGATGCAGTACCTCGATGCGAGTTTCGCAACGCTTTACGTGGCGGCCGGTGGGGCGGCCATCGCGCTTATTCTGGTCGCTGCGGTGTTTTTTCCGTCCTACCCCGAAGTGGTCCCGCAACGCCGGCATTTGCTGTTGCGCAAGCGATACTGGCTGTATTACGCGCTGACCTTCATGAGTGGCGCGCGCCGGCAGATTTTCACCGTGTTCGCCGCCTTCCTGATGGTCGAGAAATTCGGCTTCTCCGCCGCCAACATGGCTTTGCTGCTGCTGGTCAACCACGTGGTCAACGCCTGGCTGGCGCCGCGGATTGGCCGGCTGATTGGCCGCGTGGGGGAACGGTCTGCGCTGGCCCTGGAGTATGGCGGCCTGATCGTGATTTTCAGCTGTTACGCTTTCGTCAACACAGCCGCATTCGCTGTGGCCCTCTTCGTCCTGGACCACCTGCTGTTCGCCATGGCCATCGCCATCCGCAGCTACTTCCAGAAGATCGCCGACCCGGCTGATATCGCATCGACGGCCGGTGTTTCCTTCACGATCAATCATATCGCGGCGGTGGTGATCCCCGTCACCTTCGGCGTCCTGTGGCTGTACTCGCCGGCGGCGGTGTTTCTCGCCGGATCGGTGATGGCCGGGGTCAGCCTGCTGCTCTCGCGCATGGTTCCGCGTAGTCCCGGCCCGGGCCACGAAGTGATCGTGCCCCTCACGCCCCGGGAAGCCTGACTCAGCGTTTCACGTAACGGTAGCGCTCGCTCATGCTGGTCAGACACGCGTCGAGGGTGCGGCTGATCTGCGTGGTGTTGCGGATACGCTCGATCTTCGGCCAGGTAGCGCGGCGCCCTTCCATGATCAGGCCGTCCAGTTGGCCGGCGTCGAAGTTCGTGAATAGCCGGGTAAGGCTCATCAGGCTGCGCTCGGGGTAGATGGTGATGTCTCCGCTGTAAGTCTGGCGGGCGACGGCATGGGCTTTCTTGATCACGGACGCCAGTCCCGGAACGTTGAAATGTTGCTGGGCCAATTCCAGCAGGTGCTCGATCTGCACCATCGGCGCCTTGACGATCACGTCCTGGATGAACGGCAACAGGCCGGTCTCCTCGATCTCCTCGCTGAGGAAGGGCACCACGTGCGGGTTGGTCTGGCTGACGATGTAATGGTTGATGTTGTGCAGGCGATTGACCTTCTCTTTCGGAATATCGCTGTGTACGGAACCGTCAATCCACCGGTTCTGCGGCATATAGGCGACCGATTTGCCCTCGAAGTTTTTGGCCCGCAGTTGGACCGGCGGGAAAATCCCCGGAATGGCGGCCGAGGCCAGCACGGCGCGTCGAATCAGCACGTTGGGCGCCGTCAGGTAGTTGAGGAGTCTCGGAAACTGGTGCGAGTCGGCGGGCGAAACCGAGATATTGAGGATTCGGTTGGTGTGCTGGTAGGCCTCGAGAAAGGTCATGTCGGGCGTGTACCGGTCGATACAGGCGCGCAGGACTTTCTGGTCCAGCAGGCCCCGCTCCCTGACCATCTGCCCTGGCCCGATCAGTCGGGCCCATTCAAACTTGAGGTCGCCGCCGCTCACCAGTTCTTCCCACTCCGGGTCGGTGTGGGTGGCGAGAATTCCGGCAACCACGGAACCCGCGCTGGCGCCCGTAATCACGCGCGGCAGGATTCCGTGCGATTCGAGCTCCCGGATCACGCCCAGGTGGAACAGGCCCAGCGCCGCGCCGCCGCTCAGGAGCAGCGCTGACCTTCCGAAACTCCGTGCGGTGCGTTTGAGGAATCGCCGCTTGCGTATCGGCGGCAGATTGGGCATTTCGCTGTCGCATAGCAGCTTGAGTGAAGCGCAGACTTCGTCGATGTAATCCGTGATCAGCTTCTTGGTGCCGCAGCGGGCTTTCTGGTACAGCGCCGGATTGGCCATATTGCCCAGATTGCCGTGCAACTCCTCGCGCAGGCGAAAAATCAGGCGGTCTACATCCTTGCGCCGCCGCAACTGCCTCAGCAGGCGAACCCTCGAGGCGATCAGCTTGTAATCGTAATCGTCGGATTCCCTTTCTTTGCGCCACGCATCGAGGCCGTCGCGCCGGTCCAGTTCGCTCGCTGCTGCAAACCACTCCGCGTACGTCGACGCATCGGTCAAGAGCCTTTCGGTGTGTCTGACTGGCATGTCCATAGAATATGAGCCTATCAGTGCGTGTCCGGCATGTCCTTGCCCAGGATCACGATTCGGGAGAGGATAGTGTGCATCGAAATACCCATAATTACGATACGGGGAGATTCGCGAATGGCGACCAGGAGGCAGTTCATCGGCATAACAGCGGGCGCGCTGGCGGCAACGCCGCTGGCCGCGCTGACTTCGGAAGTGGAGGTGGCCATCGCGCGGGCGCCGCACCCACTGGACATCCTCGTGCTGGGCGGCACGGGGTTTCTCGGACCGCACCAGATCAACTACGCGGTCGCGAGAGGGCACCGCGTTGCCATGTTCAACCGCGGTTCCAACGCCGGCATGTTCGGTGATGCGGTGGAGGAGATCATCGGCAACCGGGACGGCCGGATCGACCCGGGTCTGTCTGCGTTGGCGGGCGACCGCCGCTGGGACGTGGTGATCGACAACTCGGGATACGTTCCCCGCCATGTGCGGGACAGCGCCGAACTCCTGAAGGACCGCTGCCGTCGCTACATTTACGTGTCCACCCTGTCGGTATACGACTTCGGAATCGGCGCCAGTGAATTTCCGGAAAGTGCCAAGCTCGCGGATCTCGAGGATCCGACCGTCGAGAAGGTGACGGGCGCAACCTATGGGCCGCTGAAGGCGGCCTGCGACCGCGCCGTGAGGGAAATCCTCGGCGACCGGTGTACGGTCGTGCGGCCCACCTACGTGGTCGGGCCGGGCGACAGTACGGACCGCTTCACTTACTGGGTGGAAAGGATTTTCAGAGGCGGTGAAGTACTGGCGCCGCCTGGCCCGAAGCGCGAAATACAGTGGGTGGACGCGCGCGATCTCTGCCCCTGGCTGGTGACTTTGGCGGAGAACGATACGCCTGGCATTTTCAACGCGGCCGGGCCTGCATCCCGGGTCGACCGCGACGGCCTGATGTGGGGTTTGCGAGCCCAGACCGCCGAGCCGGTCGAATTCTTCTGGCCGACGGATGAACTCATCAACGAGTTGGACATCAACCTGCCCCTGATGGCGGGCGAGGACGAATCGCTGCATTTCGCCAACGTGGCCTCGATGGCCGCAGGGTTGCGCTACCGCTCGCTCGCGGATTCGGCTGCCGGCACACATGAGTGGTGGATGGCCCAGCCGGAAGACCGCCGGGCAAACCCGCGCCGCTGGCCCTCTCCCGAGCAGGAGAAAGCGGCAATCGACCGGATCAGGAATGCCTGAAGGCTGTCTGGTCCGGCTGTCGCGCTCGCCGGTGAACGATCCCGACGTCGACGGCAGGTGGCAATGAACATTCCGGTCGAGTGCATCCTGAAGGCCGCTATCGCCGGGGGTGTATTCAGCGACGAGCAGCCGCTGGCCGGATTCGTCGACACCGCGGCCGTGAAAGAAACGATCCGCAGGCTGCGCCAGGCCTTCCCCGCGCATTTCGAACACGCGTTCGCCGCCAAGGCCAATACCATGCGCCCGGCGCTCCAGCTCGTTCGCGAGGCCGGCATGGGTTGCGAGGCGGCCAGTCCGGGTGAACTGGAACAGGCGCTCGCGGCCGGGTTCGAGCCAGCGAAAATCGTCTACGACGAGCCGGCCAAGACCGTTGCCGTGCTGCGTCGCTTGCTGCAAGCCGGCATGGCGCTGAACATCGACAACTTCCAGGAGTTGGAACGTGTCAGTGATCTGATCGGTTCCGGGGGCACCGCTTCGCGCGTCGGTATCCGGGTCAATCCCCAGGTGGGTGCCGGGTCGATAGGGCCGATGAGCACTGCCACGGTCTCCTCGAAATTCGGCGTGACCCTGGGCGATCCGGGCAACCGCGAGCGGCTGGTCGATTGTTTCCTGCGGCACGACTGGCTGACAGTGCTGCACGCCCATGTCGGCTCGCAGGGTTGCCCCCTTGAACTGATGGCGGAGGGCGTCCGCCGGCTCGTCGACCTGGCCGAGGAAATAGAGAATGCGGCGGGAGCGCAACGGGTCGCGTTAATAGACATAGGCGGCGGTCTGCCGGTCAATTTCTCGGGCGACGAGGTGCGGCCCTCCTGGTCGGACTATGCCGCAGAGTTGCAACGTCAGGCACCGGAGCTGTTCAGTGGAAAATATCGGGTGCAGACCGAATTCGGTCGTTCCATCTTCGCCAAGAGCGGGTTCATGGCCACACGCGTGGAGTACACCAAAGACGCAGGTGGGCGGCGTATCGCCGTAACCCACGCCGGCGCCCAGGTGGCGGCGCGAACCGTGTTCATGCCGGACCATTGGAAGATCCGGCTCTCGGTTTGCGATGCTACGGGTGCTCCGAAAAGCGGCCGGGACGTGCTGCAGGACATTGCCGGTCCCTGTTGCTTCGCCGGTGACATGATCGGCACCGAACGCCTGCTGCCCCCAATCGATCCCGGCGACTACGTGGTTCTGCACGACACCGGGGCCTACTACTTTTCAATTCCGTTTTACTACAACGCGCTGCAGGCACCCGCGGTTTTCGGTGCCGCCCGTAGCAAAGACGGCGTGGTCAGGCTCGAATGCTGGCGTGAACAGCAGGGGATGAAAGACATGCTGGCGATGCTGGGCTGAGGGCGTCGGTGAGAGCGGTCGGGCATCCCCGCCATGTCGACCCTGGACTCCCCTGGTACTAGACTGGTCGGAACACCGGGGGCAGGCGCTTCCCGGTTTTTGCAGGTGCTTGGGTGTGAAGTCTGAACAGAGCAAATCGTCTTATAGGGAATCACGGGCGAGATACCAGGAGGTGGGACTCTGGCTGGGCCCTGCCATCGCGGTACTATTGCTGCTGATCGGTCCGCAGGGCAGCCTGTCGCCAGAAGCCTGGCGCACCGCGGCGCTCGGGCTATGGATGGCGGTATGGTGGGCGACGGAGGCGACGCCGGTGGGCGTGACCGCCTTCATCCCGCTGATCTTTTTCGCACCCCTCGGGATTACCACTCTCGGCAAGGCCGCCGCCCCGTATGCCAACCCCATCCTGTATCTCTATCTCGGGGGCTTCCTGATCGCACTCGCCATGCAGCGCTGGAACCTGCACAAGCGCATCGCCCTGGCCCTGCTCACGGTTTCCGGAACCAACGGCCGTTCGCTGATCGGCGGTTTCATGATAACCGCCGCGCTGCTGTCCATGTGGATGACGAACACGTCCACGACGATGATGTTGTTGCCCATCGTGATCTCGGTGATCGCGGTGATCGCGGAGACGGTAACCGAAATCGACCGCACCGAGCGGCGCAACTTCGAGGTCGGTTTGTTGCTCGGGACCGCCTACGGCGCCACCATCGGCGGCGTGGCCACCCTGGTGGGAACGCCGCCCAACGCGTTCCTGGCCGCGTTCCTGGCCGACAACTACGGCGTGGAAATCAGTTTCGCGCGCTGGATGCTGGTCGGTGTGCCGGTCACGATGGTCTTGCTTCCGCTGGCCTGGTTGGTCCTTACCCGGATCGTCTACCCCATCTCTTTCGAGACTTCCGAAGAAACCCGCAACCTGCTCAGGAAAATGCGTGGCGAATTGGGCCCTCCGAGTAGCGCCGAGAGGCGGGTCGGCATCCTGTTCGCCCTGGTCGTTCTGGGCTGGATGACGCGCCCCTGGCTCGAAGGCCTGCTGCCGGTGGTCGGTCTGAGCGACCCGGGCATCGTGATGTTCGCCGCTTTCCTCATGTTCCTTCTGCCCAGCGAGCGCCGCAAGTCTCCGCGGCTCCTCAGCTGGCACGAAACCCGCGAACTGCCCTGGGCCATCCTGATCCTGTTCGGTGGCGGACTGAGCCTCGCTGCGTCCGTTTCCGAGACCGGTCTGGCACACTGGCTGGGCCTTTCGCTGGTCCCCCTCGGCGCCTTGGGCATTGCGGCGGTGGTGGTCGGGGTGGTCCTGCTGGTGATCTTCCTGACAGAGTTGACGAGCAACCTGGCGACCACGGCCACGCTGCTGCCCGTGCTGGCGGCATTGGCGCTCGAACTCGGGGTCAACCCGGTGGTGCTGACGGTGCCGGTGGCGTTGGCCGCGAGCTGTGCATTCATGCTGCCGGTGGCCACCCCGCCGAACGCCATCGTCTACGGGGCCGGGCTCATCACCATTCCACAGATGGCGAAGGCGGGCGTCGTCATGAACCTGCTGGGCATCATATTGCTCTCGTTCGTGGCCCTGCTGCTGGCCCCGGCGCTGCTCACCTGATGCCGCGCCTCACCGTTCGTCTTCAGGCGTGGTGTGATCGATCGGCGAAGGTGGCCAGGGCTGGCAGGCTTTGACGATCCTTTCCCGGCGCTCCTCCGGGGAATGCAGGATATCGAAGAACTGCCCGAGGAAATAGGATTCCCAGCGCCGGCTCCGGTTGTCAAAGTCCGGAATCTCGTCGGGCAAGGCGAGGATCCGGGGCTCCGCCTCGAGGAACTGTGCGAAAAGCGCATCCCAGTCGGTTCCCGGCTGGCAGAAACCCAGGAAGTACCGGTCGGTGACGTCGTTGATGGGCAGTCCGACCGCCGGGCCGGCGTAAGCCGCATTGACCAGGCCGGACATGTCGAGATCATAGGGGACCGGCACCTGGCGCCCGTCGTTCGTGCCCATCAGTATGATGTTCCGTTCCCTGGCGATCGACCAGTCGGTGTTGCCGATCAGGTACTCGAACAAGGCCAGCACGGCGGCCGACTGAGGGTCCAGGCGGTCCGCTTCGAAACTGCCGCGGTCCAGCACCTGAGCGCCGGTCCTGGCCGCCACCTGATCGAAATGCTCGGTGAAGAATGCATAGTTGCTGATCTCCCGGCCGGATTTGTCGGGGTCGAGATAGGTGATGCGCAGCAGGCGGGCACGCACGCTGCGGTCCGACAGGACCCGGTAGATCCGGTAGCCGAGGTATTCTCTCAGCAGATACTGCTCCCAGTCAGAGCGACGGGTGCGGTTCTGTGCGCTGGCCAGCGAGAATCCCTGGCCGCAGTGGGTGGTGAGTGGCAAGATGGAAAGGCCGTCGAATGGCGTGCCGCCCGTGCTCGCGCGGTCGAACCGGACCCACAGCAGCGGCGCCGAACAGTTGCGTGTCAGCGAGCGCCAGCCGCCGCGTATCTTGATTTCGATCGGAACGCTCCGCTTTGCGCCCTTGTCGTCCTCGTAGAGGATCTCGGAAGGAACGTAGTCGCAGGACTCGTCCTCCCGCGGACGGCACAGCGATGCAAAATCCACCGGTATGGTGATGTCCATGGCCTCGCGGGACTCGAACAGCGGCAGGTCCGCGTGGACCTGTGTCGCTGAGCCGAACAGCAAAACCAGCAGGAACCCGCCGGCAAGCCATCTTGACTGGAAACCCGGCAGTATCCTGATCTCCCACCGCATGTCAGCCGCCAAAACGGGCCTTGGCTTCGGCCCGCCGGCGATGGAGAAGGGGCTCGGTGTAGCCGTTGGGCTGTTCACGTCCCAGGAACACCAGGTCGCAGGCGGCCTGGAAAGCGACGCTGTCGTCGAAGTCCGGCGCCATGTCGCGGTACATCGGATCCCCGGCGTTCTGCTCGTCGACCACCTTCGCCATGCGCTGCATCGTTTCCAGCACCTGTTCCTTCGAGCAGATGCCCTGGTGCAGCCAGTTGCAGATGTGCTGGCTGGAGATACGTAACGTGGCGCGGTCTTCCATCAGTCCGACATGGTTGATGTCGGGCACCTTGGAGCAACCGACGCCCTGTTCGACCCAGCGGACGACATAGCCCAGGATGCCCTGCGCGTTGTTGTCGAGCTCGGCCTGGATCTCCGCGGGGCTGAGCGTGCACTCGCCCATAAGGGGCGGCGTCAGAATATCGTCCAGACTGGCCCGGGTCCGCGAGGCGAGTTCCCGCTGGCGATCGCTGACGCTGTATTTGAGGTAATGCGTCGCATGGAGCGTGGCGGCGGTCGGCGAGGGCACCCAGGCGCAGTTCGCACCCGCTTTCAGGTGGGCCATCTTCGATTCCACCATCGCCTTCATTTCGTCGGGCATGGCCCACATGCCTTTGCCGATCTGCGCTTTTCCCCGAAAGCCGCACTCCAGGCCGATGTCGACGTTCCAGTCTTCGTAGGCCAGGATCCAGGGTTGCTTCTTGATTTCTTCCTTGCGCAACACCGGACCCGCTTCCATGCTCGTGTGGATCTCGTCGCCGGTGCGGTCGAGAAAGCCGGTGTTGATGAACACGACCCTGTCCCTGACCGCGCGGATGCACTCCTTGAGGTTGACGGTGGTGCGCCGTTCCTCATCCATTACGCCGACTTTGACCGTGTTCCGCTCCAGGCCCAGCGCGTCTTCGATCCGGTCGAACAGGCGGTTGGCGAATGCCACCTCTTCAGGGCCGTGCATCTTGGGCTTCACGATGTAAACGCTGCCGCATCGGCTGTTGGGCATGGATGTATCGCCTTTCAGGTTGTGCAGGGCGCACAGAACCGTGACCATGCCGTCCAGGAACCCCTCGGGGATCTCGTTACCCTCGCTGTCGAGCACGGCGGGTGTGGTCATCAGGTGGCCGACGTTGCGCACCAGCATCAGGCTGCGTCCCGGCAAGCTGAACTCCGTGCCGTCGGCCGCCGTGTATCTGCGGTCGGGGTTGAGCCGTCGGGTAAGCGTCTTTCCACCCTTCTCGAAGGTGTCCTCCAGGTCGCCTTTCATCAATCCCAGCCAGTTTCGATAGACGTGTGTCTTGTCCTCGGCGTCGACCGCCGCGACGGAGTCTTCGCAGTCCTGGATGGCCGTGATGGCCGCCTCGATCAGGATGTCCTTCACCCCGGAGGGGGACATCTCACCCACGGGGTGGCCGGGGTCGACCTGCAGTTCGATGTGAAGTCCGTTGTTGCGCAAGAGGAACCGCTCCTCGTTACCCGTTCGAGCGTACCCGGCAAACTGCTCCGGACGGGCCAGCACGGTCTTCGTTCCGTCGGACAGCCGGGCTCTGAATTGGGCATTCGTAGCGCTCTCATGAATCTCGTAGCGCTCGACATCGATGTGCCGGCCCGACGAGAGGGGCGCGACCTGGTCCAGTAAATCCGCAGCCATGCCGATCACTTTACGACCGCGCGTGGGATTGAAACGGGTTCCCTTTTCGAGGCCTTCGTCCTCGGGAATCAGGTCGGTTCCATAGTAGGCATCGTAGAGACTTCCCCAGCGGGCGTTGGCGGCGTTGAGCGCATAGCGCGCGTTGCTGACCGGCACGACCAGTTGCGGTCCGGCCACCTGTGCGATTTCCGGGTCGACATTCGAGGTGCCGATCCTGAACGGTTCCCCCTCCGGTACCAGGTAGCCGATCTCTTGCAGGAATCGCCGGTAGGCCGTCTTCTCCGGCATCCCGGGATTCTGCAGGTGCCATTGGTTTATCTGCTTCTGGATTTTGGCGCGCTTTTCCAGAAGTTCACGGTTTTTTGGACCCATTTCATTGACGATAGAGGCGAGTTCGTTCCAGAAATGTTTGGGATCGACCCCGGCGCCCGGCGCAATTTCGCGCTGAACCAGGTCGTAGAGTGGTTTCGCAACGGCGAGTCCGCTGCATTCGATTCGGTCGGTCATGATGCTGGAAGTCCGTAGGGAAGTGTCTTTCCTGTTGTTCAAGGGTCAGGCCGTCATCCACACGACGGCCGGTTTCACAATCACTTGTCCTGTCGACTGGCGTAATAGTTCAACAGCGCGTCGATCTGGTCCTTGCTGAAATCGGTCACCGTCCTCTCCATCAGCGGGGGCACGAGGTGCTCGCCAGTGGGTACGAACTGCAGCGCTTTGCGCAGGTACGGTGTCCATTGCCCCGCGAGCCTCGGCGCTGTCTCCGCCGCCGTACCGCCCTGTTCGTGACAGGTTTCGCAATGCTGTTCCTGCAGCAGTTTCCCGGCCGCCGCCTTGCTTTCGTCCCAGGGCTGGTCGGCCGGCACGAAGGTCTGCTGACTGTAATAGTCGGCCAGGGCCCGGATCTCTTCACCCGTGAGGCCTTCCGCGACCTGGCACATGTCCGTTTCCGGCCGCGAGGTGTCGCCATGGCGGTAGGCGCTCTTGATACAGGGGCGGCCCCAGACCTGGAAGGTGTTCAGCGTCCGCTGGAGGAAGCCGGCCGTCTGGCCGGCGATCGTCGGCACGTCGCTGTCCGTGGATACGCCTTTCGGGCCGTGGCAACCCTCACACTGTGCGGTGAGTTCATCCAGTTCCACGGCGGAGGCGGAAGCGGCAAAAAGCAGGAAGCACAACGCGGCTGTGGACTTGAAAAGAAACACTTGATCGCCTCCTGGAGAAATGACTGGCTTGCGGCCGGACCGTACGGTTCATTCTACCTTGGACGGCATCAGTCTGCAGACCTTCCCAGGCGCCTGAGCCAGGACACCACCAGTAGCCCGATAACGGCAATCGCGGCCAGCAGGGCGAAGTAGTGCTGCAATCCAGGCAGGCCCGGCGCCTGGTCCAGGATCCTGCCCGTCAGCGGCGCGAAGAAGACTTCGGGTGTGTAACCAAGGAAGGAAACCGCACCGACGGTCGTCCCCGTGAGGTGCCTCGGCGTGCCGGTCTCCTCGAGCAGCGCGAAGTACACGCCGCGCAGCGCGAATACGCAGAAAAAGCTGCCGAAGAGGTTGACGAATATGACCTGCCGCCAGCCGGGAGAAGGCACGGCAAATGCCAGAACCCCGTAAAAAACCACCAGCGCCGCGAAGGACAGGGCGATCAGGCGCCTCGCGCTGTAGCGGTCAGCCGCGATCCCGGTCAGCACGGCGGCAACCGGCCTGAGATAGGAGCCCCAGGCCGTCAGGCGGGCCGCCTCGACTTCGTCCATGCCCAGCGCCTGCACGGCGTACAGGGAGTAGTTGTCCAGCCCCTTGAAGGCGCAATAGGCACAGACGATGACACCGGCCTGGCCCCAGACGGTCGGTTGCCGCAATACCTCGCCCATGTTGCGCCACATTCTGTCGCGGTCCCGGGCGGGGCCGGGCGACGGGTCGGACGGGGAATGGGGCAGGAGAAACCAGACGAGCAGACCGCAGGCAGCCGTGGCCGCCGTGTACAGCAGGATCACAGCGCGAAACCCGACACGGCGTGCGGCGGGGTCGATGGAGCCGGCGCCGGAGTCCAGGTGACCGGCGAGCAGGGCGACGGCTGTCATGGCAACGCCGGCTGCGATCAGGCCGCGCCCACCGTCCAGTACGCCGAAGGCCACGCCCTGGGACTGCCGCCCGCCCCATTCGCGGGTGGCGCGGATCAGCGCACCCCAGAACAACAGGATCGTGGTGATTCCCCAATAGCCGTACAGCAAGGCCATCGGGAGCATGGCGGGATAAGTGGCCATAAACAGTCCGCCGGCCGCGGTTGCGAACAGCGAGAGGCTCATCAGCTTGCGCGCCGAGATCCGGTCGGCCAGCGCGCCGCCCGGAAAGTAGGCGAGCATCGCGGTCACGCCGTAAACGGCGAAGGCGTCACCCAGTTGCGTGTTCGTGAATCCGAAGGCTGCCAGCAGCGTCGGCCGGAAAAATCGCGCGGTGTGGAACGGCAGGCTGAAAATCAGCTCGCCGGCGAGGATCAGGGTCGCGATGTGGGCGATCCGCTTCATGAGCGGATCATTATAGTGGTCAGCCTCCGAAATCCAGCGTCCAGAAATATTTCATCAAGATGCCACTTGTGGGTTCGACCCAGCCGTTGTCGGGGTCATGCCCCCAGCCGATGCCGGCGTGGGTGAAGCGCGGGTCCATGATCAGCGCGCAGTGGCCGGCGCTGTTCAGCCACAGATCCACCACGTAGGCATCGGTTCGGTCCGCGCTGGAGGTCGCGATGTTCTCGCCGACGATCGAGCCGCTCCAGTACGGAAACACCCGAGTGCCCATGCTCGTGCCGTCTGCGGATACGTGTGCGAAGTACCCTGCGTGGGCCATTTCCATGGAGTGCTGCATCGCGATGTCCGCGAGCGATGAACTCCAGGAAAGGGGCGGCTGCGCCGGGTACTCGGTTTCGCCGCAGGTCCGGGCCTGGCCGCGGGCCTCGTTGATGACCGTGAGCATCGAGGAAAGCGTGCCGCCCGTCGTGTTGTCCGGAGCCGACGCCTCTTCCACGGTGACGACCACGTCGTCCGAATCCGCCGCGCCGTCGTCGTCGGTCACCGTGAGCCGGAGCCGGATGTCACCGGCCTGGTCGGGGGCGGTGAATTGTATTTGTTGCGAGCCCGCCCCGGACAGGCTGACCGTGGGACCGGAAACCTGGCTCCAGGACCAGGTGGCGATGGCGCCGTCGGAATCGCTGCCGTCCCCAGTGATGGAAACCGCTTCGCCCTGCTGGACGGAGAAGTCCGGGCCGGCAAAAGCGGTGGGTGAGGCGTTGGGGGGCGGCGCGGGTGCCTCTACCGTGACGATCGTATCGTCCGAATCCGCCGCACCGTCGTCGTCGGTCACCGTGAGCCGGAGTCGAATGTCGCCGGCCTGGTCGGGGGCGGTGAATTGTACTTGTTGCGAGCCCGCCCCGGACAGGCTGACCGTGGGACCGGAAACCTGGCTCCAGGACCAGGAGACGATGTTGCCATCGGGGTCGGTGGCATCACCCGTGATAGACACCGAATCGCCCTGTTGAACGGTTCGGTCGGGGCCGGCATAGGCGGTCGGGGCCTGGTTCGATTGATCCGCGGGCACGAGAACCTTTACGATGACATCGTCCGTATCGCTGAGCCCCTCGTTGTCCGTTACTGTCAGACGCATGCGTATGTCGCCCGATTCCTGCGGCGCGGTGAAGCGCACTGACCAGGCGCCGGTGGGACTGAGGGAGACCGAAGGTCCGGACACCTGGGTCCATTCCTGGCTGACGATGTAACCGTCCTGGTCGGTTCCGTCACCGACCAGGTTCACCTCGGCGCCGCTCTCGACCTCGACGTTCGCGCCTGCGTAGGCTGTCGGCGCCAGGTTCTGCTGCGGCTGGTCGGGATACACGATACGGTCGATGATGAACTGCTGCGCCGTCTTGTCCCAAGCGAGTTCGACGTCGACGGCTTGGCCCTCGATCTCGGCTCCCTGTACCACGAGTCGACCGTCTTCGGGGCTACTGACGGCGGCGCCAGCGGTCAGCACCGCGCCAGGATCGGCAATGAACTGTGAATGGAACGCGACGGTGCTGAACTGCACTTCCTTGGTCCACTGGGTTCCGTCGTCCTCGGTGACGATCACGGTCAGCAGATGGTCCCCGGGATCGTGAAGCGAGAAATTCCACTTCATGGACCAGCCGGAGTGTTCGGAGTCGGGGAAATCGGGAAAAGCCGCAGCCACGTCCATGCGGCTGCCGCCATAAGGCACCGGGCCGAGGCTGACGCCGTCTATCAGAGCTTCGATCGAGGTGATCTTCCGGTCACTGACAGCCCAGCCCGAAACCTGGCCGATGCCTGACTTGACGGAGCCTTCAGCAGGCTCCCCGATCGCGAAGTGGACTTCGGCCAGGGCGGCCTGGCTACAAAGGGCGAGCAACGTGACGCCCGCCTTCAACAGAAAGTACTTCATCCCCCTTCCTCCATGATGGGAGCGCGGCGCCGGGTCCGTGGCGCCGGGATATGTTCCCTTATACCACCGTCGCGCCCGGGGAGGCAAGCGCGCCCGGGACGAAATGGCAATACAAATCAGCGACTTCAGTCGGTGATGGGTGGTTCCCGGTGGACGCGATACAAATGTCCCGCTGCCAGCGGCCCCGGCACCTCGCTTTGGCTGCCGTCGGACCAGTCGATCACCACCCGGTCGACCGTCTCGGCCGCACCGAGCCCGAAGTGGGCCACCGGAGCGTCGAAGGAGACGAAGCCTCCGCCGGCCTTGAGTTCCCTTATCTGGTGCTGCTCGCCATCCGGTCCGTAGTAAATCGTCACCCGGTTGCCTACGCCGAAGCGGTTGGCCATGTGGTCGCGGAACTCGAACATGATCGAGTGATTTGCCTGTTCACCGTTCAGACGCACCTGCATGTCGCCGGCGAGCGATCTCGTGACGATATCGAGATCGCCGTCGCGGTCGATATCGAGCAGCGTGAATGCGTGCTGCTTGAGGTCGCTTGCCAGGCCGAACTCCTCGGCCCGGGAGTCGAAGCCCTTCCCCTGGCGGTTGTGAAAGAAATTGTTGGAATACAGCGAGCTTTCCAGCCACCAGCCATTGACGAGGTAGAGGTCCTGCCAGCCATCCTGGTCGAGGTCCGCGAAGCGGGCAGTCCAGGCCCAGTGGCCGTCGGCGACACCGAGTTCACCGGCCAGACTGGCGAAGCGCCCTTCGGCTTGCTGCACCAGGAGAACGTTGCCCTGGCTTTGCTGCGGGATGGCGCCCTGGTCGAGATACTGGTACCCGGGGTCATTTGCCAGCGCCGTCGCGCCGAAGTCGGCGTAGGCCTCACACACCTCCGAGTGGATCGGGAACTTGTCGGCCGGGATGCGGCTGCAAAAACTCCAGTCTCTTCGAATCAGGGAATTCTTGACCTGCAGCGTCACCATGCACTCGTCCTGCTGGGCCTGGGTGGCCAGTTTCCGGCACGGTGAAAGGCTTGTTCCGCGCATCAGTTGCTGATACTGGAACTGCACCTCGCAGGCGCGCTTGTCGCCGGGGTCGCTGAACAACGCACAGTAGTCCTGTTCGAATGCCTTGCGGCGCTGCAGGACGAAGCGCCGGCGCTCCTGCAGGCTGCCTTCCCGGTGGCGGACCTGCGAGAAGTCGTTCACTTTCCCGGACAGGAAAATATCCATGTCGAGGTCGTTGTCGATGTCGCCGGTGTCGATGCTCATTGTCGCCAGGCCGCTCTCGGGGATCATGCCCCCGGCGGGGACGGGCTCGAAGCCGGCCGCACCCTGCCCGAGGTAGAACGCGTCGGGCTCCTGGTAGTCATTGCCGACGATCCGGTCGGTCAAGCCGTCACCGTTGAAATCGCTCAGCAGCACGGACAGCGTTGCGCCGTGGATTTCGTCGATAGGCTGGGATTCGAAGTCCAGGTTTCCCCGGTTTTCGACCATGTAGTTGACGTTGCGCGGGGACGGGGCCGTTCGCGGAATCAGGAAGAACCAGTTGCCCACCAGCAGGTCGAGGTCCCCGTCACGGTCGGTGTCGGCCAGTGAGGCTGCCTGCGTCATCAGCCCTTGCTGTTTTGGCAGCGTAACCCAGCGCGTGCTTCTCAGGCCCTGGCAGTCGTTGACGAGGATGTAATCATTGGCCCCGAAGGCGCCGAGGAAGAGATCGAGGCAGCCGTCGTTGTTCATGTCGGCGAAAGCGACCAGCAAGCTGTTGACGCCGCTGTCCACGGGCATGTGCAGTGGCACCGCCTCGAACCGCTCGCCGTGTTGATTGCGATACAGCTCCACTCCACGGTGGGTGGCCACGGCCAGGTCTGTCCAGCCGTCATCGTCAAAATCGCCGGAGGCAATGCCGCGGCCCTGGGAGAACGGCAGCATCAGGTTCATCAATTCCGGCTCTTCGGTCAGGAGGCCCCAGGACGGGCCGGTGCGCTGGTCGAAGAGTGTTTCCCCCAGATCCGAACGCGGCTGGAACGCGACGGACTCCACGGCCAGGCCGTCGGCGCTGTAAACCCACTCACCACCGGCGTCCGGATGGCTCATCCCGAAATTTGCAGATTGGCCGGGCGCATCGCCCGGGCGGGAGGAAGAGTCGGGCAATGCCTGCGTTTCATCGGCCCGGGGTCCGGCGAATTGCGCCTGGAAGATCGCCGCGTTCCGCTGATCCAGGAAGTCGTCGAACTCGCCCGCGAAATAGCCGGAGCCGAGGCCGAGTGCCGCGACGGCGACAAAAACCGAGCTCGCAAAGCGCACGGACAGCATGCGCGACACGATCAGGTAGGCGTAAATGCTGTACATACCCAGCGTGACGAGCAGGATCATCGTGAACTCGGGCGGCAGTCCGGCCACGTACAGGGCCTGTATCAGCACCATGTCGAAGGCGATCGGCACCGGGGCGAAGGTGCCCAGGATCGCCACTGCCGCCATGGCGCCCAGGCCGGATTTCCAGCCAGCGAACGATTCCAGCGGCACCAGGTTGGCCATCAGAGAACCCAGGAAACCCGCCAGCAGCATAAGGGGCACGGTCCGGATGACAATGAACAGGAAATTGCGCCACAGGGCGCCAGCCAGACCCCAAACCGCCTGGAACCATCCCTCGGCGACCGGCAGGGCCGCGCCCGCCGTGCCGGCGGCCTCATCGACGTCGGGTTGCGCCGATTGCTTAGCGGTGTTGCTGAATCGCAGCAGCAGGGGCAGCACGAGCAGCAGAAACAGCAGCGTGATCGCCACTTTGGTGAGGGCCATGTACAGCGGCAACAGGCTGAACATCATCGTCAGCACGAGGATGTTGAAGCTCGGCGAGGTGAACATCGTCGCCAGGCTGGTCCCGTGCTGCACGCCGCGCCGGTTCATGCCGAAGGCGATGGGTGCGGCGCAGTTTACGCACACGCCCAGAGGAGTTCCGATCAGGATTCCCTTCAGGATGTCCCGCATCGTCCGCGGCGGTCCCTTGGACAGGGGCCAGAACTGGAGCAGGGTGAGGACCAAACTCGCCAGCAAGACCCCGAAGGTCATGCCCTGGCGATTGGTCAGAGTCCAGTTCACCGTGGATTTACCGACCCGCTCCCAGAGCGGATCGTCCGGATCGGGCCGGTATCTGGCCTCGAAGCTCAGCACGTCCTCGAGGACGGCCTCGCCCGCCATGGCGGCTTTTTCATCGATGGCGGGATAGCGGGAACCCAGCCAGAAATTGGCCAGCAGCCCGGCTATCAGCACCATGATGATGAATGCGCGTTTCTTGTACAGCATCTTCCCGTGGGTTCCTGGCCAGCGCGGCATGCGATGGGGGATCGTATCCGATCGCGAAAGCCTGTGGTAGACTCCCGACGGATCGATGTCGTGAATCGATCAACAAACTGAGGAGTGGAGAAAAACAAATGAGTGGAAGATTTGGGAGTCTTCTGCGCGCCGCTGTGGCTGCGCTGAGTGTAATGATAGCGGTGCAGGCCCTGGCGGCCGATCAGCCGTTGGTTGGCCGTGACGGAAAGCCGTTGGTGGACCTTTCCGGCAGCAGTCTCCAGGCTGCCCCCGGCAGTGATTGTTTTATTGCCAACGGGACGCCGGGCTGTGACGACCAGCAGTGCGAGAACACCGTTTGCGCGATCGATTCCTTCTGCTGCGACGTTTCATGGGACGGCATCTGCGCTGGCGAGGCCCTGGACGTGTGCGTCGTTGACGACGAGTGGCCCGCGCCGCCTAATGGTGAGCCCGGAATCGCCAGAATCCTCGTGGCCAAAGACTTCACCGACGACAGCACGGAGCCGGTCCATGTCAACATCGAGTGCAATGGTGGCCAGCCGCTTCAGAACGAATTCGATATCAGCGAAGGCGAGACGGTCATCTTCAATCTGGAGAACTACCAGATTGACGAAACGGACTGCACGGTGACAGAAGTCGTGCCAGCGGGATATTCAGCTGTTTATTACGACCAGGATCTGAACGAAAGCTCCGACGGCTGCACCTTCGAGGACCTTCCGGACGCAGCCGGGCTTGCCTGTTACGTCCGTAATACCGCGGAGCCGGTCACCGTCACGATCAACGCCGTCTGGGACTTCGGCGGGATTCCCAACGACATCGCCCAAATCGCCCAGGCGAATCTCGAGTGCAGCCCGGTCGGGAGCGGTCCGGCCAGCTGGGGATGGGATATCGTGGGCGATTATTCCCGCAATGTCGCCGTCGTACCGTACTGGGATGGCGGATCGGACTGCACAGTGAGCTATGAAGCATTGGAGTCGGCCGTCGAGGCGAGTGGCTGCGAGGACGTTATCCACGTTGAGCTCGGTGGCGGGGATCAGGAGTGCACGATCACGTTCACCGCGTTCTTCGAGGGCGTTCCGGCCATCGGCCGAACTGGCATGGTGCTGCTCGTGCTGCTGACCCTGGGCCTGGGCTTCTTCGCATTCAGGCGATTTAGCTAGACTGAAATACACCCGCCAGCGGGTATACACTGAAAGCCTGCGGACTCCGGTCCGCAGGCTTTTTTTACGCGGGGAGCGGTATCGAGAACCATGCGATTTTCGTCTTTTGGAGAAAAATGCGCCGGCGAGTCCGGCATCGTCGGCCTGATGCAGGATCTCGGCAGCGCGCTGCACGAACATCCGGATATGATCATGATGGGCGGGGGCAATCCCGGCCGCGTGCCAGAAATCGAAGCGGTTTTCCGGCAACGCCTGGAAGCCGTGCTGGCGGACCCTGATCAGCGGCATCTCCTGCTCGGGCGCTACCAGGAACCACAGGGGGATCGATTGTTCCGGCGCCGTGTGGCCGCGCTGCTCGCCGCCGAGTATGGCTGGGATCTCGGCGAGGACAATATCGCGATCTCCAATGGCAGCCAGACCGCTTTCTTCATCCTGTTCAACCTGTTCGCCGGGGAGATGCCGGACGGCACGCGGCGCACCATACACCTGCCGCTGACGCCGGAATACCTGGGCTACGCGGACAGCGGCCTGGCGCAGCCGTTCTTTACCGCCACCCGCCCGGAAATCGAACTGCTGGACGGCGGCCTGTTCAAGTACCACGTGGATTTTGCACGGATGGATCCCGG